>PLGM01000039.1 GCA_003139795.1 Acidobacteriaceae bacterium | reverse complement strand
TCGGCGGATTTTGAGTCTGTTTTTCGGCATATTGCAGGGTCTTGCACATTTTCGCCGGAACCAGCATAACCCTTTTATATACAGCAGATGCTCCATCACATTAGATTGCATGATGCTGCATAGAAATGAACCGAATCTCGGTACGAACAGGCACCAAAACAGGCACCAGATTGTCCAGCGGATTCCGCAAGACTGTCAGTCCGCCACTGACTCAAGTGATTGAGATGGTCCGTGTTTCTGGGAAGCACTGTTGCCTGATAGGTCGCGGGTCTCGGTGGTCCAACCGAGCGAAACGAGGAAAGAACGACGGAGCGACTCGTTGAGCGCATTGGGCTGGCTGCGTGAACCGAGGATCTTGCGCTTGCTGGAACGGGGGAACACTCGCCTTTTCGAGACTGATCGCGCCATAGGATCTAAAAGTAGTTGTTNNGATGTACGGGGCTCGGTGATCCATTTGTCGTCTCAATCACCAGGTCATGAGCAGACTCTTGCACCGAGGGTCTTCCATTTTAATCGCCATGCGATTGCATCGGGCGTCTTCGACCTCAAGCACCACTCGATCGATCAGGCTCTTGCAGCGAAAGTCTTCAATCTCGATCACCACACCATTAACCGAGTTCCTGCACCGAGACTCGTCCATCTCAATCGCCACAATCTTGCACCGAGGATCTTCCATCTCAATCACCATGTCATTGACAGTTTCGCGCGCCCGAAGGATTTCTCAGCGAATTGCGATAAGGATGCGGCGGCCCGCGCAACGTCGGCTGCTCAATCTTGCACACTTCGTTCTGGTTTGTATTCGAAACCGGGAGCCCCAGGCTTACCCAGATCGCTCTGTGGGGTTCGTGATCGCCAGGCCGGGTCATCCAGCCGGGACTCGTTTGCTGGGATGCTTGCGGAACCCACGAGCCGTCGGTGCGACGAAGATTCAAGCCTGGCAATAGAAGAGAGTTCAAGCGGTACGCGGAATTCCCAAGTCTGCGCCTACGGGATCGCCGATCCGGAAGCGTGGTCTGGCGTAGGTCCTAAAAAGCTGATGCCGATTCGATGCCGCGGGCGGTGAACTACATTCACCGCAGACGGCTTGCCTTTGAGGCACTTCGTGGACTGGTGGAGCCGATTGGCCTCTCGCGATTACGCTCGGACACTTGATCAAGCAAGACCGCATTCAACAGTGACCTGTGAACCTTGATGCGCTCGTTGTATTCGATAAACCCCAGCTTACGAAATCGATTCATGAAGAAGCTGACACGGGAGCGTGTCGTGCCGATCATCTCCGCCAAGGTCTCCTGCGAAATCTTGGGGATAAACTTTTCCGGCTCGCCCGGCTTGCCGAATTCCGCCATCAACAGCAGAATCCTCGCAAGACGCTTTTCACTGGAGTTGAAAAGCTGATCCACCAAGTCTGCTTGAACGCGCATGCTGCGCTCCAGCAGGAACTTCAAGAAGTGGTCTGAAAGACTGTGCTCCTCATGCATTACATGGATCATTTCTCCGCGGGTGATTCTTAGAGCGGTGCAGGCCGTAATTGCAGTGGCTGTGGCCAAACGCAATCCAGGCATCGCCGCAAGTGCCTCTTCTCCCACAAAATCACCTGCGGCCAGGAGTGTGATGGTAGCTTCCTTCCCGCTGGTTGAAACAACTGTGACCTTTGCGCGGCCATTCTGAAGATAAAAAATCGAGTCTGCCGAATCTCCCTGCGAAAAGAAAGAATCCTTTGACGCAAATTGGATGATTCTTCGCCCGAGGCCAGCGTGGGCAAGAAAGGCGTTGGTGTCGAATCCGGGCTTTTCAGGTTCAACCATTGCACGGCTTCTTTCCTATTGCGCCCCTTGCAGGATGACCACTGAACGGGGTTCTACCACAGAGCCACGTGGTGACCAAAGCAGCTGCGCGCTATGCAAAGGATTATCGGCTGGATGTATAGCGTCCCGGCTCTTCAGCCCAACTATACGCCGTTTGGAGGAGTGCTGTTCTTTCTTGCTCACCTTTTTTGGGGGTATTTCGAGTATTTTGAATGACGTAAGCCAAAACAGGGTCTGAAGAAGCGCGCCGGGAATCCCACTGCGAGAGCAATCGGCTTGAGCGTATCATTGCGACAGCCGCTTCACTTTACAAGGCGAAGCGCAGCGTGCTTAGAAAGAACGGAACCGATGCTTCCTCCAAACAAGACGCGTGATTTGGCGCGCAGCCTCATTGCCAGCGAGGCCGATGCAAACTCGACCTCTCTGCATCCCGAACCTGCAACTGTGCGCGTCTACGAGAGGCTGCGCCGGCAACTCGCGTCACCCGTGGGAGTTGACGGTTTTCATGCGCTCGCTTCCCGTGCCCTGGCCCTGGCCAAGTCGCAATCACCGCGGCTCGGCGCGGTGCAGGTTACAGCGAATGGGGGCTTGCGCGGTCTCGACGAAGTTGAATCTCAGACGGACCCGGACGAGGATGGAGAGGCCGGAATTATTTTGATTGCGCAATTGCTTGGGCTGTTTCTTACCTTCCTTGGCGAGGCGACAACACTGCGCTTGATCGAAGATTTACGCCTTCAGGTTGAAGTCAATCCAGTGTCGGCCAGAACGATAGAGGACACGATAACTTCGGCGGCCGATGGACCGGTAATGGCAGCGGCTTTCGAGGATCTTCTGCTGGAAATTGATCGCCTGAGAAATGTTGGCCAACGCATTGAAGCTCTCGCAGACAGGCATCCCGGCATGGAAGATGGGCTCGTGAGTGTTGCGGGGAACATTAGCAGTATTGCGTCTGTTTTGGACGTTTTCACGCTCATCCGAAGCAAGGCTGGCGGCCCGCAGGAAGAGGCTCCCAACTTGCAAACGAATCGCTACATGAATTGAGTTCCGCCAGCGCTACATCCAACGCGGCTCTGGATATCGAACACCCCACCCAGAGGGCGCTCCAAGAAACAACAGAATCGCTGCCTTGCCGCTCTTGCAAAGAGTAAAACGGCAATTGAATTCTTCAACCTTGAACGAAGCTGGTTTGAACATGACGGCTACCCCAGGAATGCGAGATTTGGCTCATCGTCTTCTCACTTATGAAGCCGGCGCCGACAAGACCTCCGAACCTATGGAGTCGCCGACCGTTCGCGTCTATGAGAAGCTTCGCCAGTGTCTCGGTGAGTTTGTTGGAACTACCGGATTTCATTCGCTAGCCTCTCGTGCATTGACGCTGTCCAGAACGGAAACACCTACTCTTTGCGCAGCGCGGATTGCAGCGGACGGATCTTTACAGGGTCTGGGCAATATTGAGACGCAATTCGAGATTGACAACGATCCCGCCGGCGATGGAGGAATCATTCTCATCGCCCGCTTACTTGGATTGCTTCGTCTCTTCCTGGGCGAAGCCCTAACACAAAGCCTTCTGCGCAATGCGTGGCCAGGTGAAGTCTTTGACGATCGCAATTTGGAACACGGGAGAAGAGCGTGAACACCCAAGACAAAGTGAA
>PLGM01000294.1:322-21804 GCA_003139795.1 Acidobacteriaceae bacterium | reverse complement strand
TGCCCGGCGCGGGAGTGGTGAGCACCGGAGGCACCGGTGTGCCCGATTCGGTGTAGGTGTAGTCGGCAGACTGCCAGACTCCGCTGATTTCCCACCACAGACGGGCGTACACCGTTACTCCCCATGTGGGCACAGTTACGGTCTTAGTGGTTGCTGTCGTAATACCCGAGTTGTACAGGTTGTACGAGCCCACTCCGGTTGTTCCCAGATTCAGTTCGTACGCTGTGATCGCGCTCCCGGGCGTCCATGTGAAGGTCACGCTGGAGCCGGTAAACGTGCTGCCAGGCGTGGGAGTGGTAAGAGCTGCGGGGAGGGCAACCGTGAAGGTTGTCGTCTTTTTGGTCTCAGTGTTGCCCGCGTTATCCACGCTCCAGTACTTGACGGAATGGTTGCCGCCCGTTGAGACGGTGAAGGGGGCGGAATAGGTGATTGTCGCTCCGCCATCGAGTTGGTAGTAGGTGATCGCGACGCCGCTGCCGCCGGTGTCGGTGGCGCTGAGGGTCACCGTTGCGGATGGATCATAGTCGGCGCCAACCTTGGTTCCGCTCAGAGTTGCCGTGGTAACCGGCGAGCTCAGGTCGATGCTGACCCATATATAAGGCTCGGTGGAGAAGTTGCCGGCATTGTCCTCGGTGAAGTAGTAGATGTAGCTTTGCTGCTGACCGGAGACGGTAAACGGGCCGGTGTAGATGGTGCATGCGCCGAGGTTTCCGGGGTAGCACGCACCCGTATTGATCGCATAGTACGTCCTGTAGATGCCCGATGCGTTGCTGCCGCCGGGATCGGTTGCCGTCAACGTGACGACGACGGACGTGTTGACCCAAACGCTAGCGGACGTCGCCGGGTTGGTGGAGGCGGTGATGGTGGGAGGGACCGAGTCGAAGCAGACCGGCCCGTAAGAACCGTTGGTGGTGATGCCCTGGTTGTCCCAGCCTCTGACATAGACTGTGTGGCAGCCCTGACCGGATGCGGCTTCGCAATAGGTGCCGTTATTGTCCCCACACCCGAAGGTGGAGTATGTGTACGCCGGACCGGTGTAGAACGTGTCTCCATCGCCGCCGTGCGGCTCAGTATACGAGTCGGACGGGATGGTGTCCCAGCCCAGCGTGAATCCGGCGACGCCGGGTGCCGTATAACCGTTGCTGGTTCCGTCGGTCAGGTCCCAATCGACAATCTGGTCGGTGTTGTACCAGGTGCCAATGGTCGGCCCGCCGAAGGAGAGCGAGGGGGCGCCATCTCCTGGAATGATTTCCCAGTTGATGCCCCAGGCCAGCTGCATCATGTTGGCCGAGCCCCAGCCGGTAATCGGGTCGTAGCCGGCATAGGCGCAGTAATAGTACAGATGGTAAGCCGCCGTAACGTCATTGTCGTTGCAGCCGCTGGTCATGTCGTAAAAGGGGTTGTGCGGCGCGCCATCAATGGCGTTGTAATAGAAGAACGGAGCCGCGTTGCCAACCGGAGAGCAAGCCGAGGTGCCGCTTCCTCCGCACGCGTCGCCAATGTAGTCCAGGTAGGAGTTTTCCTGGGCGAAGAAGCCGGCCAGCTCAGGCGCCACAATGCTGGTGCCGCCTTCATCCTGCCATGTCCCGCCGGAGACGTACCACTGACCCAGGACATCCGGGTTTGCCGTCAGCGCAATGTCGGGCACCATGCGGTTCCCGTTGCCGGTTTCTACGTATTCCGAGCCGTCTTTCCACAAGTAGAAGGGAGATACTACGCCGGTCGGGTAGGTGGAATTCGTTGTGCTGACCTGCCAGGCGGGCGCAGCAAACAGGACGCTTACTCCGCCGGTGCTGCCGCCATGGTTATTGGCGCACGCGCCGTTGTTGTCGTTGGTCCCGCCTGTCCAGTTTTCGCCCTGCCAGGCGGTTTCACTGTAGAAGATTCCGTTGGTATACATGTTCAGTTGCGTGCCGCCCGCCGCAATGAAATCGGGATCGGAGGAGGGGTAATCCACTGCGGTCGCGTCCCCGCAGCCATCGCTCGCGCCGTTATCGCCAGAGGCGGCGATCAGCGTAATGCCCGTGCCCACCATGGTGTTGAAGATGGGATGCATGGTCCCGGTTGCCACCGAGCCCGAGAATCCCACGTTTTCTTCCCATCCGTAGCTGGTTGAAACCACCTTGGCATGGCCGTCGCTGACAATGTCGTTGAAAGCGTCCTCGTACGTGGTGTAGTAGCCGTTTGTCATTTCGTATTCATAGATGTGCGCGGTGTCATATAGAGAGCCGTAGCTGTTGGACATTGCGCCCGAGTACTCGACATCCAGGGGGGCTTCACCGTCATTACCCGGGCAAGGCGATCCATCGATGCAGTACCAGGTGAGGTTGTATGCCATCCCATACTTCCCGAAGAATGTGTTAACGTCGGAGACGAGGAATCCTCCGTATCCGACGAGTGCAATCGAGGATTCAGGGGGTGAGCCCGTAGAGTCGCCCGGCTGGTTGCAGCAGTAGCTCAACTTCTGCAGAGCGTTATAGTCGTAGCCGTTAGAACTTTGAACGTTGTCCGGATCCATGGCGTAAGTGCCGCTCATATAATCCAGGGGATAGTTGTCATTGGCGTTCGGTTTGGTAGGCGACCCGCTCTCATTCTTCGCCGCGGCCCGCGACGTCATCGCAGTGCGCCGAGCCCACGGAGCTTTCGTCGGGTCGCCAGCGCCATGCGCGCTTCCAGCCTCAGAGATCGCCGGGCCGGGAACATAGTCTGCACCCTTTATCGTCGCATGGGAGGACCCAATCCTGTGGGGCCTCTCAATATTGCTGAGGCCCGTCACGGCGCGCAGAATACCGGAGAGATTGGCGGGGATGACCGGGTCGCGGTCGTTGGAAAAGTCCACTTCATCGCCAACCTGGTAGTTGTTGATGGTCACGCCGAACGCCTTCTCAATCGTGCCGGCCGTTCCTTCCACGTCCACGATCAGGCGATCGGAATAGCGTTTCGTCACGGTCAGGCCAACGCTCTGAGCCCAGTCCGCAACCGCCTGCTCATCCTCGACGGAAGGGGCGAAGCGCGTGTTCCACTGTTCCAGAGTCAGGAACTTGTGGAAGTTGGGCGAGCCCTTGGTTACCAGTTCCTTGATGAACTGCTCTTCTTCAGCCATGTGCGGCGGCTGAATAGTCAGCACAATGCGCAGTTTCTGATCAGGGTTGTAATGGCTGACCCGGATGGCCGTCCCATCCAGCACCTTTGCCGGCATGTGGTTGGCAAGGGTTACCAAACCTCCAGACAACACGGAACTTTGGGCGGCGTTTGAGGTTTGGGCTCCGGCTTTCCATGAGCCGGCCACGAACGCTGTGACAACAAGCAAACAGGCCAGAACCGCGGCCACGTTTGCCAATCCGGGGTAGTTGCGATGTTGCATTTTCTTAACCTCTCACGGGAAAATCAATGTTCTCAAGGGTGATGGAGGCGAAAGCACGCTCAACCTGAAGAGCTGTTCCGCACGGCGGCCTTGGATCAATACGTGACCAAAGTCGCATAGCTTTGCAAAAAAGTCCTGAAATCCGCTCTGAATAAACCTGACAAGATATGAATGCTTCTATGTCCTTTGCAATCAGTGGCTTGCGAAAATGCGTTCGGTTGGTCTTGGGCGCTATCCTCAGCTGAGCCGCCAACAAATCACCGAGAACGGGAGGCCGGCAGGCATGGCTTACCCCGCCTCTGCCTGGTACGCTGAACACCAGCGGCAAGACTCGAGCCGGTCGGAGGCGCGAAGCAGCCTGGCGGCAGATTGCCGCAAAGGATGCCCGCACGGCACGCGCCTTCAGGGTGAACCCGGCCCGCGTCGAGGCAGCAGGAACGCCCGGAAGCAACGACAGATTGCGGATCGGCAAAGGCTGCGTCAAATCTCCAACAACTTTCAGATTCTGTAAAACCCGGAGTGGCGAACCCAACGCCTGTCAACGGGACTACTGTTTCGCCAGCAAAGAGCATTACGAACAGTGATTCCCTGTCGCGAATCTTGGCATTCAAGAAAAGGGAAGAACGGGGAATACAAGCTTCCACGCACTGTACATAAACCAAGACTCGAAATGCAAGCAAAAAATTCTATTATTCGATTCCTCGGAGCTTTGATTAGCGCTTTATTTACTTAGAAGTAACTGCCTCCTCACGGACAGCCAGTACGCCGGCGACGACTTCAATAAAAAGGTGCCCAAGGAGTGCGCAATTATGCCACGGTAGTCGGCGGTGGAGCGTCGGCAGGCCGGATCAAGCGGCGTACGGCGGCCAGCACGAGAGCGTTCTCGACCTGGTTCAAGGGGCCGCCGCGTTGATAGAGCTGGACGGCCAGCAAGCGGTCCGGCCGGCGCAGATTGCCGCAGGTCCCGGGCGTATTGCGATAGGCTTCGAGAACCTTGCGCACTTAGTCTTCGCGGCCGGATGGTGGTTTGTCCATGGCCGTCTTCTCAGCCTTAGTTGTTGAAATTCCAGCTGCATCCCTTGCTTCCCTTGCACAACTTCAATCTGCACCAGGTCGCATCAGGGATTGCGCGGAGTGCGTTAGTAGTGCGCCCATAATGCCATGACATCAGTACCTTGCACACCGAGCTCGGATTGCGCGATGTCCCAGGGAAGTCGGCTTGAGGGGGGGGTAAGTGAAGCGGTTTCGGCGTCTGCTCAACTGCCCCGCGCGCCTGGATCCGCCGACCTCGAAAGCAATCCTGATTCCGCGCTCGCCATGACGCCTGCTTCTTCCGCCGACGCAAGGCCCGGTACTCCGGCTTACTGCAAGCCCATTGCCGGGAGCCAACTCGATTGCCGGGACGGAAGCAGCGATGGCAGATGCAACAAGAAAGCTTCCGGGCCAAAGGCATGATGAACCATCATCCCCACGCCTTGCGGAGATCCTCAGTTGCAATCTCGATTACAGAGCAGGGGATCAATTCTCGAAAGCAGACCTGGGTCAACTCTCAAAAGTGCCGAAGCGTCAAGGCTAAATCTTCGTCTTTTGATTCCTATGGAGCTGCATAGTCGAGGGTTTGTTTCTTATCAGTGCCCCAACGGCGTTGCCGACGTGCGAAGTTTGAAACTGGCTGCCTCGGCGTCAATCCTCCCGGCAGGGAGGATACGAAAATAGCCCAGGGTGGAGTCCGCCGCGGCGGACAACCCTGGGTTAGCGTTCCACCTTGCATCCACCCCGTCCCGTATGGCCGGGGCGAAATCTTGTTTCTTCCTGGATTCCTTAACGGCGAGACTGGGCTTCCGGCTCTTCATAAGCGCGGCGTGACGAATTCATGAAGGGCCCGCATATGACTGCCGCAGGCCTTTTTGAATTTATAGGGGTGTTACCAAGTAAGTTTAGGTTGATGTGATCCTCATTCAACCTTCATGTCATGGTCAAGAGACGACATCGATGCTATCGAATCGAGTGGCCGAAAGATTTATAAAGAGTTTCCATGGATTGGGCTCACCTTTACGAAAAATTATCGAATTCCATTGTGTACTGTGGCTAACCGGAGCTTCTCCCCGGAATAACTGGAGGTCATTTCATGGTTACGAATGGATCGGCGACTCATTGCGAATCGATCACCGCACGCACACTGCTGCTCATTCATTTGAAGCGCATGGCGATGCTCAACCAAGTACGGCAAAGAACCGCGAAGCGCGGTCAGGAGCGCTCGGGTGAGCGCACGGGCCGCAAGCAGGCAGGGCAATGCAACCGGTTTTGTTGGCTGATTCTATTTGTATCGTTGGCCTGCATGGCTAGCGGAAGGTTGGGCGCTCAATCCACGTTCGGCAGTTTGCGGGGAACGGCCCAGGACTCAACCGGGGCAGCCATTCCGGGGGCAGCGATTACGCTTGCGGGACTGGACGACAATAGCGAGCACAAGGCGATCGCGGGTAGCGACGGCGGGTTCGAGTTCGAGAACCTGAAACCAGGCCGCTACCAGGTGCTTGGACAAGCGACGGGGTTTAGCGGTGCCAAGGCGCCGCAGGTGGCGCTTGAAGCGCGGCAGGATCTGCGCATCACGCTGAGCTTCGGGATCACAGGGCAGACGCAGACCGTGGAGGTGAATGCGGGAGGAGAGCAAATCAATACCGAGAACGGAACCATCGGCAGTACCGTGTCCAACGAGGAGCTGACGCAGTTGCCGATGAACTCGAGGGCGGTATCGAGCAGTCCGCTGGCGGGACTGGCGCTTTCCCCAAGCGTGGTGAGCGACAGCCAGGGGAATATCTCGGTGGGCGGCGCCACGTCGGCCCAGACGGGCTTTTCCGTGGATGGCATATCCACAGCCAACGTGCGGGCGAACGGCGCTCTCCATGACGCTTACCCCTCGCAGGAGGGAATTTCCGAGACCAAGGTTACGGCGTTCAACAACAATGCCGAATTCGCGCAGATCGGCGACGTGACCTTTACAACCAAGAGCGGGACCACCCAATGGCATGGCAGTGCGTTCGAGTATTTTCAGAACGACGCCCTGGACTCCACGATCCACAGCTTCACGTCCAAGGCTCCCAAGAATTTCAACACGTTCGGAGGCAGTCTTGGCGGGCCGCTCATAATTCCGCGCCTATGGAACGGCAAACACAAGAATACCTTCTTCTTTGCGGACTATGAGGGCAATCGCAAGACCACGTCGGCTCCCGAGATGCTCCTCGTCCCAACGCAGGCGGAGAGAGGCGGCGATTTGAGCGCCATGGCCGCGGTCCCGGGATCTCCCGGCCCCGCTCTCGACCCCTTCACCGGCAATCCCTATCCGAACAACGTCATTCCGGGCGGCCCAGGGAACCCCTGTACCAACTCCGTGGATTGCATCAATCCTGTGGCGAATAACGTACTGAAATACTATCCGCTGCCCAATACGAATCAGAATCTAATCAACCCGGCCTATAACTACCAGACGCTGGTTCCCATCCCGTCGAACTCGGATGGAGTGGATGTGCGTATCGATCAGGTTCTCACGGCGAAGCAGCAGGTCTACGGACGCTTCAGCTGGAAACACGTTTTCTTCAAAGAAGATAATGACGACACCGTCATTTCGGCTGCAAACAACTTTCTGCCCAACGATCAGGCTAACGAGCAAAACCTCAGCCTCACCATCTCCTATAACTACGTCTTCAGTCCCACCCTGCTCAATGAGTTCCGCTTCGGCTTGACCCACTTCAACGAAAATGAGGCCTTCCCGATTGAAGGCGCGAACGCCATTTCACAGCTCGGCCTGGTCCTGAATAACGGGATCAATCTGGCCTCGCATCCAACGGGCGAAGCCTTCCCGACATTCTCATTCAGCGATGGCACCATAACCCCGATCGGCCAGGGCAGGGTCGGGACCACAATCTCTGGAAACACGCAATTTACCGACAATCTCACCCGCATCCTCGGCCGGCACACGCTTCGGTTCGGATTGGATGTGCGCCGAGAGCTGTACAACGCCCCCATGTTCTATGCGCCGTCGGACGACTATGGCGACTTCACTTTCAACGGCTCCATCACGCATTACTCGTTTGCCGACTTTCTCCTCGGCATGCCGCAGACGTTCTTCGCCATCACCAGCCCGCAAATCAACGCCTACTCCTGGCACTGGGGCCTTTACGGCCAGGACGAATGGCAGGTCAATCCTCATCTGACGATCAATTTCGGACTACGGTGGGAGTACCTTCCGGCGTTTATTGAATCTACGGGCGACCTGGCGAGCTTCGACCCCTCAGACGGCCCGCTCGGCAGCATTGTGGTCCCGGACAAGTTCTTTCCCACGGTGGCGAACAGTCCGCTCCTGACCGAGATCTCTACCGGAGTTATGGAGTCGTTCAATGGATGCGCGCTTCCGAACGTCAACACCGCGCTCGCATGCACCAACGAGGTATCGGCCAGCAGCGACCACCTTCCTCAAGGCCTCAGGCGCACCCCGCCGCGCGACCTTGACCCGCGCGTGAGCTTTGCATATCGTCCCTTCAGCAATGACAAGACAGTGATCCGCGCCGGCATTGGTCTTTTCACGGCAACCACTCTGGGTCCCATGTCCTTCAACAATGCAGGGGTGGGACTCTCGGACTTGCTCACTTTTACTAACACCGTGACCAATGGCGTTCCCGGGTTCCAGTTTCCGCAAACGTCCTATAACGCGTCGCCCTCGCTGGGCGGAGGCTCGTTTGAAGAGGGCAACGATCCTAATTTCAAGGACCCAACCTCAGCGCAATGGAACCTGACCGTGGAGCGGGCGCTAACGGCGAACACAACGGCCCGTGTCAGCTATGTCGGCCAGGGAACCTGGCATCTTCCCATCACCGTCGATCTGAACCAGATTCCGGCGAGCACGACACCGTACAATCCCGTCAACGGGTGGGCTGACCCGCGCTCGCCCTATCAAAACTTCGCCATGCTGATGTATGCGCGAAGCACCGGCAACGCAAATTATGAATCGGGTATAGCCGAGATTCAACACAGAACTTCCTTCGGATTGTCGTTTCTGGGGAATTACACCTTTGCGAAGAACATCAGCGACGCACAAGGCTCCGACGCGCCGTCTGTCTTTGCCGGCGAAGAACCCTACGCCGTGGAAATCGCCAACCGGTTCAATCTCCGCTCCGACCGCGGCAACGTGGTGGGAACGCCGCGGCAGCGCTTTCTGCTGACCGGCACCTACCTGCTACCCTATGGACCCAAGCGGCACTGGGCCCGTGAGAACAAGGTTCTGAACGGCGTATTGGGAAGCTGGGATCTGAGCACCGTTACGCTGCTGCAAACCGGCGAGTGGCTAACGCCCACGATGAATGCCACCGCAGATCAATCGAATACCGATTTGAACAACGAGCGATATCTGGGCGGCGCCATTGCGCGTCCCGATTGCGTGGGCAATGCAACCGCGAACCAGTCCTCTGGGGCCTATTACAACCTCAACGCCTTTGCGTTGCCGCCCAACAACGCCGGACGTTTCGGCACCTGCGGCGTGGGGATATTGCAAGGCCCTGGCGAGATCAACGTGAACGCCGGCCTCGCCAAGCAGGTTTCCTTCGGAGACAATTACCGCCTCCGCTTTGAGGCCACGTATACCAACGTAATCAACCATTCGAACTTTGCGCCCCCGGCTCTGAACTACAGCTACTCTTCGACCTTTGGCGTCCTTAGTTCTGTTCTGCCTCAGGGTTTAGGCGGCAACCGGACAGGACAGCTAGCGGTGCGGCTCGACTTCTAAACTCGATCTCTCACTTTTGCGCAGGCTGGCGTTTCATCGGTCGCCAGCCTCACGTTCCAAGTGTCCCCAATGGAGGATCTCATGCTGAAACGCTTCTTGGTTGTAGCCCTGGCCGCGGCACTCGCGGGGGGCATGGGCTACGCACAATCCGACACCAACGCGCCCACCACGGTGAACAAGACCGCTGCCACGAGCGGCAAGCAGATGTATGCCAACTATTGCGCGTCGTGCCATGGCGTGAACGGCAAGGGCGATGGGCCCGCCGCCGCCGCGCTGAAGATGCCGCCAACCGACTTGACGGTGTTGAGCAAAAACAACAACGGGAAATTCCCTGATGCGCACATCGTCGCCGTGCTGCAATATGGCGCGGAGATCCCATCGCACGGCTCGGCCGAAATGCCCGTATGGGGACCGATCCTGGGCAAGATGGACAAGGCCAACCCCGAGCTCAAACAAATCAGAATCAGCAATTTGAGCCGATACCTTGAGACCCTTCAGGCCAAGTAGGGGCCAGGCGGCCCATGGGAACGGATTCACGCTTTTTCCCCGAACAGGGAACAGCGGATCAGCGGGCTTGCGGAAGGTGATGGAGCAGGCTCTGGAAGCAGGCGGGGATTTGGGCGCTCCATGCGGTCCAGTCGTGGCCGCCGGGCTGGATGTGGAACTTATAAGCGAAGTGGCGCCCGCGCAGGATGGACGCAAAGCGGCAATTCGGTCAGAGCAGCGCCTCCTGCTCTCCCGCAGTCAGATAGAAATAAAGCGTGGCAGCGGGGTTGGCGGATTGGACCAGCAGGAAGGGATTGCTCGACTGCCGCGATGGCTTCCCCAGGGGCCGAAGATGGTCCGGAATCTCCACCATTGGCCGGTGGGAGAAAGGGCAATAACCTAGCCTGAAGATCGGAATCTGCGCTTTTTCCATGGAGACATCGATTCTGACTCGACCATTGTGCGGTCCGGGAAGGTACACTGTCGAGACACAGGAGGTGAACCCATGCAAACGCGGATACAGGGCACGACCATGCCCGTACTCGATGTGCAGCTTGATCCCAACGAGAGCGTGTACTCAGAGAGCGGGGAGCTCTCGTGGATGACCAGCTCGATTCAAATGACGACGCACACGCAGCTGGGCGGGGGCGGCGGGTTTTTCGGGGCCCTGAAGCGGGTGGCCGGCGGCGGCAGCCTTTTCATGACCGAGTACCGGGCCTACCAGTATCCGGGCGAGGTTTCGTTTGCGACCAAAGTTCCGGGACACATTGTTCCGGTGCAGGTGGGTCCGGGGGCGGAATTCATGGTGCACCGGCACGGATTTTTGTGCGCAACCGACGGGGTGACGATCGGGGTGGGCTTCCAGCAGTCGCTGGGGGCCGGCATCTTTGGCGGCAACGGGTTCCTGCTGCAGAGGGTGGCTGGGCAAGGAACGGCGTGGCTGGAGCTGAGCGGGGAGCTGGTGATCAAGAACCTGGCTCCGGGCGAGGTGCTGCGGGTGCATCCGGGACACGTGGGGGCGTTCCAGAGCACGGTGCCGTTCCAGATCACGATGGTTCCTGGGCTGAAGAATGCGATTTTCGGCGGGGATGGGATTTTTCTGGCGGTGCTGCAAGGGCCGGGGACAGTGTGGCTCCAGACGCTGCCGATTTCGCGCCTGGCGCACCAGATCGGGGAATACCTGCCACGGGGCGAGTCGCGACAGACCGGATCCGCGGCGGGCGGGGCGCTGCTGGGCGGGATCGTGGGGTCCATGCTGGGCGGGGACAAGTAAACGTAGATGACAGATGACAGCGTTCAGTTGTCAGAGGTCAGTGGCCGGGTAGTCAGTTGTGAGCGCATCCCAGGTTTCGTCCGCCGTGGCGGACGAGACCCGGCCATGCCGGCTTAAACTGGCATATTGCCGGAAATTTCTCAATCCGGCTTGCAGGAATTTCGCGCATGACCCAGTTGTCCGGCAATCGGGGCAGTCTTCGCAGCGACATTGTCTTCGCGTTTGCTCTTGGCCTGGCCTGCGCCCTGGCGTGGCTGGTGCGGGACGTGCTCATGCTGCTGTATGTGAGCGCGCTGTTTGCGGTGGTGCTGACGCCGGTGGTGCATTTCACCGCGCGGCTTCGGATTGGCCGCTGGCAACCGTTCAAGGGTACGGCCATTTTTTTCCTTCCGCTGGCAATGGCCGCCGCGTTGACTGGCTTCGGCTTCCTGGCTCTGCCCCCGGTTATCCGGGACCTGCAGGAGTTCGCCAGGGAGATGCCCGTGCGGTTGCCCCCGCTGCTGGAGAAGCTGAGGCAACTTCCCTTTGCGCAAAACCTGAATACTTACGCGATCAGTTCCCAGTTTCAGGATATTGTCAGCAATGCGGCCACTTATCTTCTCCTCTCTGTCAGGGATTGGGCGGGGAGGCTGATGGATGCCGTCATGGGCTTCATCCTTACGGTATATTTCGTTCTGGATGGCGAGCACGCCTACGGCTGGTTTCTTTCCTTTTTCCCGCCCGCGGGCCGCGACCGGCTTGACAAGACCTTGCGGCGGGCACAGGTCCGCATGGAGAAGTGGCTGCTGGGGCAAGGCAGCCTGATGCTGATCCTTGGAGTCCTGAGCACCGTAGTCTATCTGTCGCTGCACGTTCGCTATGCTTTTGCGCTGGGCGTGCTGACCGGATTGCTGAACATCATCCCGGTGCTGGGCGCTGCCGTCAGTATGTCACTGGCGTTGGTGGTGGCAGCGATCGACTCCTGGGGCCGGGTGTTGGGAGTTGCCATCTTTTACGCCGTTTATCTGCAGGTCGAAAACTCATACCTGACTCCCCGCATCATGAGGAACAGCGTAGGCCTGCCCGGCCTGGGAATCCTGGTGGCCTTGCTGCTGGGCTCCGCGCTCGGAGGCGTGCCTGGAGCGCTGGTCTCGGTTCCTACCGCTGTGCTGGTCGCCGTGCTTTTGGACGAGTACCTGGTGGACAAGAAGGCGGGTGATGAAAACGGGTCACCGGGTTAATGGAGCTGGCGGCGTTAGCGGAATTCGTGGCGGGTGGCCGGGCCGATGGGAGATCGAAGGACTTTCCTGGCGGGGATTTTCGCGGCTTTCGGGCCGGTTTTGAGTGTTTCCGGCGTTTCAGATGGGGCGGGAATCGGGAACTGCGGCGGGGTGGAGTAGGCCGGGAAAGCGGCGTTTGGCACCCATTGTGGTATCGTTGCGTCTATAGGGTGAGCGGCCTGTTTCCCCAAGGGCTGCCCCGGTGGTGTGTGTGTCACGATTGTTCAAACGCTTTGTGTTCGTAGTTTCCGTGGCGATTTTTGCCGCGCTGGGTCTGGGCTTTTGCCTGGGTGAGTTCGGTCTGTTCGGCGTTCATGCCGGGGGCCAGCAGGATGGCGCCTACCGGCAGATGCGCGTCTACGCCGAGGTTCTGAAGAAGGTCCAGACGGACTACGTGACCGAGCCCAACATCAACGACGTGACCACGGGGGCGCTGCACGGGCTGCTGGAGTCGCTGGACTCCGA
This sequence comes from Acidobacteriaceae bacterium, assembly GCA_003139795.1. Classification (GTDB taxonomy): domain Bacteria; phylum Acidobacteriota; class Terriglobia; order Terriglobales; family Acidobacteriaceae; genus Telmatobacter. The sequence continues at coordinate 9,181 of PLGM01000294.1, read as the reverse complement.
TTCCAGCTACCTGACGCCGGCGGAGTACAAGATTTACAAGGAGCGTCCCACCAGCGGCGTGGCCCAGGTGGGAATCAACGTGTCCAAGCGGTTCGGCTATGCAACGGTGGTCAGCGTGGTCCCCGGTTCGCCGGCGGACAAGGAGCATCTTGCCGACGGCGACGTGATCGAGTCCATCGGTGAACAATCCACCCGCGAACTGTCGCTGGAGGTGATCCGGCTGATGCTGGACGGCAAACCGGGGACCTCGATTTCCGTCTCGGTGGTGCGCCCGCGCAAGGGCGAACCCGACAAGCTGACCCTGACTCGCAGCATCGCCGCCGCTGCCCCGCTGGGCGAGCAGGAATACGAAGGCTCGACCATCCTTTACCTCAAGCCGGGGCTCCTGACGGCGGCTCGCGTGGACGAAATCGGGGCCAAAATCAAAGCGTGGAGCAAGGGCCGCAAAGTGCTGCTGGACCTGCGGGATTCAAGCGGCGACGACGCCCAGCAGGGGCTGCGCCTGGCCAACTTTTTCCTCAAGCTGGGAACCCTGGCCACGCTCGAGGGCCAGAAGTTTCCCGCGCAGACCTTCACGGCCGATCCGGCAAAGTTCTTGACCGATGCGCCGATGGCGGTGCTGGTGAACCGCGGCACCTATGGCGCAGCTGAACTGACCGCCGGCGCGATTCTGGACGCCAAGCGGGGCGATTTGGTGGGCGAACGCACCTTCGGCGAGGGCTCGGTGCAGAAGACCATCGAGTTGCCCGACGGCGCCGCGCTGCTGCTGACCGTGGCCAAATACCAGAGTCCCGACGGCAAGAAGATCCAGGACGATGCCGTCACTCCCAACGTGGTGGTGGGCCAGACCATCGAAGAGGAAGAAGAGGGAGTGACCCCCGCCAAGGGCGACGAGCCGCTGGACAAGGCGCTCAATCTGCTGAAGGCAAAAAACGGCTGACCGGGCCTGTTTCCCGATAACGGCCAGCCGGATTCGCCGCTTCCCGCTCTTGTATCCCATGGTGCGGGCAAACGCGGTTGTGCATCCTTTGTTGACATGAAAATGCTAGCCTTAGGCTGAGGCATTTTCTCGTCCTGCAGGCAAGAGGAATGCTCACGAGGCCTGAATCGCTTGGCTGTCCCCCCTCCGCAGCGTCTGGAACCGCGGCCCCTTGCACGGCCGCGCCGCGCGCAAATCCAGGCGTTTCCTCCGCATCGGCGGCGCAAGCTGGCCGGCCGGTTCACGCTGGCCGTGCTGTTGACGCTCGGGGTGATCACCGGCTCGCTGGCCGGGCTGACCCTGGTCTACTCGGTCGATCTGCCGCAGATCAACGATCTTGAGCGTTACCGTCCCTCCACCCTTACGGAACTTTATGACCAGAAGGGCCGCATCATCGGCTCCTTTGCCCTGGAACGGCGGGAGGTGATCGGCTACAGCGAGTTTGCGCCCATTCTGCGCCAGGCTGTCATCTCCATTGAAGACAAGAGCTTCGAGTCCCACTGGGGCGTCAATGTCTTCCGTGTCGTGGGGGCGGCGTGGCATGACCTCCGCAACCACGGGCGCGCCCAGGGTGCCTCGACGCTGACCATGCAACTGGCGCGGAACCTTTTTCTCTCCTCCGAGCGCACACCCACGCGCAAGGTGCAGGAAGCCTATCTCGCCATCCAGATCGAGCGGTCCTTCACCAAGGAGCAGATATTCACGCTCTACGGCAACCAGATCTACCTGGGCAGCGGGATGTACGGCTTCGAAGCCGCCTCGGAGTACTTCTTCAGCAAGCACGCCAGGGACCTGAACCTGACCGAAGCGGCTCTGCTGGCCGGGCTGCCCAAGGGGCCGGTAGCCTTTTCGCCGCTGCTCAACCCTGAGAAGGCCATCCGGCGCCGCAACCTGGTGCTGACGGAGATGGAACTGGACAAAGTGATCTCCCACGGGGAAGCCGAGCGGGCGCGCAATGCTCCGCTGGGGTTGCGCATCGCCCAGCCGGAGGGTTCGGTGGCTCCCTGGTTCCAGGAGGAGGTGCGGCGGGAACTGGAAAAGCGCTTTGGAGCCGAGCAGGTGCATGAAGCCGGCTTGAAAGTGGAGACGACCCTGGACCTGGACCTGCAGCAGACCGCCAACCGCGCTGTGTTGGACGGGCTGGCGACCTACGAGCGCCGGCACGGGTGGTTGGGGAAGCTGGAAAACGTGGTGGAAGAGGGGACGGCGATCGAGGACTACAAGCATCCCGATTGGGGGGTGAAGGTCCGGCCCGGAGACTACGTACATGCGCTGGTTACGAGCGACCTGCCGCTGGAGATTCACGCCCGCGTGGGAGGCGAGGAGATCGTGCTGCTGCCGGACGACTGGAAATGGACCGGGGAGCGCTGGGGAAGCGAACTGGTGAAGCCGGGCGACCTGATCTATGTGCACCTGAGCGACAGCATGGAGGGCCCCGAGCGGCGCGCCAGCCTGGAGCAGGACTCAGGGGCCCAAGGCTCAATGATGGCCATGGACAACACCACGGGCGACGTGCTGGCCATGGTGGGCGGGCGGGATTACGCGCTGTCGCAGTTCAATCGCGCCACCCAGGCCGAGCGGCAGACCGGTTCCAGCTTCAAGCCGTACGTTTATACGGCGGCCATCGAGGACGGCGCCAGACCGGACGACATCATCGTGGACGGGCCGGTGAGCTTTGGGGGCTATACGCCGCACAACTACGAGAATGATTACAAGGGCGCGATGACGCTGACCAACGCCTTCGCCGAATCGCGCAACATTCCCGCGCTGAAGCTGGCCGCGCGGGTGGGAATTCACAAGGTGATCGACATGGCCCACCGGTTCGGCGTGACCTCGAACATTCCCGCCTATCTGCCCGTGGCCATCGGTGCGGTTGAAATCACGCTAGAGGAGCAGGTCGCTTCCTACTCTGTCTTTCCCAACGACGGCCTGCGCGTGACGCCGCGACTGGTCCGCAAGGTCTCTAACGCCGACGGCATCACGCTTTGGGAAGAGCCGCCGGCGGTGAACGAGGTGATCGACCAGCAGACCGCACGCACCATGATGACGCTTCTGCGCGCCGTGACGCGCTTTGGAACGGGCGCCGCCGCATCGCAACTGAACCACCCGCTGGGTGGGAAGACCGGCACCACCAGCGACTACACCGACGCTTGGTTTCTGGGCTTCTCGCCGTCCATCACCTGCGGGGTGTGGGTGGGCTTCGACAGTCGGCAGTCGCTGGGCGAGAAGGAAACCGGCGCCAAAGCCGCGCTGCCCATCTGGATGACGGTGATGCGGGCGGCCATTGCCGGCAAGGACAATGAACAATTCCTCAGCGACAGCCCGGAGAGCGGCAGCGTGAAAGCAGCCGCGGAGATGCCCGCCAAGCCGGGCGCAGCCAGCACGGCAACAGCCTCGAAGGCAGACTTTCCGCCGGGTAACCGTGGGAGGTCCAACGCGGCCGCCGGGCCGCCGACAGCCAGGCCAGCGACGGGGACGGCCGCCAGGCCGGGGAATGTGAATGCGGTCAACAAGCCGGCCCCATTCCCGCACGCGCCTGTCGTGAAACCGGCAGTGCAGCCTGCCCTGAAGCCGCCAGCGAAGCCGGCTACGCCCCCTGGAGCCTTCAAGGCTCAGGTGAAACCGGCTTTCCCGCCGGAAGCCGCTGTGGAAAGGCCCGCATACGGGGTTTATCCGGCGAGAAATTCCACACCCGACTCGAATAAACCAAAGAACCAGCGATGAGGGCAGCGGGCAGTTTCCGGGTTGCGCCCGGGTGGAAGCCTACACCTGGCCGGGCTTGGCGGAGACAGTTGAGGGTGGTTCACGCAACGGCTTTCCCGTCAACCGGCTTCTGGATTTCTTCCGCCGCGTTCAGAATCGCCCGGGATAGGTCCCCTTTCGGGTACAGAAGCAGGTCCGGTCTGCGAAACTGCTCAGGAGCGGTGCAATTTGGGTAGTCGGTGTTGAAAAAGGAGATGCGACCGGTGAATCGGCGTGACTCGTTAAAGTTATTATTGGCAGCCTCAGGCAGTTCCATCCTTAATCCACTCCTGGCGGCGGAACGCCAGTCGGCCGCGGTCTCGCCCGCGCCGGCCGGTGGACTGAAAGCGCCCTCCCAGGGCGGACACGATGGCGCAAAGGAGGCAATTGCGCCGGTGTTTAACTGGCTGATGTTAGGGGAAGTAAAACCTTCCGGATGGATCAAGGAGCAAATGGCCCGAGATCTCAACCAGGGTTTTGCCGGTCGGTTGGATGAGTTATGCCACGAAGCCTCATCGGATATCTTTGTGAGCCACCGCAACAGCGGAGTTACGGAGAACAGCGGTAATATCGCCAAAGTGAATTGGTGGAATGGCGAAACCGAAGGCAACTGGAGAGCCGGGTTCATCATGATGGCTTATCTGGCGGAAGATAAGCGGGCCATGGCGAAGGCTGATGCTTATGTGCGCCACATCTTGTCCTCGCAGGATGAGGATGGCTATCTGGGCGTCTTCGCGCCGGATCTCAGATATTCAAAGCCTGGAGATCTGTGGACACAAGCCTGCTTAATGCGGGGCCTGCTTGATTACGCCGAGCTGACTGGAGACAAGCGCGTAAGGGAAGCGGTGGTTCGGGCCACCGATCTGACCATCGCCAGATGCGGCTCCGGGAAAACGATCCTGCAGTCCAGTGTCGGAGGCGAGGGAGCAAGTCACGACTACATGATTTCCGACGTGATGGAAAGATTGTTCGATTTGACCGGCGACGTCAAGTATCGCGACTTTATTCTTGACCTCTACCAGAGCCTGAGCCTTACCGCCCGGGATGCGGACACCAGTCTGCCTTCATTGCTCAACCGGGATTCCGGTTTTCGAGATCATGGCGTGAATACCTATGAAACCATCCGCGTGCCGCTGTGGCTATGGATGGCGACCGGCAGAGAAGATCTTGGCCGCGCTTGCCGCAACGCACTCGACAAGCTGAATCGCTACACAGAACCCAGTGGCTCGGCCGTGAGCCAGGAAGACATTGAGAACCTGAGTCCGGATCCGATGTTTACGCAGTACGAGTACTGCGCCACCAAAGAGATACAGTTCACTCTTGAGTCGGCGCTGCAGAAGACGGGCGTGGCCTTGCTTGGCGACAAGATCGAACGGATCTGGCTCAACGCCGCACAGGGTTCCCGGCTGCCGGATGGAAGCGCAATTACCTATCTTACCAATGAGAATCGAGAACACTGCGACGGGTTGGCGCCCGACGGCGCCAGTGCCGATGCCAGTAATAAATACTCCCCCACGCATGCGGATGTAGCTGTCTGCTGTAACCCCAATGCAGCGAATGTGGCCCCTCTTTACGTGCGTGGAATGTGGATGCGACCCGCGAGCGGCGGCCTGGCTGCCGTTCTCTATGGGCCTTGCGCGGTTTCGACAACAATTCATGATGTTCGAGTGCATATCGAGGAAAAGACCCGTTATCCATTCGAGAACGCGGTGGAGATCGAGATACAGCCGGAACGGGAAGCGGAGTTTCCTCTTTTGTTTCGGGATCCGTCATGGTCGAGAGACACGACGGTCACCTCGGCCGGCGCCACCATTCGCCGAGAGGGCGCATATTGGGTAGTGAACAAGAAATGGCGGGCCGGCGATACGGTGAGCCTCAACTTCCTGCCCAGTATCCAGGAGGTAGCTGCCGTCAATGGAGAAGTTGCGCTTCAGTACGGAGCCCTGATCTTTGCCTTGCCGATCGAGGCACATAAGTCGGTTACGAAGACCTATGCGGTGAAAGGCTTCGAGGATGCCTACTATTTGCCGGCAGCGAAATATGAAGCCCTGGCGCTTCCAGCTTCTTCAAGATGGCGATCGTTCGGGCTGAAGCCAGTCCAGGTTACGAAGGGCATCAATCGACTCCGTCCATTCGATGAGCCGGTTATCGTTCTGCAGGGAACGCTGACCCGACAGTCAGACGGCGGCGAGACAACCGTTGCGCTGGTGCCCCTGGGAAATGCCCCGATGTTACGCCGAGTTACTTTCCCGGTTGCGCCGTAATGGAAGGAAGCTCCGCGCGGGCGCCTGGCCGGCTGCGATAAGAAGCCCGGCTGGTGGCATTGCTGCCGCGGTCAACCTGCGCCGGAACGAGAAACTGGGCCGGCCCCGAAATAGGAGACCCTACCTGAGCAGGTGGAAATAGCGCTTTGCCCGCGCTACATCCTTGAAGATCTGGGCTTTCAGGGCTTCGGGGGAGGGCCACTGGAACTCCCCGCGAAGGCGCAAGAGAAACTCGAGTTCAATCGGCGTTTTCTCGTCCAGATCGACCGGCTCGAAATCGAGGAGGTGCGATTCCACGGCAAACGACGGCGCGCCAAAGGTGGGGCGGTTGCCTACGTTGGTGACGGCCTGAAAGCAGCGCGCGCCGATGGTGAGGCGCGTGACATAGACGCCAAAGGCCGGGAGGAGTTCCGCATAGGGGGCGAGATTGACCGTGGGCACAAGGAGGCGGGTTCCGATGCCGCGGCCGCGGGCGGGTGTGGAGCGGACGGCGAAGGGGCGGCCGAGCATCCAGTGCGCGCGGTGCACGTCTCCGGCGGCTACCAGAGCGCGGATCGCGGAACTGGAAACCTCCAGCCCGCGCACGCGCACAGAAGAATGCTGGTGAACGGCAAAGCCGAAGCCGGCGCCAAACTCCCTGAGTTCGGCCACGCCAGCCTCGGCGTGGTGGCCAAAACGGAAATTGCCGCCCTCGTGGACGGCGAAGACGCGTAGCGCCGCAACGAGGATCCGGCGCACAAAGTCCCGCGCCGGCAGGCCGGCCAGCGCGGCATCGAAGGGCAGCACCAGGACCGCATCGATGCCCGTGGCAGCCAGCAGCCGGAGCCGCTCGGCGATGGGCGTGAGCAGCCGCGGCGCCTCGGCGGGGCGGAGAAACTGTTCCGGGTGGGGGTCGAATGTAATGGCAACCGAGCGCATGCCCAGGTCGCGCGCTTCGTTGACCACGGCGGAGAGGATCTCCCGGTGGCCGCGATGGACGCCGTCGAAGTTGCCGATGGCGGCTACCGCGGGGCCAAATCCGGCAGGGATCTCCTGAGCTGAGCAGAAAACGGGAATCATGGGCGCGGCAGCATCGCTCATAGGGTCACGGGGACGGTCTGGCCGTCGTAGGCCAGGGCGATTCCGGCCGGGAGCGCCCGGTTGGTGGCGTCGTGGGCCAGCTCGTGGGCGATGTGGGTGAGCCAGGTGTGTCTGGCGCCGATGCGCCGCGCCCAGCCCATCGCCTGCTGGACCGTGGCGTGACTGGGGTGGGGATTGTGGCGCAGCGCGGAGAGCACCAGGTGGTCCAGGTCCTTGAGCAGGGCAAAGCTTTCTTCGGGGATATCGCTGACGTCGGTGAGGTAAGCCGCGCGGCCAAAGCGATACCCCGCTATTTCCATTTGGCCATGCATTACCGGAACGCGCAGGAAATCGACACCGTGGACAGGATTGCGGTCGGCCAGCGGTTGCAACCTCACGCGCGCCCGCGTGGGGTAGGTGGCCTGCGGGGAAAAGGTGTACGCGAAAATATTCTCCAGGACGGCGGCCGTCTCCGGCGCGGCGTAGAGCGGAATCGGCCCGCCGCGCCGGTCGGAAACAAAGCTCAACGGCCGCAGATCGTCCAGGCCCAGAATGTGGTCGGCGTGACCGTGCGTGTAGAAGACCGCATCCACGCGCGCGACCTTCGCGCGCAATGCCTGCTCGCGGAAGTCGGGGCCGGTGTCGATCACCACCGCGCGCTCAGTCCCAGTCTCCGCGCCGTGCCACTGCAACAAAACCGAAGGCCGCAGCCTGTGATCGTGCGCGTCGGCCGAGGTGCACACCGCGCACGCGCATGCCAGCGTCGGAACCCCCATCGAGGTCCCCGTGCCCAAGAATGTGAGGGTAGCATCCATGGCTTTCTGCAGAGAGCAAGCGAAGGTCGGGCGTGGTCAGTGCGAGTGCGAAGTGTGAGTGTGGAGTGTGAGTGTGCAGCGTGCGCCCATCACTCACACTCACACTCACACTGTTCCCTAGTCCCTAGTCCCTAGTCCCTAGTCCCTAGTCCCTGCCTTTCGGCGCCGGCGGCACATTGGGCGCCGTCACCATGCTGCTCAGTTCCAGAAAGGCCATGCGCAGCTCGAACAGTACCGACTGCAGCATGCGATCCTCGGCGGCGCTCAGGTTGCCCTTGGACTTTTCCGCCAAAACTCCTAAAAGGTCAATCGTCGCGCGCGCCCCCATGATGTCCACCCTCGGCCGCTGGCCCTCCTGTGTGTCCGCGCCCATCTGCAGCATCGCGCTCAGGTAGAACTGCTGCACCAGGTGTTCGAACCCCACCGGCGGCTGCGCACCCACGGCGGGATTCTGCGCGCGGATCAGGTCCTCGATTCGTTGCGCCGACGCGTCGTAAGCGGCCTTCGACTTTCTGCCTTCCTCGGCAGTCGGCCCCAGGGGCAACTCCTCCGCCAACCGCTTCTCCGCGGCCTGCGCAGACTCCCGTTCTTCGGCCTCGTGCCCGGACGCCTCGCGTGTGGCCTCGTTCACCACCAAGCGCGGTCCGGGCCCAGGCCCACTTTGCGCGGGCGCGGCCGGCTTCTCCGCTGGCGCGGCCTGCGCCGCGGCTCCACTTTCCTTTTCTTCCTCCGCCTTGATCTTGCGGCGGTCGATGACTTCGATTTTTGGCCTATCGCTCATATCTTCAAGTTTCTCATCCGCACGGCCTATCGTTCCAACCCACCACGAAAAATGGGTGCCCCACATNNGCGAAAGGGTGGGAAACCAACAAGCCTGGGTACACCTCACCCCGTCCCTAACCCAGCCTCGGCGGCGCGTCCAAAATGCTTGCCGTTCCCTCCACGGCCCCGGCCTTGAACCGCAAGCTCTGGCCCTTCGCTTCGGCCTCGGCGCGGATCA
>PLGM01000294.1:0-298 GCA_003139795.1 Acidobacteriaceae bacterium | reverse complement strand
CGGATGCGCTCCACAATCTCCTGGCCCAGGTAGCAGCCCTTGCTAAAATGCAGGGCCCGCGTCTGCGCCGTCTCCTGCGGCAGATCGCGCTCCGCCATATCGACGCCGTACACCGGAATCCCCTCGGCCACGCGAAACGCCTCCAGCGCCGCCGACCCCACCGGCGTCGCCCCGCCCGCGCGCAGGCACGACCACAGCTTGCCCAGCCCCGCCGATGGCAGCCAGAACTCGTAGTGCGGCGCCAGCACGCCGTAGACGCGCAGAATCCGCACCTCCCAGCCGTTCCACTCCACGCTGG
>PLGM01000243.1 GCA_003139795.1 Acidobacteriaceae bacterium | reverse complement strand
GAGATCCAGAGCACCTGGTTCCCGCTCTACGACCGCAACCCGCAGACCTTCGTCCCCAACATCATGACCGCCAAACCCGAAGCCTACAAGCCCGCCACCATCACCATCTATTCCGGCCCCGGCCACGACTCCACGTTGCAAGTGCCGCTGGTGAGCGCAGCGAACTGATCGAGTGCCTCCGAAGGTCAATAGGATTTTTGGTTGAGTTTTGTAATCTTTCCTATCCACAAAAGTCCCGTGCCCCATCCTTTCCGCTTCTTTTCGAGGAAAAAACTGCGGAAAGTGTGGGAAGCCACGAGGTTTTTTGCGGAACGGTGCTCTCGCGTTCTTGCTGGCGAGCGGTCTAAGCGCCCCTGCCCAAACCGCCGACCAGGCCTGGCTTCGCTACCAGGGCCACACTGCCCGCGTGCTTTACCCGCGAGATGTGCGCGCACTCGGAACAGGCGGCATCGAAGAATCCGCGGTTCAGGAACTCCGGCGTAATCTTGGCAATCTTGTCACAGCCTCGCTCACGGCCCGTGCGCAGGGCGGTCTCGGCGGCCAAACCGTGATCGGCACAGCGGAGGAGGTTCGCAAAGCCTTTCCAGACGTACCCGTACCTGCCGACCTCGAGCCCGATGGTTTTTGGATTTACTTAGCTCCATGCAGCGATCGCTACAACGGTTGTGGCGAGCACAACCTGCTCGTCGTTGCGGGCGGCGATGAGCGCGGCGCTCTTTACGGTGCGTTTGCCCTTCTCCGCACTGCCGCTTCTGCCGACCCTGGTGAACTCCGTCATGAGAACCCCTGGCGCGGCCACCCCACCATGGCGATCCGCTGGGTCGATGAGTGGGACAACCCCGACGGCTCCATCGAGCGCGGTTACGCCGGCCGCTCCATATTCTTCGAAGGCGGCAACGTCCGTGAGGACCTTGCGCCGGTCGCCGAATATGCCCGCCTCCTCGCCTCCATCGGCATCAACGGCCTCAACGTCAACAACGTCAACGCCGCCCCTCAACTCCTCGATTCCGACCACCTCCGCCAGCTCGCCCGCATCGCCGACACCATGCGTCCCTGGGGCGTCCGTCTCGCCATGAGCGTAGCCATCGCCAGTCCCCAAAGCATCGGCGGCCTCGCCACTTACGACCCCCTCGACCCCGCCGTCCGCGCCTGGTGGGCCGCCAAAGTCGACGAAATCTATTCCCTGATCCCAGATTTCGCCGGCTTCACCGTCAAAGCCGACTCCGAGGGCCAGCCCGGCCCCGCCAGCTACGGCCGCACCCCCGCCGACGCCGCCAACCTCCTCGCCTCTGCGCTCGCGCCCCACAACGGCGTAGTCCTCTACCGCGCCTTCGTCTACAACCACCACCTCGATTGGCGCGACCCCAAAGCCGACCGCGCCCGCGCCGCCTACGACACCTTCCACCCCCTCGACGGCAAGTTCCTTCCCAACGTCGTCGTCCAGACCAAGGAAGGCCCCATCGACTTCCAGGCCCGCGAGCCCGTCTCGCCCCTCTTCGCCGGCCTCCGCCAAACCAGCCAGGCCATGGAAGTCGAAGTCACCCAGGAATACACCGGCCAGCAGCGCCATCTTGTCTACCTGGCCCCCATGTGGAAGCAGGTCCTCGACTTCGACCTCCACGCCGACGAAAAATCCACACCTGTGAAGGAAATCCTCGCCGGCAAGTCGTTCCATCAGCCCCTCGGCGGGATGGTCGCCGTCGCCGGCATCGGGCGCTACGCCTGGCTAGGCTCCCCGCTCGCCCTCGCCAACCTCTATGCCTTCGGCCGTCTCGCCTGGGACCCCAACCTCGCCCCCGACCAGATCGCCGTCGAGTGGACCAGGCAAACCATCGGCGCCGACCCTCAGGTCGTCACTACCGTCACAAAGATGCTCATGCAATCCTGGCCCGCCTACGTGAACTACACCGGCCCGCTCGGCATGCAGACCCTCACTGACATCACTGGCAGCCACTACGGCCCCAACATCGAATCGAGCGAACGCAACGGCTGGGGCCAGTGGCACGACGCCGACCACCTGGGAGTAGGCATGGACCGCACCGTCGCCACCGGAACCGGCTACATTGGACAGTACCCGCCGGAAGTCGCCAGACTCTACGAGAACCCAGCCACCACTCCCGACAACCTGCTCGTCTTCTTCCACCACGTGCCGTACACCTACAAGCTGCACGACGGCAAAACCGTCATCCAGTACATCTACGACAGTCACTACGACGGCGCCGCCCAGGCCGCAAGGTTCATCGACGACTGGTCTACGCTCCAGGGGCGCATCGACCCCAGCCTCTACGCAGACGTCCTCGCCCGCCTCCAGTACCAGGCCGGGCACGCCATCGTCTGGCGCGACGCCATTGTGCAATATTTCCTCAAGCTGAGTGGGATCCCTGACGAAAAGGGCCGCGCCGGCCACTATCCCGGCCGCCTCGAAGCCGAAGACGCCCGCCTCACCGGCTACAAGGTCATCGAAATAACCCCGTGGGAAGATGCATCCGGCGGCAAAGCCGTCAGTTGTGATGGAGAAACCCCAGAAAACGCAAAACAACCGAACTGCTCCGCTGAATGGACCTACACCGGCGCGCCCGGCCGCTTCAACATCGCCGTCCAGTACTTCGACCTGCAAGGCGGCTTGGCTAAGTTTGTCTTTCTGGTGAACAGGCGGACGGTCGATTCCTGGTCCGCCGACGCCATTCTCCCATCCAGACGCCCCAACGGAGACAACTCCACCCGCCGCACCGTCCCCAACATCGACCTTAAGCCCGGCGACGTCCTCCGCATCGAAGGCACACCCGACGGCCCCGACCCCGCCGCCCTCGATTACATCGAAATCACGCCGGTGCCCCCTGCCCCATAAAGCACGGTGCCCAAGTCTCGCCTTTGAGACCTGGGAGTCGACGAAAGATCGCGTGCCCTCACCCCACCGCCGGCAACCCCGCCAGCGCCATCGCAATCTCCTCCGCCGGATACTCGTAGTTCTCGAGCTTCCCGGCCTGGTAGTCGATGTACGACTGCATGTCGAAGTGCCCATGCCCGCTCAGAATGAACAGAATCGTCCGCTCCCTGCCCTCTTCCTTTGCCACCAGCGCCTCGCCGATCGCTGCCGCAATGGCGTGGTTCGCCTCCGGCGCCGGAATGATCCCCTCCGCCCGCGCAAACTGAATCCCCGCCGCAAACGCATCCAGTTGCTGCACGCTCGTGGCCTCGATCAGCCCCAGGTCCTTCACGTGCGAAACCAGCGGCGCCATCCCGTGGTAGCGCAGCCCGCCCGCATGAATCCCCGGCGGAATGAACGTCGAGCCCAGCGTGTGCATCTTCACCAGCGGCGTCAGGTGCCCGGTGTCGCCAAAATCATAGGCAAAATGTCCCTTGGTCAGGCTGGGGCAAGCCGCCGGTTCCACTGCCACCACCCGCGCATGGCACTGCCCCTTGATCTTCCTGCCCAGGTACGGCATCACCAGCCCCGCAAAGTTCGATCCCCCGCCCGTGCAGCCCACAATCAGGTCCGGCTCATCGTCGGCCAGCGCCATCTGTTCGATCGTCTCCAGCCCGATCACCGTCTGGTGCAGCAGCACGTGGTTCAGCACGCTGCCCAGCGCGTACTTTGTCTCCGGGTCCTTCGCCGCCACCTCCACAGCCTCTGAGATCGCAATCCCCAGCGACCCGTTGGTGTTGGGATGCTCGGCCAGAATCGCCCGCCCCGACGCCGTCTCCATGCTCGGGCTGGCGGTCACGCTCGCTCCAAATGCCTCCATCAGCGCCCGCCGGTAAGGCTTCTGGTCATAGCTCACCCGCACCATGTACACCTTGCATTCGAGGCCGAAGAACGCGCACGCCATCGCCAGCGCCGAACCCCACTGTCCCGCTCCCGTCTCCGTCGAGAGCCGCTTCGTCCCCTCGATCTTGTTGTAGTAAGCCTGCGCCACCGCCGTATTCAGCTTGTGCGACCCCGCCGGGCTCACGCCCTCGTACTTGTAGTAGATCTTCGCCGGCGTATCCAGCGCTTTTTCCAGGCGCCGCGCCCGGTAGAGCGGCGAAGGCCGCCACTGCGCATACACCTGCCGCACCGGGTCGGGAATCTCGATCTCCCGCTCCTGGCTCACCTCCTGCATGATCAGCGCCATCGGAAACAGCGGCGCCAGATCGTCCGGCCCGATCGGCTGCATCGTCCCAGGGTGCAGCGTCGGCGCCAGCGGCTTCGGCAGGTCGGGAAGAATGTTGTACCACGCGTGTGGAATCCGGTTTTGCGGCAGGTTGTATTGAATGGTATCCATGCGCACCATCTTACCAGCGCGCAGGCCGCGCCTGTCGCCGGCGCCATCCTTGGGATCGTTGTGTGCGGCCTACCTGTGGCTCACAATCTGCGCCGCCCGGCTATACGAACCCAGGTTGAAGGCGTTCGCATAACCGAGCGCCTTCAGCCTCTTCCTGGCCACACCGCTCCGCATCCCGCTCTGGCAGTGCAGCAGCAGAACCCGGCTCTTATCCTTCACCCGCTGCGGCAGCGTGGCTTCAATCTGGTCCACCGGCAAGTTGATCGCATTCGCCAAATGCCCTGAGGCGAACTCGCCCGCGCTCCGCACATCGATCACCAGCGCCCCGCCCTTCAACCGTTCCCGCGCGTCTTTAATTGAAATCTGCCCGGCGCGTTTCAGCAGGATGAAAGCCGCCAGCACGGCCACGACAAGAATCAAAGCACTCCAATTCATGGTCTTCAGATTACTCCGCCCGCTTCATCCTCTCTGCAATCGCATCCAGCGCCTCGTCCCAGCTCACCCGCTCAAAGGCCTCATGCTCGCGGCCGAGCACAAGCGGCCCTTTGGCCACGCCCGCCTTGCGCCTCAGCGGAGTTAGAATCCTTTCCGGCGCATACACCCGATCCAGATACTTGGCCACCTTCCCGCAAAGAAAATCCTGCGTCACCGGATGCGACGGGTCGCCCGCCACCTTCACCGCGAGCCCCTGCTCGTTCACTGCCACCAGAACCCCGCACGAGTCCGGGCAGTCGTGCGAACACACCGCATGAACAACGCGAAATGGAGGGGAAGCGGCAACCGCCAACATGCCGCCATTGTTTGGCAAAGCTGCTCTAGAAAGAGTAGGTGCGAGGGGGCGGGTCTTCAGGAAGCTGAGGTGGCAGCGCTTGAACAATTGATGCGCACCTTTTCGCATCGAGCAAAACCGAGACCATCTCTTCGCTAATGCGGGTATAAGTATCCTCGTAGTCAGCCCTATTTCTCTTTTGAAGCAGCCGTTGTCCGATGATTGCAACCGTTCTGCATTCTTTATTATTGTTACCGTCATAGTGCAGCCAGAGACTCTTATGGCTCGTAGCGTCTTCCGGACGTCTGTACTTGTTTGCAACTGCGCGACTATTTGCTACATGGTACACAAAATAGTTCGCCCTGCTTATAGCGGAGCGATGTGATGCCTCGTCCGTGCTCCGAGACAGTTGCTCAGCAAGATTGAGATACTCCAGCCAGTCGAATGCCATTATGCGAGCTCGTAATCAAAAACGACCCTTCCCGATGCTCTCCTAACATTATTCATCCACCAGGACTCATCAAATTCATCCAATGCGGCTCTTGCGGCCTCCAGGCTCTTCGTCCACTGAACAAACCCGCACACAACGTTCGGCGCGTCCCCGTCTTCGCTGCCCAAGCGAAGCTGGAGAACGCTTTCCGCGCCGAAGCATGCTTTGATTTGGGCGACAGCGTCTAGGAGAACCTCAAGCAGCGACCGGTGTCTCCGTAGAAATGACTCCACGGACGGGCCATTCACCAAAACGTATTCCCTGCGTAGCCTCTTGAAATCCTCTTCCTCCTCAGCGGAAAACTGCGCCATCTGGCGTTCAAGGTCCGTGAGAACCGAAAACTCCGAGCCAAGCGGGTTTAGAAGTGGAACCTCACGTGGGGGCAATTTGCCGCCCGTTGAATGAAGGTGCCTTGCGACAGACCAGCCAAACATATCCCGCGAAAAGGGGTCAGGATCCTCGGTTGTATTTGCTGGCGGCTCAGGCCAGGCGCCGACGAGGAAAGTCGCTCCATTCCCGGAGGCTCCCTCCGGCGCTCGGCTAAGAACCGCCCAATCTTCGCTCGACTCACGCTCTTTGTAGGCTCGGTTTGTCAAAGCTCCTCCTCCACATTCAGCATCTTGAAGAGGGCGTCCTCATCTGCCTTCAATTGGTCCGCGATTTCCAGGAAGCTGGCGCCACCGTCAAATCCCCGTTCGAATTTCAGAAAAAGTGCGTTCGCGAGCGCGCCCGAGCCGTCTAGCACGACTCTCCGCTTATCCCACTTCAGAATAGAGGCCCCGGTCTTCACCGCCTCCCCTTCAAGGTCCAGAATGGCAGGCGAGAGAAACGGCTTCAATATGTCGATAAACTTCGCCTTTTTCGGCTGGATGTGCAACGCAACTGCCACATTCTGTTCCGAGATTTCGGCGCAAGTAGAAGCTTTGAGGGCCCCGAGAGCAGCCGAGAGGATGCTTATGGTCTCCTCAGCCGATGCCCAATCCGCATCATCCTTTGTAAACTTGCATGAACCTGCACCGAACAAAAACGTGACCTTCTTCCCTGGGATCTTGAACTTGACCCCTTGCTCAGAGGGTTTTCCTGTTGTAATTGGCTCCACGTTGTCAATTTCGAGTTTCCACGGCAATAGGGCATCAAAAATCCTTTGAACAATGGCGGCCCGGTCCATCAGAGCTGCAAAGATTGGTCGCGCATAATCTGCGCTGTATTCAAAGAACGAGATGGGAATTGTGACCTTTTCAGGCATTGTCTCTCCGCACTGCAATTCTAGCCTCTCATATCGACCCATGCCCGAGTTTGAGGAGTTTTTCGTTCCAGAATCTTGCAGCGAGCACGCCCCGAGGTAGCGGGGTACAGTTCGTCAATTGCGCAACAGCGTGTTGCACAACTCTGTTATTCGGAGGGAGGTGGACCACGAGTCCGCAGCCGCTGTCATGCTGCCATTGTAAGCTGAGCTCTAAGGAATTCCGCCTCGGAGGAAGCCCGATGAAGCGTCTTGTCCCCGTCCTGCTCGCGCTGCTGCTCTTTGCAGTCCTCGTCCACGCCCAATCTTCAGACGAAGCCGCCATCCGCGCCGCCATGGCCACCCAGGCCGCCGCCTGGAACCGCGCCGACATTCCCGCCTTCATGCAGGTCTATGAAAACTCGCCGGAAACCACCTTCATCGGCGCCACGCTGCGCAAAGGCTACGGTCCCATCCTCGAGCGCTACACAAAGGCCTATTCCACCCCCGAGCAGATGGGCACGCTCACCTTCTCGAACCTCGAAATCCGCCTCCTGCCCGGCTCCTGCGGCGCCGTAGAGTTTGCCGTAGTCACCGGCAGCTTTCACCTCGACCGCACCGCCCACGGCGACGCCAAAAAAGACGACGGCATCTTCTCCCTCGTCTGGCGCAAAGGCCCGCAGGGCTGGAAGATCGTTTTGGACCACACCAGTTGAGAATCCTCCCGCCCTGTAACTTCCCGGATTCATGTGGCGCCGATTCCTCCGTTAATCCGATCCCGACTCACAGCCTTCTGGTTACACTGGGGGCCATATGAGCTGCCTCTTCTGCAAGATCGTTAAAGGAGACATCCCCTCCACCGCCATCTTCGAGGACGAGTTTGGCTACGCCTTCGCCGACGTTCACCCCCAGGCCCCGGTTCACGTGCTCATCGTCCCACGCGAGCACATCCCCTCCATGACCGATACCAATCAAAGCAATCGCGCCCTCCTCGGTCACCTGCTCTGGGCAGCCGCTGAGATCGCCCGCACCAAGGGCCTCGACGACGGATACCGCATCGTCGTCAATACCGGCGACAAAGGCGGCCAGACCATCGATCATCTCCATCTCCACCTGCTCGGTGGCCGCCAGATGACCTGGCCTCCCGGATGAATCGTCAATCCACGCAAAAAGGGCGTCCGCCGCGGCGAACGCCCTTTTCCATCCTTCCTCATCCCGCCCGTTACACCGGCTGCTGGTCGTGTTCTTCTTCCTCTTCCAGCCCGTAGCGGCGCAGCAGGTTCGGCAGGCTCTGCGAGAAAGCCGAGCGCGGCATCACCGTGTCGCACCCCGCCTCGATCGCCTTCAGCTTCAGGTCCCCCTGCAGGTGATTCAGAAAGCCGATGATCGACGTGGCCTTCTTCAGCTTCGCCTTGAACTTCGGGATCAGCGTCATCGGCTTCGCGTTCAGGTTGTTCAGGTCAAACACCACCAGCGTCGGCCGCTCGCCCTCCGGCCCATCCGTCAGCTTGGCCACTGAATCCTTGTCGCCCTTGACGAACTCCACCTTCACGCCCAGCTTCTTCGACGTCTCGTTGATCTTCGCCTGGAAAAACAGATCGTCGATGAAGCAGAAGATGCGCGTGGGCGCGTCTTCCCGCACCGGAACTGCCGGCGCCGCCACATATGCGTCCTGGTAATGGCTGCCATGACCGTTGCTCATTATCTGAATGGTGGAGGGAGGGCCGTCCGCTATGTTCCCGTTCACGGCCCGGTAGCTGTGGTCCATCGGACCCACAAACTCCCTCGGGCCCTTCTGTCTGCCCTTGCGCTTGCCCTGCGATGACCCCTGCATCGGCGCGGACAGGCTGTTGCCCGGCTGCGCCGCCGTGGGCGAACCCTTCTGGAAGAACTTCTTCTTCTTCCGTCCCTGGGCCTGATGCCCCTGGTGGGTTTGAACCGATTGCCCCGCGGCCTTCGCCTGTGGCGCTGCTTGCACCGCAGGTGGTGCCTGGGGCAGTTGCGCCTGGGGTTGTGTCTGCCCCTGCGGAGCGTTCTGTTGGCCGTTCTTGTTCTTGCGCCGGCGCCGCCGGCGCCGATGCCCTTGCGACTGCCCCTGGCCATTGGCCGGAGTTGGCCCCAGTTCAAGCTGAGGCTGCGTCGATTCTGTCGTCATGCGTGTACTTCCTGGCTTTTTACGGTCTGCTGTACTGCGTTCTTTGGCTCAGCCGTTTGCTTGCCGGCCACTGAGCTTCCTTTGCCTGCCGCCTGTCCGGGTCGGGACGGGGAACACCACGGCATGCGGTCTAGTCACTATGAGGACACACGCAAAATGCCGCGAAGCTTGGCCTCGCACGCAATCTGCCCTGATTCCCTGAAGAATTGCTCCATTGCTGCCTTGCCGCCCTCTATCAAGAAACCCCCGCAGGAGTTTCCTCCGGTTTTCAGAATCGATGCGGTACGGCCGGTGCTTTCCTCGGGTAATGCCCTTCCTATGGGAGTTTCCGCCGCTGGCGCCTGATTAATGAATGAATGGTGCGGCGAAACTTCCTTGCTCGGCGGCGAGCGCGCTCAGCCCGTGTACAGCCATTTCAGGGTTGCCGTATGGGGGGCGATGAACTCTGTGGCTTATTCACCACCGGGGTCTCACGGTTGGGTCTTCGTCCGTGGGGCGGAGGTAAAAGCCACTCTGCCAGCCCTCCGCTACGCCACAATTACCCTGAAATCGATTTTGGGGTGGCTCGCGTCAGCCGCTTGATAGGCAAGTCTGATACTACAGCCAAGCGCCCCGGCTGGCAAGTGTACTTTGCGGGTACCTTGGGCGCGGGTGCGTCGCCCTCCGCCCAAAACTCTCCCAAACGCACAAAACGCCATTCCGTTCGGAATGGCGTTTCGCTGTCCTGCACTGGTCACTGGCCTCCCAGATATCGCGTGTACGGTGGTTGTTTCCACCGTACCTACTGCAGGTTCCCCGGCCGGTTTTCCCTTTTGAGGGCTGCTTCGTTGGCAGTTGCTCTTGCCGGGTCCTGCTGTTCTTTGGGCTGGCCGGACTTCTCTCCAGCAGCCGGTACATCACTGGCACTTATCTTGATAGCAATCGGCTGACCGTTTCAGATTCTTCGTGTTTTCAATTACTTGAAGGCCTCAAGCTGCGGAATCTTTCTGTATTCTGGAAGGCTGAATGGCGAAATAATCCAAAAAACAATAGAAGTTGCCCCTATCGCTGGCAATGCGGACAGTAGTGAGTTCCCCTGCCAGCCACCACCATCCGCCGGATTGGCGTCTCGCACCGCCGGCACGGCTGGCCTGTGCGCTGGTAGACGCAATGCTCCAGTTGAAAGAACCCCCGCACCCCATCCGCGTCCACATAATCGGATACCGACGATCCACCCAGCCGGATCGCGTGCTCCAACACCGCGCGCAACTCCAGCCGTAGCCTTTCCAACTCGGCCCTGGTCAGCCGCCCCGCCCTTCGCCTCGGCCGGATGCGTGCCCGAAACAGGCTCTCATCCGCATAGATGTTCCCCACGCCCGTTAGAAGGGATTGGTTGAGCAACGCCGCCTTGATCGCCAGCCGCCGCCCGCGAAACAGCCCGGCAAACTCCTCCGCCTCAATCGTCAACGGCTCTCTGCCCGCCCCGCTGAACCCCGTGCCGCGCCTCAGGTTGCGAAACTCCAGCCGCCCGAACCGCCGCGCGTCCACAAACCTCAGTTCCCGCCCGCTGGCCAGCCTCAGCCGAGCGTGCGTATGCGCGGCCACGGGACCCTCGGGAGTGGTCACCAGCAGCCGTCCCGTCATGCCCAGATGCACAATCCATTGCGCTTCAGGCTTGTAGTTCTGACCGTTTGAACGAACGCCACCCACGGCAGGGCTGCCGCCGCCCGGGGTCCCCGGCGACAGGCCTTTGTCGCTGGGGCGTAAGCCCTCAGACCCCAGTTCGCAGACTATGTGCTTTCCCACGCGATGCACGGCCAGAATCGTGCGCCCCTCAAGCCCCTTGGCTTGTCGTCCCGGCGGCGTCTTGAAGGGTTCCCGGTGTTCGCTGAACCACACCTCGACGATGCGGTCTCCGCGCAGCCGCGCATCTACCCCACGCGCGATGGTCTCCACCTCAGGCAGTTCGGGCATCGGTCCATTGTAGAAGACTGCGCACCAGGGACCCTGACCCGGTCATCTCAGTCTCTAGCCGGGATACTCCGCCAACTCATCGTCTTCCCCGGGCTCACGGACTTGTCTGCTGCCCCACTTTTCCAGGTAGACCAATCCCAACCCAAGCCCCAGCACGAACACACCCACCGAGGAGTACTCCATCAGGTTGAGCTTCCGGTCCTCCTGCTTGGTCTGGTAAACCACGATCCCATGAATGTTGCGCGGTTCTGTGCGCAACTGTTCCGGCACCGGCCACCTCGGAAGCGTGTCCAGATAATTCACCGAAATCATCGCGGAGATGATCAGGCCTGCCAATCCCGGAAGAATAAGCGACAACGCGAGCAACTTGAGCTTCGCCAACCGCATGGATTTCATTGCCTTGCCCCCTTGCTTCGCACACCCAACTGCGGTTCGTGCTGCTACCCCTGGCGCAAGCCGCAATTCGCTCCCTATGGGTAGGCCTCATATGGCACTGTCCCCTCGAAAGTTGCCGCCGGGCCCGGTGAGTCGGGGGGGAAGCTCCCGATCGAGCAGTCCCGCCCCAACCAGTGACTTGCTCCCTTATGTGGGCCGCTCATCCTGCTTGAGCCGGAATACAGAAAACCCGCACGGAGTTTATAGCAGAACTCAGGATGCGCGCCATATCACGAAGTTGAGATGCTATCGCACAGAAGTAATCCTCAACCAGACAACAGCAACTATCATTGACTCTCAGGTAACTCACCAAAAAGCTACTTTCCGCCGTCCACAAAGTCCGCCTGGGGTCTATCTCGACCTACTTGTGCTCACCCGCTTCGCGAATCCTGCTCGCCTCAAAGCTCACGATCTTCCACACACCCTGCGCATCCCGCACATAAACCCGCGTGTACCGATAGCTGCCCGAGATGTCTCCGTCGCCGGCCGTGGCTTTCACCTCGGCAAGCGAGGTCACCAGCGCCGTGGTCCCATAGAAGCGCACCTTCCGGTCGGATATATCGAGCGCCGTGAAATGCGTCCGCCCCATGCGCAGGTTGGCCAGCGCCTGCTCCTTTGTTTGCAGCGTGCCGGAGGCGGTGATCGCCAGGTAGTCGTCCGCCAGCAAAGCGTTCATTGCCGTGGTATTCGACTTCAGGATGGCCTCACGCCACGTTTCCTCCAGCTGGTCGATCTCGTGGCGGCTCTCGTGCTTCTGCGCCCTGGGCATTCCGGCCTGCAGCCCGCTCGCGCACACCGTCAGCGCAAACATCGCGATGAGCATCAGTCCAATCGCCATGCGGCGGCTTCTTGGCGTTGCGGGGTTGGTCGTGGCACCCGGCATAGGCGTATCGGATAGTAGTCTCGGACGGGCATCCCGGTCAATCGGTTTTGAGTCGCCCCGTCGCCGTCCCCTGTTCACTGTTTCAAAAGCAGCCGCGCTCGGCCCATCCCGGAACTCCGGCCTCTCGGACAGCACTCCCGCCTCAAACGAGAGCCAACAGGTTTTCCATGCTGCGCTCCCGCATCTTCTGGTAAAGGCCGCCCACCGCGTGCTTCTTGAAGTGCTCCGTTGCCCGGTGGGCCGCCAGCGCCTTCGCGTCCCGGTACTGCTCATAGATCAGCACCGTGTCCGGGTCATCCTCCAACTGGTGCGGAACGTAACTCACGCACCCCGGCTCCTGGCGCGACGCCGCCGCCAGCAAACGCAGCGTTTCCGCCACATCGGCGCGATCTTCTGAGGCAAACTTCAACCGAACAATAAAGCTGACCATAGGCTCGTTTCTCTCTTCCCTGAGCAACAATCCCCGGACCATTCTGAGGCTGTTCTTCCAGTTTAACCATGAATCTGATCCAGCGCCGCCCTAAACTCCTCGAGCACCATCGTCTGCTCCCGGTCCGGACCGGTCGACACCATCCCGATCCGCGCCCCGCTCTCCCGTTCCTGAAACCGCAAATACTCCTGCGCTGCCTTGGGCAGCTTGGCAAACTCCGTGATCCCCTCGGTCCGCTCCCGCCAGCCCTTCAGCGTCGTATACACCGGCTTGATCTGCTCCAGCCCCTGCACGTCCGCCGGAATCTCGTCCGTCACCTTACCCCCGGCCTCGTACCCCACGCAGATCGGAATCTCCTCAAGCTCGTCCAGAACGTCCAGCTTGGTCACCACCAGCCACTCTGCCCCGTTCACCTGGTTCGAGTACCGCAGCAGCGGAATATCCAGCCATCCGCAACGCCGCGGCCGTCCCGTCACCGCCCCGTACTCGTTCCCCCGCGCCCGCAGGTGGTCTCCCGCCGCCTCGCGAATCTCGGTCGGAAACGGTCCTCCGCCCACTCGCGTCACATACGCCTTGGTCACCGAGATCACCGTCCCGATCGCCGTCGGTCCCACCCCGGTTCCCGTGGCCGCGCCCCCCGCCGTCGCCGACGACGAAGTCACAAACGGATAGGTACCGTGGTCGATGTCCAGCATCGTCCCCTGCGCGCCCTCGAACATCACGCTCCCGCCCTCGGCCAGGATCTTGTTCAGCAGCCGCCCCGTATCCGCCACAAACGGCCTCACCTCGTCCGCCGCCGCCGCATACTCGTCATACATCTTTGCCGGGTCCAGCGGGTCCGTCCCGGTCCCAAACAGTGCCCGTACAATCGCGTTCTTCTCCGCGCACGCCGCCTCGATGTGCGTCTTCAGCAGCTCCGGCCGCAGCAGGTCCACCACTCGCAACCCGCTCCGCGCCATCTTGTCCTCGTACGCCGGACCGATCCCCCGGCTCGTCGTCCCAATCTTCTTCCGCCCCGGCGCGCTTTCGGCCGCCAGCTCGATCATCCGGTGGTACGGCAAAATCACCTGTGCCCGGTTCGACACAAAGAGCTGCTCATCCACGGCCACGCCCAGCGCCCGCAGCTTGCCCACCTCTTTCAGAAACGCGATCGGGTCCAGCACCACCCCATTCCCGATGATCCCCTTGCACCCCGGCCGCAGCACCCCGCAGGGAATCAGTTGCAGCACAAACCTCTGCCCGCCGATGATGACCGTGTGTCCGGCATTATGCCCGCCGGCGTACCGTGCCACGGCGTTAAATCGCTCGCTCAGCACGTCCACAATCTTCCCCTTGCCTTCGTCGCCCCACTGGGCGCCCAGCACTACCGCCGTTTTAGCTCGCATGTCGTCCCGTTTCTGTTGATGTACCCCTGAATCGATCGAAAAAATTAAGATTTGTCATCCTGAGCGGGTGAAAATGATTCTGGAAAATACTGATTCAAATGAGCATAACCTCATAGATTTTTGCTGTGTAGGAATTGTGCAGGGCAATTGTGCAAATTTTGTCAATTTGGCTGCTACAGGTCCCTTGGGCACGAGGAGCCGGGGTGCGTCGCCCCTTCTTCCGAAGGTGAATCTGGGCCAATACGCGATGTCGGTTCCTGCTGTTCATACTGCTAACGATAAATCATCGCAGCGTGAATTGCAGACCCAGGGGGACTGAGCGGCGGCCCACCTAATGCAAAGGCAGCACATCAATGGCTGGAAAGGAACGGCAGGCAACGAAGCCTGTGAGGCTCCTCAAGATAGTGCGTAACCGGCCGGAGCCGGGTGCCCAGGTCTCGAAGGTGAGACATGGACGCACATCGAGATGCCCCTTTAGATTGGTGATATCAGTCCCAAGTTGATTAGGCGGAAGTTCATCGCTGTCTCACTAACCTGGTATTTCCTAGCAAGGGATGAAAGTTGCACGTCCGATAGCTCGACCTCCCCGTTACTTCCCGCTTGGAGCTTCAGGTCTTTGAATAGGAATTCACGGGGCATCAATAGGTTAGCTGCAAAAATGTTGGCCTCAATCTCCTGAACATCGCTTGCTTCGGAAGATTTGCCGTCTCGACGAAGTACCGTGAACTTCCAATCGATGTGGTCTTGATCTCCCTTGTGACCGAGCTTAGAATGAGCAAGCTCATGCGCGATGGTGAAGCGCCTACGATTCAAGTGGTGTGCACTATTCACCGCGATTGCGCTGACGCCATTACTGCTAATAAGAGCCCCTGAGACCTCACCTTGTAGGGCGTGCTCAATGATAGGCAGACCCTCTTCGGTAGCTACGCGATCTACGGGAACTGGAGCCCCATAGATCTGATGCTTCCTGAGCAGTCCTGACACCGTCTCTTCAATCTCTCGTCTGGTGCTCATTTGATGCCTCCGATCCTACTTTGCAGCGTTAATTTCGTAGCCTGGATAAACGCTTCTGTGATGGCGGTCTGAGGATCCTGCGTGACCATAACTGAATCCGGAATCAATTCTGTGGCCGGGACATCGAGTGCAGCGGCGAGGGTAAAAACTTGATGGAGTTGGACATTCTGCTTGCCGCTTTCCAGGTTGGCGATGGTTACGCGGGACCGGCCTACTCGGTTGGCGAGTTCCGCCTGCGAAACCCTACGGGAACGCCGTGCCAAAGCTAGTCGTTGGCCGAAGAGCGAATTCACTCGCACGGCCAGATTTTCCACAGAAGGGTCCGCATTTTCCACAGATTCTAGTATAATAGTTCTCTATTCAGGTTTGTCAAGTAGAAATTTACGTTATGTAAAGTAATACTTATCAATGTCGTGCAATATGTCTAAATAGTTGACACGAACCTCGGAAGCTGGCACACTTCTGAGTAGCAAAGAGAAGGTCGGCAGCGTTAGCGCGCTGCCGACCATTTTGGCGAACAACTGTTCACCGGCCATTCCGCAAGCGAAATGGACCCACCGCGATAATAACCCAATTTGCGCGGTTCGCAAACGGCTCCTCAAACGGCGAACCCAAACCGGGCGGACTCCGGTCCGCCTTCCCGTTTGAGGAGGCCAGATGGCCATCTACCGGGTAACGTGCAAAGAGAGCCGCGCTGATATCGGTCGTCTTGAGCGAAACCGTCTTATAGCGGTCGGCCTTCGGCATCTTCATGCGGCAATACCACAT
>PLGM01000207.1 GCA_003139795.1 Acidobacteriaceae bacterium | reverse complement strand
TACGCATTCTGAGGGCAAGTTCACAAAGCCGGGGATCAAAGCTCCTCAGTTTGCGCAAAATGGTAACCCGGAAGCTCCCCATTTCGCGTCCATCCGGGGAACTTCAGGCCAGCAATTCTGAAGTGCCCAGCGGCACCGAAGTGCCATATTTGGTTACCCCGTGCTCTTGCCAATCGATGCTCTCCCGTGACATGCTGCCTGCGGTCGCGATACCTTGATAGGTACCCGTCGACGGCGCGACCGAAGGAGCTTTCCGAACCCCCATGCCTATCCAAACCACATCCAGAATCTGGCACAACGGCAACCTCATCCCCTGGGAAAACGCAACCCTCCACGTCTTGAGCCACGTCATCCATTACGGCTCCAGCGTCTTCGAGGGCATCCGCTGCTACGGACAGCCTCAGGGCTCCGCCGTCTTCCGTCTCCCCGAGCACATGCAGCGCCTGCTCGACTCCGCCAAAATCTACCGCATGGAGATCCCCTTCAACCTCGAAGAGCTTTGCGCAGCCGTGGTCGATGTCATTGAAACCAATGGTGTTACGCCCTGCTACATCCGCCCCATCGTGCTCCGCGGCTACGGCGAAATCGGCGTCAGCCCCAAGGGCTCGCCCATCGAGGTTTACATCGCCAACTTCCCCTGGGGCAAATATATTGCCGGCCACGGCGGCGCCAACGTCTGCATCTCCAGTTGGAACCGTCTGGCCCCCAACACCATGCCCGCCCTCGCCAAGGCCGGCGCCAACTATATGAATTCACAGCTCATCCGCATGGAAGCCGAAATCAACGGCTACGACGAGGGCATTGCCCTGGACGTCGGCGGCCTGGTCAGCGAGGGCTCCGGCGAAAACATCTTCGTCGTCCGCAACGGCGTCCTCTACACTCCGCCCTTGGCCAACTCCGCCCTCTCCGGCATCACCCGCGACAGCGTCCTCACCATCGCCCGCCATCTCGGCCTCACCGTCATCGAGCAGTCCCTCCCCCGCGAACTGCTCTACATCGCCGACGAAGTCTTCTTCACCGGCACCGCCGCCGAGGTCTCCCCCATCGCCACTATTGACCGGATAGTAATCGGCGACGGCAAGCCCGGCGAAATCACCAAACGCATCGCCGACGAGTTCTTCGGCATTGCCAACGGCCTCAAGCCCGACCGCTTCGGCTGGCTCACCCCGGTCAAGGTCACCGCCGCCGACGCTGTACCGGCATAGCGCAGGAGATTCTGCAACACAAAGGGCGTCCGCAGCGGCGGGCGCCCTTGTTTTTTCCGATCAGTTTTTGCCGGCTCTCATGCTGGGTGCCCCACCTTCGCCGCGTGTCGCCGCGGCGACTCTTTGCGGCTAAGGTGGGAAAGCAGGAACCCCAACCCGCCACTCTCAAGCCCCATTGAGCGCTACTCATAGCGCAGCGCCACCATCGGCTCGACCCGCATCGCAGCGCGCGCGGGAATCAGTGTCGCCGCCAGCGCCACCAGGGCCAGGAGCAGTGCGACCGCGGCATAGGTGGCCGGATCGTGCGGCCCGACGCCGAACAGCAGGCTCTTGAGCAGTTGCGCGGTGGCCAGCGCCGCGCCCAGGCCTAACACCCCGCCCAGCACAATCAGCCGCACGCCTTCGCCGACGATCAGCCGCAGAATATTCATCCGCGTTGCGCCCAGCGCCATGCGCACGCCGATCTCCTGGGTGCGCTGGGCGGCGACGAAGGCGATGACTCCGTAGAGGCCAATGACAGACATCAAGAGGCCACAGAGGGCAAAGAATCCCAGCAGCGCTGTTTCAAAGCGCGGACGGTCGGCGAGTTTGCTCACGCTGTCGCTAAGCGTTTCAATTTCGACGGGCACGGTGGGATCGACTTGCGCAATCTGAGAGCGCACCCAGGGAGCTATTGCCGCGGGCGGTAGCGATGTCTTGAGAACCATCACGTTCCAGGGATGCCAATCGCCGGTGACGTTGCGCCTGAGACGGTAGAATTCCGGATCCTCAGCACCCGTCAAGCCGCCATTCTTTACGTTCGCCGCAACCCCCAGCACCGTGTACCAGGGGCCGTCCGGAAGCGTCTGCACATGCTGGCCCACCGGATCATCATCGCCGAAGAGCCGGGAGGCGAGCAGGCTGCTCAAGATCAGCAAGTTCTCATTGGAGGTTCGCTGCTCCTCGGTAAAATTCTGTCCGCGGACAATCGGAATTCCGAGCGCATTGAAGTAGTCCGGCGTGACCCAACGCCACGTTACCATTCCGCCTGTTCCGGCCGTCGAACGCGGCCTGCCGGAAACTGCGATATGGCTGAAGATCTGCTTTTCGCGAGTCTCGGACGGCGGAAGCCAGTTGGTCATGCCCAGGGCGGAAACACCGGGCAGCCGCCGCAACGCGGCCTCTGCTGCGAGAAAAAATTCCATCTGCTCTTGCGCGGTCGTATAGCGATAGCCCAGCAGCGCAATGTGCGCAGCCAGTACGCCCCGGGTCTCCATGCCCATAGGCTGGCGCTCAAGACTGCTGAAGCTGCGCATCAGAAGCGCCGCGCCGGTGAGCAGGATCATGCTGATGGCGATCTGTCCCACCACCAGGCAGCGGCGAGCGAAGGCGTGCGCACCGGAGCTTGTGGCGCGCGCAGCCAACGCAGCCGTCCGAGGTCGCTGCAATGCCGGGATCGCCCCAAAAACAGCTCCGCAGAAAACAGAAATCGTAACGGCGAAGAGCATGATGCGCAGATCAAGGTGAGCAGTTGCCAGAAACGGAATTCCCGCCGGCGCAATGGCGATGAACACGTGCAGCAGAATCTCCGCCAGAACCAGACCGGCGCCGGTTCCAAAAATCGTCAACAGAAAAGTCTCGGTCAATCTTTGCCGCACCAGGCGGGCCCGGCTGGCGCCAAGAACTGCGCGAACCGCCAGCTCCCGTTCTCGCTGTGCCGCACGCGCCATCAGCAGGCTGGCCACGTTGGCGCAGGCAATCAGCAGCACCGCCAGCACAGCTCCCAGCAGCACCCACGCAACTGTGTACACATCCTGCATCTGCCGGTCGCGAATCGATCGCACCCGCAGATGCACCTCTTTGCGGAATTGCGCCGGCGCCAGGTTGAGCGAATAATTGAACACAGGCTCAAGCGCCGCCTGAGCCTGTGCAATTGTGAGCCCCGGTTTCAGACGTGCAAACGCGTACATCACTGTGTCGGGGGCTTCCTTGCGCTCGGCTGCCTCGTCCAGGGCTTGAGGCACAACAATATCAGCGGGTTCCAAGGCAGGCATTTCGAAATCTTTGGGCAGCACGCCAATGACGCGCACCTGCTTGCCGTCGATGTCGATGAGCCGATTCAGAATGCCGGGGTCGAGACGTAATGCGAGAGCCACAATCCATAAGAGATGAGAGCAACTTTGGGACCGTTGGGCCGATCCTCTTCAGGCAGAAAATTGCGGCCCAGCAGCGGCGCAATCCCCAGCGTGGGCAGGAAATTCTGCTCCACGCTGGCGCAACTGAGCCGCGCGGGATTGCGCTCTGTCAGGTCGCAGGCATTCACGCCTGTCTCTGACGTAAATGCCTCGAATGGCTTCTGATTGTCGCGCCAATCGTAATAGGACCCGCCCAGCATGAACTCCTGCGGAATGATAGGCGCCACCAGGCCGACCGACACCAGCCGGTCGTCGTGCGCATAGGGCAGGCTGCGGAACAGAATCCGGTCCACCACGCTGAAGACTGCCGTGGTTGCGCCGATCCCCACCGCCAGCGTCGCAATCACCGCGATGGTAAACACCGGGTTGCGCCGGAATCCGCGCAGCGCATAGCGCACATCCTGCTCCACCGTCCCCAACCACCACCCCGGTCGCTGCTCGAAGGTCTGCTCGCGCGCCCGCTCTACGCCGCCGAACTCGATCAACGCTTGCCTGTGCGCCTCTCCCGGCGTCATTCCCGCCGCCACGCGCACCTCTTTCGCCTGCTCCACATGAAACCGGAGTTCTTCGTCCGTCTCGCCGCGGGTCCGGCGCGACACCAGAAAGCGTAATCGGGTCAGCAATTCCCTCATCATGCAGAAACCTCCGGGGCAAAGCCACTGGCCGGCAACATCCTGTCGCCCACCATTGGCGCAATCTTTCTGTAACTCAGGCTACGTCACATCGACTTGCCGGCGTGGACCCAACGCTATTCGTACCGCAGCGCCACCACCGGCTCCACCTTCATGGCCGCGCGCGCGGGAATCAGCGTCGCCGCCAGTGCCACCAAGGCCAGGAGCAGTGCCACCGCCGCATAGGTGGCCGGATCGTGCGGCCCGACGCCGAACAGCAGGCTCTTGAGCAGTCGCGCGCCAGCCAGCGCCGCGCTCAATCCCAACACGCCACCCAGCACAATCAGCCGCACGCCCTCCCCGGCAATCAGCCGCAGAATATCCACCCGCGTCGCGCCCAGCGCCATGCGCACGCCAATCTCCTGTGTGCGCTGCGTCGCGACAAACGCAATCACGCCATACAACCCGATCACCGCCATCAGCAGCCCGCAAAACGCAAAGAACCCCAGCAGCGCCGTCTCGAACCGCGGGCGGTCAGCCAGCTTGCTCACGCTCTGGCTCAGCGTCTCGATCTCCACCGGAACCGTCGCATCAAGCTGTGCAATCTGCGACCGCATCCACGGCGCCACGGCCTTGGGCGACAGAGCCGCATCGACGATCATCAGCGGCGCCGCTCCGCTCATTACTTCACCCACCGGCGCGCGTCCACCCCAGTCCTGGGCGATGCTCTGCCGGAGGAAGTAAATCTCCGGATCGTCCTGCTGCGTGAGTCCGCCGTTCTTCACGTTTTCAGCCACGCCTACGACTGTGAACCACTTGTCGTCGCGATTCCTCTGGATACGCTTGCCAATAGGGTCTTCGCCCGCAAACATGCGCGCCGCCAGCAGCCTGCTCAGCACCACACGGTACTCACTGGCCTTGCGATCCTCCTCGGTAAAGTTCCGGCCGCGAACGATGGGGATATTCAACGCCCTGAAGTAGTCGGGCGTGACCCCGCGGCTCACTACTGAGCCTCCCGTTCCCTGCGCAGGACGGGGTTTCCCTTCGGCTGCCAAGTCTGCGAATCGTTCATCGTTGTTCCAACCCCCTGGAGGCAGCGAATCGCTGAACCCCACCGCGCGAATCCCCGGAAGACGCCGCAGCGCCGCTTCCGCCTGCAGATAAAACTCCATCTTCTTCTGCCCTGTGTCGTAGCGGAAGCCGGGCAGCGCAATCCGGGCCGTCAGCACCCCCTGGGTTTCCATGCCCAGGCTCTGCTCCTCCATGTTCTCGAAGCTCCTGAGCAACAGCGCCGCGCCGGAGAGCAGAACCATGCTGATGGCAATCTGGCCCACCACCAGGCTCCGCCGCAGCACCGTGCGTTTGCGGGATTTCGCGGTGCGTGCCGCCAGGGCGACCGCGCGCGGCGTTTGCAAGGCCGGCAGCAAGCCGAACAGCGCTCCGCAGACCAGCGATACCAGCACCGTGAACAGCGCGATGCGAAGGTCCAGGCCGGCCTTGTTCAGAAATGGAATGCCTGTGGGCGCAAGGTCGACAAAAGCCCTGAGCAATCCTTCTGCCAGCACCATTCCCGCAGCGGCCCCCGCAAGCGAGAGCAATGCGGCCTCGGTCAGCGTTTGACGAATCAGACGTCCCCGGCTCGCGCCCAGCGCGGAACGTACCGCCAGCTCCCGCTCCCGTGCCTCGCCCCGCGCCATCATCAGGCTGGCCACATTGGCGCAGGCAATCAGCAGCACCGCCAGCACCGAACCGAGCAGAATCCAGGCCGTTAACTGCACATCCTTGGTTTCGCGGTCGCGCAGCGAGCGAATGCTCAAATGGAAGTCCTTGCGAATCTGGGCCGGAATCACTGTCTCCCGTGTGCGCAGGAAGAGGGGCTCCATCTCCGCCTTGGCCTGCGCAATGCTCACTCCTGGCCTGAGCAGGGCAAAGGTGCGCATCGGAGATCCCGGACTCGACTTGCGCTCCATTCCTTCGTTCAGAGCCAGGGGCAACATCACGTCAGGGGCCTGCAGTGTGGGCAATTCAAAGCCCTTGGGCAGCACTCCAACTACGCGGGCCGGACTGCCGTCCACGTCGATCGTCCGGTTCAGAATGCCGGGATCGCTGTTGTAATGATCCCGCCACAAGCCATAGGAGATGAGCGCCACTCGTGGTCCGTTCGGCCGATCCTCATCGGGCAGAAAGTTGCGCCCCAGCACGGGCGAAATTCCCAGCAGAGGCAGAAAGCCGGCTTGCGCCTGGATGCAGTTGAGTTGCGCCGGATTGGCTTCGACCAGGTCGCAGGCATGAAGCATCGTTCCTTGCGAAGCAAAGGCCTCGAACGGTTTTTGATTGTCGCGCCAGTCGAAGAAGAAGCCGCCTACCGTGAACTCCTGCCGCTCCAGCGACTGCACTAGCCCCACCGAGACAATCCGATCGTCGTGCGCATAGGGAAGGCTGCGAAACAGAATCCGGTCCACCACGCTGAACACCGCCGTGGTCGCGCCGATCCCCACGGCCAGCGTGGCAATCACCGCAATCGTAAACACGGGATTGCGCCGGAATCCCCGCAGCGCGTAGCGAGCATCCTGCAGCACCGTGCCCATCCACCAGCCCGGCCGCTGTTGGTGGCACTGTTCCCGCGCCCGCTCTACGCCGCCGAACTCGATCAGTGCCTGTCTGTGCGCCTCTTCCGCCGTCATTCCGGCCGCGATGTTCGCCTCGGTCGACTGCTCGACATGAATTCGAAGTTCTTCGTCCAATTCGGCGTGTGGCCGGCGCAAAACCAGAAAGCGCAATCGGGTCAACCATTCCTTCATCATGCTTGCGCCTCCGGAATCCCTCCCAGCACCAGGCCGATGGCCGCCGACAGCCGTTCCCAGGTCGCGACCTCGGTCTCCAATTGCTTCCTGCCCGTGCGAGTCAGCGCATAAAACTTCGCCCGCCGGTTGTTTTCAGAGGCTCCCCAATCGGCCCGGATCCACCCCTTGTACTCCAGCCGGTGCAGCGCCGGGTAAAGCGATCCCTGGCCAATCTGCAATACATCCTTCGACACTTGCTGGATGCGCTGGGCCACGCCCCAGCCGTGCATCGGTCCAGGAGCCAGCGTCTGCAGAATCAGCAAATCCAGGGTTCCCTGCAACAGGTCTGTCGATGGCGGCATGTTTCCCCTCGATATTCGACAACAGAATTACACCCCTTCCTGTCGAATGTCAAGGGAAAGCACGGTACAAAGGAGCCATGCGAAGATGAGCCGGCCACCCAGGCTGGAGGACCTCCACGGCTCGACTGGGACCACTCACTTCAGGCCGCGGTCCTATGACCCCCATTTGCTGCCGGCCTTCTACGGTGCGCCGCTTCTGCCGGGCGAGTATCATGAAAGGGTAGCCCCAGTGGACCTGGGCCACGCTGGCTTCGCTTGCGGGCGTCAATCAGCCATCGGCCGCGGTGGGCCGGGTGCTCACCGAGGCGCTCAAGCCAAACCGGCAGTCTGCCGCAAAACAGGTATCTCATCGTCAAGATAGTCAAGCCGCGAGGAGTAAACCGGCGACACGGCGACGAAGTGACGGACAACTGACCACTGAGAACTGACTACGGTCCAAAAGGAAGATTGCCGCGCGTGAAACCCGACATGAAAGTTTCGCTGGCCGGCCTGGAACTTATCAACCCGGCCATCGCCGCCAGCGGCACCTTTGGCTACGGCATCGAGTTTGAAGAGATCGTCTCGCTGGAGCGGATCGGCGCATTCGTCACCAAGGGCATCTCGCTGGAGCCGATGGCCGGCCACTCCGCCCCACGCATTGTTCAGACCGCGGCCGGAATGCTGAACGCCATCGGACTGCAGAATGTTGGCGTCGAGGACTACATTCAGCGCAAGCTGCCGCCGCTGGCGCGTTACCCCCTCTGCAAAGTCATCGTCAACGTCTTCGGCTACACGGTGGGTGACTACATCGCGGTCATCGAGCGGCTCAACCAGGCCCAGGGCATCGCCGCCTATGAGCTGAACGTATCCTGCCCCAATGTTCACGCCGGCGGCATGGCCTTCGGCTCCGATCCTGGCTCCCTGGAATACCTGGTCAGGCGGGCCAAATCGGCCTCCACGCGGCCCCTCATCGTCAAGCTCTCGCCCAACGTCACCTCCATCGCCCACATGGCCAAGGTTGCCGCCGACGCCGGCGCCGACGCACTGAGCCTGACCAATACTTTCCTGGCCATGTCCATTGATGTGGAGACCCGCCGCCCTCGCCTCAGCAACGTCACCGGTGGCCTCTCCGGCCCGGCCATCAAGCCCATCGCCCTGCGCATGGTCTACGAGACGGCGCGCGCGGTGACCATTCCCATTCTCGGCATGGGTGGAATCGTCACCCCGGAAGACGCCGTCGAATTCCTCCTGGCCGGCGCCACTGCCGTCCAGGTGGGCACGGCCAGCTACGCCGACCCGCGAGCCGTCGAACGTCTGGCGCATGGCCTCGAGTCCTGGTGCCGAGGCCACCAGGTGGAGCGGGTGGCAAGCCTCACCGGGGCGCTCGAGATTCCGCGCGCCTGAGCGCAAAGAATCCTGCGCGGTGCGCCGATCTTCAAGTGATCCGCCCGGCGGCCTGAGTCCGGGTCAAACGATGTCATGGCCCGGCAGCTTGACGCGGCTCGCCTTGTCCGGGACGAGGCGCTCGAACGTCTCTGAAGCCAGCGCAACGTGACGCGGCTATAAGTCCCAAGTTTTCAATCGCCATTCAGGCGTTGACGCCCGAACCGCGACCGTGTGATTGTGAAATGTCGACGATGAGAATCTGGGTGCCCCAGGTCTTCCGCCGTGGCGGACCGCGGCGGAAGACCTGGGAGACGACATATCCACACGGTCGCGGTACTAGATTGACGGGGCATCTCCGACCGGGCGGCCTCACTCCGCGCCGAAGATACGCTTGAAGAAGCGGCCTACGCGGTTGAAGAGACCGGGCTTCTTTTGGGGCGGGGGCGCGGCGGCGGGCGCAGGCGTGGCGGCCGCAGCGGGCTCGGCGGCCTTGGGGGCGTGGTCGGCGGCACTATAGGCCAGGGTCTCCGTGGTCTGCGGCTGAAGGCCGGGCTGAGCGTTGGGGCTGGGCGCCGGAGTGGCCAGCGGAGCCAGGCCCTCGCTCTGCGCCAACGGAAATTCGTTCGTTTGCGGGACCGCTGGAGGCGGGCACCCGCAGGGCTCTTTTTCCTGATCCACTACCTCGTGCAGGCTGCCGTGCTGGAACATCACGCGCTGACCCGGCTGCACACGGTAGGCGCCGCCGTCGAAGACGCTCGAAACCAGAACGTAGGGCGCGTTCACGCCGGCGTTGTCCACGCAGGTGTCGCCATGCTGGCCGAGGCGCACCTTCACCTCCGCCGCGCCGGGCCCGCCAATGAGGATGCGGAAGTCTGGCGTGAGCAGAATGTCGGAGTTGCGGCCGGTGGCGAAGCTGACCTCGACGGCGCCGTGGTCCATGGCCATCATCAGGCCGGGGATTTCACCGGCGGGGACGCTGGAGTCGGCGGCCAGCTTGACGGTGGTGGAGGCGCAGACGCGCAGCACGCCGCGATGGGGCAATATGACCTGCGTAGTCCCGGAGCCGGAGGTGACGGAGCCGCTGGCGGCGATGACGGCCTTGCCCTGGGAGACCTCGAGCGCGCCGGTAACCTTGGCGGCCAGGTCGGGATTCTTGCTGTCGAGCGGGACAATGGCGATGGGGCCGGATTCGGGCGCAGGGGCCAGAGTGGTCGCGGGGGCCTGTGTGGTCGCGGGGACCTGGGCCTCAGGAGGAGCCTGGGCGCAAAGCGCAGGCGCAGTGAATAGAACCGCCGCCAACGGAAGCACTCCGGCCAGACTTGCAGTGCGCGCCAGTCTCGGGTGGTGCGTTTCGGCTCGCGACTGAATTAGCGTGGGGACTCGTGCCGGCACTCGCATTGCGGCTACATCTCCAGGAAGTTGCGGATCATCCGGTGGCCGCCCTCGGTCAATACGCTCTCGGGGTGGAACTGCACGCCCTCGATGGGCAGGCTGCGGTGGCGCAGACCCATAATGACGGAACCGTCTGCGTTGCTGCCCGCCGTGCGGGCGGTGACCATCAGTTCGGCGGGGAGCGAGTCCTCTTCGACAATCAGCGAGTGGTAGCGGGTGCAGGTAAGCGGCGTGGGCAGTCCGGCGAAGATGCCCTTGCCGTCGTGGTCCACCGGGCTGGTCTTGCCGTGCATCAGTTGCCGCGCGCGCACCACCTGCCCTCCAAACGCCTCGCCGATGGCCTGGTGGCCCAGGCAGACGCCAAGAATGGGCGCTTTACCGGCCATGTGCCGGATGAGCGGAACCAGGATGCCGGCCTCGCGCGGGGTGCAGGGGCCCGGCGAGAGCAGAATACGTTCCGGTTTCAGCGCCTCCACTTGCTCCACCGTAAGTTCGTCGTTGCGATAAACCTCGACCTCCGCGCCCAGCTCGCCCAGGTATTGGACAAGGTTGTAGGTGAACGAATCGTAGTTGTCGAGGACGAAGACCATGGTGAAGTCCAGTGTAGCGCGCTGGATGAGGGACCGGGCCCCAGCGACAAATCTTCGTCGTTGGCCTTGGGGGTCAGGATTTGGTCGCCGGTTGCGCGACGGCGGCGCATCTGCAAGACTGGCCTTGGTTCCCAACGATGGTTCTTCATTTTCTCATTCAGGGTCGCGTGCAGGGGGTGGGCTTCCGCTGGTATGTGCACCGGGAGGCCAGCGAGCTGGACCTGTGCGGGTGGGTGCGCAACACCGAGGACGGCGAGGTGGAGGTGGTGGCCTCGGGCACCGCCGAAGACCTGACCGAGCTGAGAGCCAGCCTGCGCCGCGGCCCGCGTGGCAGCCGCGTGGACCGCCTGATCGAGCATTATCTGGACGAGCGCGAGGCCGCCGGGCTGAGTTCGTTCAGGATCGATGGGGCGTGGTAGCAAAATGGTTGTCGGCCATCGGTTTTCGGGGCTCACCCGGAAAACCCGGCCAGGCCGCTTCCCCAAGTGCTTTACCTCCACGGAATCTCCCGCAACGGCGCTTGCAGTCGATTAAGATCCAACAGCGCATAATGTCTGTATGCCAGACCCCGTCCAGATCGATTTGCGGCCCGCACCCAGCCGAAAAACCCAATACCCCCCACTCCTCCGCCAAAATGCCCACTTCTGGGGCGCATTTTAGACACGCCTGAGAGCGTAATATGATTAGAATCAAATACTTATCGTCTTAACTCCAAGGGCTCCCTATTATCTCAATGCTAAACAAGACCCCCTGAAAAGCCCCGGTATTTGGTCAACAAGCCCGACTTTTTGGTCGCTTTGAGCGCAAAAAAGCAGCAGTTTTGAAGGTCGCTATGTCTCCGGGTTTACCTTGAAGGGCGTGCAGAATTGAGACCCTTCAGCGTCCGGGGACACCGATCCTGGAAATGCCATGGAACCGATGACCGGGTCAAATGTGCGCCCCTTCTCGTGGATGATGACGCTGCGCATTCGTCGCCACTCACTGACAACTGAGGACTGAAAACTGATCACTGCCCTGCCGCCCTCTATAATCTGTAGGGAAGACGAACCGATCCCCGCCTGTTCCCTTCCCGCAAATTCTTCTCAAGACCGATTCAGGAGTGGACGGACGCATGAGTGAACAAATCAAGCCCATCGATGTGGAAGCCTTGAAGGCGCTGGTGCGCACGGTGCCCGATTTTCCCAAGCCGGGGATTCTGTTCTACGACATCACCACGCTGTTGAAGGACAAGGTCGGCTTTGCCAAACTCATCGATGCGCTGGCGGCGCATTACATCGGGCGCAAGATCGACCTGGTGCTGGGCATCGAGGCGCGGGGATTCATCTTCGGGCCGGCGCTGGCCTACCGGCTGAACGCCGGCTTCGTGCCGGTCCGCAAACCGCGCAAATTGCCCGCTCCCGTGGCCCGCGTCACCTATGACCTGGAGTACGGCTCCGACGCCCTGGAGATTCACCTGGACGCCATTCAGCCCGGCCAGCGCGTGGTGCTGGTGGACGACCTGCTGGCCACCGGAGGCACCATGGAGGCCACCGTGAAGCTGGTCAAGCAACTGGGCGGGGAGATTGCCGGACTGGCCTTTGCCATCGAGCTCGACTTCCTGAAGGGCCGCGAACGCTTCAAGGACTACGACGTCTACAGCCTGCTGCACTACGACGAGTAGAAGGGTCCGCCCGACTCGCTGCCGAACAGGAGATTGCTTCAGGATGCGGCGTCCGGCGGCGTCTCCGGCTCGCCCTCCTGCGGCGCTCGGTCCGCGGCCTCTTCCTGAAACATCTGTGCATCTGCAAAACGGTATCCCACGTATACATCGGTCAGCAGATACAGCGGATTGGAGGGATCGTCTTCAATCTTCTTGCGCAACTGCCGCACAAACGTCCGCAGATACTCCACCTCTTCGCGACAGTCCGCTCCCCACACCGCGGTCAGCAGCTTGGCATAAGTCACCACTCTTCCCGCGCGGATCATCAAGCAATGCAGAATATCGAATTCCTTGCGCGTCAGGTGTACCGGCTGGCCGCGTTTTTTCACTTTTCGCTTTGCCGGCTCCAGGCGAATCTCCCCAATCTCAATGGGCGCATCTTCGGCTCGATAAGGAGCCCTGACGCGACGGATCGCCGCGCGGATGCGCGCAATCAGCTCCCGCGTGCTGAAGGGCTTGGTCACATAATCGTCCGCTCCCAAGTCCAGCGCCAGCACCTTTTCATCCTCCCGATCGCGCACCGTCAGCATCAGGATCGGCAGCCTGGGAGCTATCGCGCGAATCCGGCGCAGCGTTTCAATGCCGCCGATGCCGGGCATATTCACATCCAGCAGCACGGCGTCGTAAACCTCGGTGCGCATCAGTTGCAGAGCCTCTTCGCCGCGTGTTGCTTCGGCCACTTGAAAGCCGAGTCCAGCCAGCGGAGGCCTCAGCGCCCGGCGGATGGCCGTTTCGTCGTCGACTACAAGAATGCGAAGCACAGGCTGGTTCATCACGAGCACCTCTTTAGTACGGGAGCGGGAATTGCCACATAAAATGTTGTTCCCTCGATCTCATCGCTAGTAACCCAAACATAACCGCCATGAATCAGCGCCACTCGTTTCGCTACTGAAAGTCCGATTCCGGTCCCCGAGGCACGGTTCGAGTAAGTCGAAGCTCGGTAATATCGCTCGAAGATGCGCTCCCGGTCGGC
>PLGM01000191.1 GCA_003139795.1 Acidobacteriaceae bacterium | reverse complement strand
AGAAGGAGCGCGGCCAGATGAACCTGCCGCGGTTCTACGCCATCAGCCAGATCGAGTACTGCCGGAATTTCATCTTCAAACGCCACTTCCCCATCCACAACATCTTCGCGCGCAGTTGCGAGATCGGCCTCGGGCGCCTGACCGCCAACCGCATCAGCGAGATCTTCGGCGTCCGGCTGGACAAGAGACTGCAGGGAAAGCTGGCCACAGTGATCGCTCAGATCGAGCACGGGCATCACGTAATTCTGAGATCGCCCGCCGCCTCTCTGCGAAAATGGTTCCAGATGCTCTCGCTGCAAAATGCCGGCAAGCGGTTTGGACCGCGCGTGCTTTTCCTTGAGGCCAACTGGCTGATCCGCGCGCGGGAGAAAACTGCGCTTGTCGGCGCCAATGGTGCCGGCAAGTCCACGCTGATGAAGGTGCTGGCCGGCCTCGAATCGCTGGACTACGGCGCCCTGCAGCAGACCCGCGGCATGAGCATCGGCTACCTGCCACAGGAGGGCCTTAGCCTGGCCGGACGCAGCGTCTTTGAAGAGTGCCTCACCGTCTTCGACGAACTGCGCGACATGGAGCGGGAGATCGAGCGCCTGGCCGGCCAGCTCACCGAGTTCGACCACGCCGGCCCGGAGTACGAGTCCGCCGCCGAGCGCTTCTCCATGCTCCAGGAGCGCTTTCACGCCCTAGACGGCTACGCGCTCGACGCGCAGGTCGGCGCCGTGCTCACCGGTCTCGGATTCGGCAAGGAAGATTGGACGCGGCAGACCGACGAGTTCAGTGGCGGCTGGCAGATGCGCATCGCGCTGGCCAAGCTGTTGCTCGCCAAACCCAATCTTCTGCTGCTCGACGAGCCCACCAACCACCTGGACCTTGAAACCCGCAACTGGCTCGAAGACTATCTTCGGACTTATCCCTTCGGCTATATCCTCATCTCCCACGACCGCTATTTTCTCGATGTGACCATCGACCGCACCGTGGAGATATGGAACAAGCGCCTCAATATCTATCAGGGTAACTACACCAAGTATCTCAAGCAGAAGGACGAGCGCCGCGCGCAGTTGGAAGCCGCCTGGCGCAACCAACGCTTGCAGATCGAGCACCTCGAGGCGTTCATCAACCGCTTTCGCGCCCAGGCCACCAAAGCCAAACAGGTCCAGTCGCGTATCAAGGAGCTGGAAAAGATCGAGCGCATCGAGATTCCCGAGGAAGAGCCGGTCATCCACTTCAAGTTTCCCCAGCCGGCGCCCTCGGGCCGCACCGTCGCTGAGGCTGAAAACCTATCCAAGAGTTACGGCGCCAAGCAAGTGTTCAGCGGCGTCAACTTCACCATTGAGCGAGGCGACCGCGTCGCCCTGGTCGGCGTCAACGGCGCGGGCAAATCCACGCTCATCCGCCTGCTCACCGGCGACGAAGCGCCCACCTCCGGCTCGGTCCGCCTCGGCCACAACGTCGTCACCGAGTACTTCGCGCAGGACCAGTACAAAGTGCTCAACGGCGACGCGCGCATGTTGGACGACATCAGCCGCGCCGCGCTCAAGGTGCCGGAACAGGCGCTGCGGTCGCTGCTCGGCTGCTTTCTCTTCAGC
Source organism: Acidobacteriaceae bacterium (assembly GCA_003139795.1). Classification (GTDB taxonomy): domain Bacteria; phylum Acidobacteriota; class Terriglobia; order Terriglobales; family Acidobacteriaceae; genus Telmatobacter. The sequence goes on along the minus strand of PLGM01000191.1, from coordinate 8,762 downwards.
GGCGACGACGTCTTCAAGCCCCTCGGCATCCTCTCCGGCGGCGAGCGCAACCGTTACGCCCTGGCGCGCATTCTGGTCTCCCCGTCGAACTTCCTGCTCCTCGATGAGCCCACCAACCACCTCGACATGCGCGCCAAGGACGTGCTGCTGGAGGCGCTGGCAACCTTCTCCGGCACCGTCGTCTTCGTCTCCCACGACCGCTACTTCATCGACCGGCTGGCCACGCGCGTCCTCGAAGTGGAGGGCGGCACGGTCACCAGCCACGAAGGCAACTACGAGGACTATCTCCGCCGCAAGGAGGCGCAGGCCGCGGCGGTATCTTCGCCTGAACCTGCGCCCAGGCTGCGTCAGCCGGATTCCGCCGCGCCGTCCATCCACAACGGCGCAGCCGCTGCCAACGCCAGTGACGTTGAATCCGATCCAGCCGCCAGGGACCGTCCCCGCCGCCTCAATCCCATCAAGCAGAAGCAGATGGAGGAGCGTTGCGCGTTTTTAGAAGAAGAAGTCCCGCGCATCGAGGCTGCTATTGCGCACACCGAGGAGCAGTTGGGCGTTTACGTCTCCGCCGCGGAGACGGCGCGGCTAACAGCTTTGGCCGAGGATCTTCGCAACCAGTTAGCCGCTCTCACCTCCGAGTGGGAAGAGTTGATGATGCAGTTAGATAGCGCTTGATTCAGCAGTGGTCTGGCCGCCGGCAAGGGCGAATGAAGGCGCGGATATTTGGGGATTTGGTGCGGAAAAGCGCTGCTTTTGGCTCAAAACCGACACAAAACGGGCCAAAATCCACCGGCCTTGTTTTACCGATCGGTTAACAGGTTAAGCATCTAAGATGCTGATTCATAGCGACTTACAAGTAAGCGTGGGTTGAAAAAGAGGCTTTCCGGAGGGGGGTAGGGGGGCACGCGGCTTCTCCGGCCGATGAGGGGCTTCGCCCGCTTCTCATCTATCCGCCAGCGCGCGCCAACGGAGGTTAATGTTCGGCAAAAGTGTCTGGATAAGAGCGATCCTCCCCAGGTCCGAAAATCCGGGCCCTTCGACAAGCACAGGGCTGGCTCTGGGGCACCCAGATTCTTGGGGAGATGGGCCACCCGCCCGCGCTGTCCTGATTCCGGATGACGCAGAGACTGACCGGCCATCCATCTCAGTGAATGACGGTTCCGATTGCGACGGGAAGGTTCAGCAATCGGCGCACTGCATCGATATCGGGACGGATCGTTCCCGGCGACCCCGGCTTTTCGTAATGGCGCTCCCAGCCCAGCAGCAAGGCTTCAACAATCTCTCTGCCATCCGGGTCGGCAACAGCTTGAAGCGGTGTGCATCCGCCCAGGGCCGGAATCTTCTGGTGGACCCATCCCTCGACCTGCCGTTGCACATGAGCCTCAAACTCTCTTTTTATTTCGGGATCGAGGAGCGGATCGTCCGCCTCTGCATCCCGGCGTTCCGCCTTGCCGCGTTTTTTCTCCTCCGACTTCTTGAGCATCTCCTCCGGCGTTTGCGAGGTGGTGCTGAGATGAGTCGCGTGAAGGCCAAGCCGCTTCTCGATCTCCTGGCGAATCTTCCTGGCGCGGTTTGCCGAATTGACTTCCGCAACCAAGGATCGTCCGGAAATCTTCAGGCGACCAAGGATGGTGTTTTCCCAGGTCTTGTGCATCCGGTTTCCTTTTCCGATCCAATCGAATTCCACGCCCTGGAGCGAACTGTCGCCGTTTCGCTTCGCGCCGTCGAGCAGGTCCTCTTTGGTCACGCCCCAGGCCAGCGGAGCGAGCGCGTCGAAGGCCACCTGCGCCGAGCCAACGCGAAAGGCAAGCGTATGGAAAACCAGCGGATCGCCGTCGGTATTGGCCAACTTGGGCGGTGTGAGGAGGGCGTCCCGGATGTCCAGATAAACGGTGCGAATCTCCTCTGCATATCGAATCAGATCGGCAGCGGACAGTTCCCGGTTCTGTTTTGCGATCTTTCGCCGCAATTGCGCCCGCAAACCAACAATCTCCGCCTTTTTGTCAGGTGGAATGGAGATCGGCGCCATTCTGCTCAAGGCTGTCACCTCCGGCAGGCGGCACAGTTGCGCATAAACCAAGTCTCCCGGACGCAAGCTTTTGGATCCTGCGTGTTCCTCAACCTCAGCTTCGCCCCCAATCAGAACGTCCCGCAACACCATGCCGTGCCCAGGGTCGCAGCGGAGAACCTCATAGAAACTGATCGGCTGGGCGATGCTCTCGTCCAGAATCAGACGTTCCAGTTCAGGCAGTCGGCTGGCCTTCTCCTGCAGGTAGGCTTGCACCACAACGCCGGGCTTCGGCCGCTGCCCGCGCCGCGGAGGGGGCCGGTCTGGATCCCAATCGAAGAGAAAGTAAGGGAAGAAAATCTGCTGTTCTCCCGGATACTTGTCGATCGAGTCCGGAAGCAGGGCCTGGTTGAAGGCCATCCATGCCTCGTGGATCTGCTCGCCGAATCTCCGGGAGGCGAATTTCATCATCTCGTCGGTAAGCCGGTCCGAGGCATCGCGCTGCCGGCTCCAGGGACTTTCAGCGGATACAGTGGGCGCGAGGCCTTTGGATAGGCAGCAATGTTTGTACTTCCTGCCGCTGCCGCATGGACAAGGATCATTGCGGCCCGTTTTCTGGCGCGGATGGGAACGGATCATGGCGTCATTATCGCGCATGACCGGAAGAATGGAAGAGCCTTGACGTGTGGAATAGCGGGATGAAATTCAATCCGCCGCCGGGGCAAGAGCCGGCCGCAGCTTCCCGACCCGCTCTTGCTGGCCTTTCGGTGCAGCCCGTCGTGCATAATCAGAACACGATGGCCTTGTTGTGGAATCCCGAGAGCTGGTCGCAGCGGCTCAAGGAGCTGGAAGCGCAAACCGGCGACCTGAAAGAAGCGCCCTTGCGCCGCGATGTGCGTTCGCTGGGCACGCTGCTCGGCGACGTTTTGCGCGAGCAGGCCGGCGAAGAGCTGTTTGCCCAGGTCGAAGCGCTGCGCCAGGGCACCATCCGCCGCCGCGACGCCGAAGCCCGTGGCCTTGAAGAAGAAGCTGCCCGTCAAGCGGCCACCGCACTGGACCTGGTACACTCGCTGCCCGTCGAGCGCGCCATCCTGCTGACCCGCGCCTTCGCATTCTACTTCGAGCTCATCAACCTGGCTGAAACCAACCATCGCAAGCGCCGCCGCATCGCGCTGCGCCTCAGCGGCCAGGCCGGACGCCAGCGCGGCTCGTTGGCCGGCACGCTCACAGAGATGCGCCGCGTGGGCATCGGGGCGGAAGAGGCTTTGGACTGGCTCAAGCGCGTGCTCATCGTCCCCGTCTTCACCGCCCACCCCACTGAGGTGGCGCGCCGCTCGGTGATGTTCAAGCGCCGCCGCATTGGCGAATTTCTCGCCACCCTCGATCGCATCCCCATCCCCGAGCAGGACCTGGCGCGCCTGGAACAACTGGTGCTGGCCGAGATCACCAGCCTCTGGCAGACCGACGAGGTCCGCTCTCGCCGCCCCACCGTCTACGACGAGATCAAGATGGGCCTCGACTACTACGACGTCTCGATCTTTGAAACGCTGCCCAGCCTCTATCGCGAAATCTCGGAAGCCCTGCGCGCCGCCTACGGCCTCGAAATCGAAGCCCTGGCGCTGCCCCAGGTGCTCCAATTCGGCTCCTGGATTGGCGGCGACCGCGACGGCAATCCCTTCGTCACCCCGCAGGTCACGCGCGACTCCATCCGGCTGGCGCGCAGCCACCTGCTGCTCTATTACCAGCGCCAATTGCAGGAGATTATCGAGCTGCTCACCACCAGCGCCCAGCAGCGGACGGTAAGCGATGCGCTGCTCGCGCGCCTGCAGGCCTATGTGGCCCAGGTGCATACGCCCGAGGCGCAGGTCTTCGGCGCGCAGTACGAGTTCGAATACTATCGCCGTTTCGTCATCTGCCTGAAGGCGCGCGTGCAGCGCACCATGGAGCATCCGGGCCCCAATCCAGTCACCTTGCCGGTGACCTCCTACTCGCTGGCCCAGGGACAGGAAAAGCTCGCCCAGGTGCTGCCCGCCTACTGCTCCGTCCACGAGTTCCTTGACGATCTGGAGACCCTGCGCGCCTCGCTGGCCCAAAACCGCGGCCTGCGCATTGCGCGCACCCTCATCGATCCGCTCATCCTCCAGGTGCGCACCTTCGGCCTCCATCTGCACACCCTCGACATCCGCCAGCACGCTCGCATCCACGCCGCCGCATTGCAGGAGGCGATCGCCGACACCATCGCCTCCTCGCTGCCCAGCGGCCTCTCCGCGGAAACGTCCAGCGTGCTTGAAACCTTCCGCGTGGTAGCCGAAATCAAGAACGGCTGCTCGCCCGAGGCCATTCGCCAGTACGTCATCAGCGGCGCCGCAACGGTGGAAGACGTGCTCGCCGTCGTCCGCCTCGCCCGCCTCGGGGGCGTACAGGTCGAGGGCTCCGGGCGCGACCCAGGGCTCATGCCCGTCCCGCTCTTCGAATCCATTGAAGACCTGCGCCAGGCCCCCGCCGTCTGCCGCGAGCTGTGGAGCCGGCCCGACTACCGCAAGCTGATGGCTACCTGGGACAACTGGCAGGAGGTCATGCTCGGCTACTCCGACTCCAACAAGGACGGCGGCATGCTGACCTCGACCTGGGAGATCTTCCGCGCCCATCGCGACCTGCACGTGGTGGCGAGCGAGGCCGGCGTCAAGCTGCGCCTCTTTCACGGGCGCGGCGGTACCGTGGGCCGGGGCGGCGGACCCACCCATCGCGCCATCTTCGCCCAGCCCATGGAAGCCTTCGAAGGCCAGTTGCGCATCACCGAACAGGGCGAGGTGCTCAACTTCAAATATGCTGACGAAGTGCTCGCCGAGCGCAACCTGGAACTGATGATCGCCGCCTCGCTCGACGCCCTCGCCCGTCCCAACGCCCGCGACCCCCAGGGCCACTTCACCGGAGTGCTCAAGCCCGAGTGGGAAGCTGCGCTGGATGAGTTGTCGGACCTCTCCTACGGCTTTTACCGCGCCCATATCCTCGAAGACCCCGGGGTCGTCACCTACTTCGAGCAGTCCACGCCGGTGGGCGAGCTGGAGAACGCCAAGATCGGTTCGCGGCCCTCGCGGCGCAATTCATCTACCAGCTTGTCCGACCTGCGTGCCATTCCCTGGGTCTTCGGCTGGACGCAGTCGCGTCTGCTGGTTCCGGCCTGGTTCGGCGTGGGCTTCGCGATCGAGCGCTATTGCGAGCAGTCCGGTGGCCTCGACCTTCTCCAGGGCATGGCGGCGGAGTTTCCGCTGTTCATCGACCTGCTGCGCAACGTCGAAATGGCGCTGGGCAAGGTGGACCTGGCCACCGCGCGCCTCTACTCCTCATTGGTCAAGGACTCCAAACTCCGCGAGCGCATCTACGACCTGTTTGAAGCCGAGTTTCATCGCACCGTGCGCGCCGTCCTGGCCGTCACGCGGCAGACCGAACTGCTTGAGGACAACCAGGTGCTGGCCCACTCCATCAAGCTGCGCAACCCCTACGTCGATCCCATGCACCTCATCCAGGTGGACATGCTGCGCCGCAAGCGCCTGGGCGAAGACACCCCCGAAGTCAACCGGGCCATCGCGGCCACCATCAGCGGCATCTCGGCGGGGCTGCGCAACACCGGGTGAGGCAGGCTCAGGGGAAACTCGCTGGGAGTCGAGGACGCCAATCCAAATCCTCAGCCTTTGGCTTGGCCTTCTTGTTCGCCAGGACGTGCAGACAGTGAGCGGGAAGCCAATCCGGCAACCGGGACGCGGCGCAATTCGGCCACAGCGCTGGTAAGGAACTGTCTATCGCTTTCCGGCAGGCTGGCCAGGTCGCCGCCCTCAAAATACGTCAGGGCCTTGATGGCTTCACTGGGCTGGAAGCTGGGGTGATACATCGCGGCAGCAGCGGCCAGGCCGGCTTCCAATGGGACCCCTGCTCGCAGCAGGGCCGCCACATCGCGGTAGTCTTTCACTTCAATTCTTTGTTGCATCACCTTCAGCTTGGTGGCCAGCAGATCAAGCAGCGATGCGACCTCAACCGCACCGTCCGGCGTGCGATCCGGAACGCCTGCCCGCCCGACTCCGATCTCGCCGAAGAAGGAGACCATCACGCTGCCTTCCCCAACCGGCGCCAGAACGCTGAGCGTATCCTGCCGGTCCTGAATCACCCTGGACCGGCCAAGAAACTTGAAAACCCTCCGCAGTTCCTCCCGATTGAGCGGCTTTTCCGTGAAGAAGTCGAAGTCGATCGAACTCCTGTGGCCCAGCCGCAAGGCTATGGCGGTGCCCCCATACAAAACCAGCCCCAGGTCAGCGCTCCCGGCAAGAAGCGGCCAAATCTCCCGCTGTGCGGCCGGAAGCGCCTCCCAATGCGGCTCGAAGGCGCTCACTCGACTCTCCTTACCGGCATCGGCGGCACCGGCCTCGTCCCATACTCGGCCAGTCCCAGACGGTAATGCCAATAGTGCCACGATCGCGCATCCAACTGTCCGGCCTCTGCCCGCTTGAGCACCCCGCGCAGATAATCCTCGCCCGTCGCCTCGACCATCTCCGTCAGGTCCTCGATCGTGCCCAGGTTCATCACCTGCGCCGCCACCCGGTCGGGATACTCCATCGCTTCCTCGGGCGTCTTCCACCACACATAACGGGCCGCCAGGGTGCGCAGACAGGCAAGCCCCTGATCGGTCAACCGGGTCTGCACCTTGAGGGCTTCCATGCCGTCTGCTCCCTCTCTTCATTTTACCAACACCATGAATTCACGCATCTTCCCCTTGCTATACCCCGCGCTTCAGGTCTACGCTATGGATATGCATCGATGTCGCTAACACCGTCCTGGTGCCGGCTCCGATGCAGATGTGCGCCTCAATCGCGCGCGCTTTCTTTAGCTTGACAGCTCCACCACACCCCAAAACCCTTGCAATTGAGAAACCAGGGCTCATTGGCCCCCAAAAGAGGAGATCATCATGGCGCGCATTGCCGCGGATGTAACTGAAATCATTGGCCGTACCCCGCTCGTCCGGCTCAATCGCATAGCGGCTGGCCTGCCCGCTACCGTGGTAGCCAAGCTGGAAAGCCAAAACCCCCTCAGCAGTGTCAAGGACCGCATCGGGCTGGCGCTGATTGAGGCCGCCGAGAAGGCCGGCAAGATCAAGCCCGGCCAGACCGTGCTCATCGAGCCCACGAGCGGCAACACCGGCATCGCCCTGGCCTTCATCGCCGCCGCCAAGGGCTACCGGCTCATCCTTACCATGCCGGAAACCATGAGCCTGGAGCGCCGCACGGTGTTGCTGGCCTTTGGCGCGGAACTTGTGCTCACCCCCGGACCCAACGGCATGAAGGGAGCCATCGCCAAGGCCAATGAGATCCTCGCCAAGACCCCCAGCGGCCACATCCTTCAGCAGTTCGACAACCCCGCCAACCCCGCCATCCACTACGCCACCACCGGCCCCGAGATCTGGAACGATACCGACGGCAAGGTCGACATCCTCATCTCCGGCGTAGGCACCGGCGGCACCATTACCGGCGTGGCCAAATACATCAAGGAACGCAAGCCGGAGTTCAAGGCCATCGCCGTCGAGCCTGCCGACAGCCCCGTGCTGAGCGGCGGCAAGCCCGGACCACACAAGATCCAGGGCATCGGCGCGGGCTTCGTTCCCGGCGTGCTCGACACCAGCCTCATCGACGAGGTCATCCAGGTGACAAACGATGAGTCCATCGCGGCGGCGCGGCAGCTACCTCTCGAGGAGGGCCTGTTTGTCGGCATTTCCTCGGGCGCGGCGCTGGCTGCCGCGCTCAAAGTTGCCGCCCGCCCAGAGAACAACGGCAAGCTCATCGTCGTCGTCCTGCCCGACTTCGGCGAACGCTACCTGTCCAGCATCCTCTTCGAGTCGCTCCGCCAACAGGCCTTGGCCCTGCCCACCGAAGCGATTGCAGTGTAAGCACTTTCTCAGCCGGCGGAGCCTGACCCGTTCCGCCGGCCCTGAAGCCGTTTTGCAAGACGTGCCCCTCATGTCCCTGTACGCCCGCATCCGCGATGACATCGGCTCCGTCCTGGAGCGGGACCCCGCCGCCCGGTCCCGGCTCGAGGTTTTTCTCTGCTATCCGGGCCTCTGGGCCGTCTGGATTCACCGCATCTCCCACGCCCTCTGGCGCGCCAAGCTGCGCCTGCCCGCGCGCCTGCTCTCCCAGGTCGCCCGCTTTTTCACGGGCGTGGATATTCACCCCGGCGCGCTACTCGGCCGCCGCCTGTTCATCGACCACGCCACGGGCGTTGTGATCGGCGAAACCGCCATCGTGGGCAGCGACGTCACCCTCTACCAGGGCGTAACCCTCGGGGGAACCGGCAAGGGGCACGGCAAGCGCCACCCCACCGTCTGCGACAACGTCTTCATCGGCAACAACGCCAACCTGCTGGGCAACATCACCGTCGGCGAGAACTCCCGCGTCGGCGCCGGCTCCGTCGTGCTCTCTGACGTCCCCCCCGACTCCACCGTCGTCGGCGTGCCGGCCCACATCGTCTACCGCAACGGCCAGCGCGTCCTCATTACCGATCCGCACGACATCAAAGACCCGCTTTCCGACGCGCTCATCGCCCTCTCGTCTCGTGTCGAAGACCTGGAAAACCGCCTTGGCGGCAAGCCGCACCCCGCCGAGCCCTTCGCCGCCGAAGCCGCCGAACGCGAGGCCTACCGCGAGCAACTCGAACGCCTCCGCCACTACGTCTCCATGGGCGAGGGCATTTAGACCTAATACTGTTCACTTAA
>PLGM01000359.1:1736-25468 GCA_003139795.1 Acidobacteriaceae bacterium | reverse complement strand
CAAGGGTCGGCGGATTTTGAGTCCGCTGCGTCTGCCAGTTCCGCCATCCCGGCCTGAGGGGTAACGATGCTCCCAAAGTATCGCACAGCCTTTGCCCGCCGCGCCACTCACTACCATCCCTCCGTCGGCGCCCCGGCACGCGCGCCACCGCCGTCCCGCACCTGCATCCCCAAACCTGCCCATTTTGCACCACCCCCCGCGTTCCACACCCTCCCCACGGCCTCCGCACGACAATCCCGTGCGACAATGAAGGCAACCGTGATGACCACCGCCTCCTCTGCAGTCGTTCCGTCGCCGGTTTCGGTAACCCCGCAGTTGCTGGCCCAGCACAGCATCACCGCGGAGGAGTACAGCCGCATCCTTGCGGCTCTGGGCCGCGTACCCTCCCTCACCGAACTCGGCATCTACTCCGTCATGTGGAGCGAGCACTGCTCCTACAAGTCCAGCCGCGTCCATCTCAAGCGCCTGCCCACCAAAAGCGACCGCGTCGTCCAGGGCCCCGGCGAGAACGCCGGCATCATCGACGTCGGCGACGGCTGGGCCTGCGCCTTCAAGATCGAGAGCCACAACCACCCCAGCTACATCGAGCCCTTTCAGGGCGCGGCCACCGGCGTGGGCGGCATCCTGCGCGACATCTTCACCATGGGCGCTCGCCCCCTCGCCGTCATGGATTCGCTGCGCTTCGGGCCGATTGACCCGGATGCCGCCGCCGCCGAACCCGGCGCCGCCGAGCCGGAACTCGTTCGCAGAAACCACTCCATCGTCGAAGGCGTAGTCAGCGGCATCGCCGCCTACGCCAATTGCTTCGGCGTCCCCAACCTGGGCGGCGAAACCAAATTCGAGCCCAGTTACAGCGGCAACCCGCTGGTCAACGCCTTCGCCCTCGGTCTGGTCCGCAAAGACGAAATCTTTTACGCCAAGGCCTCCGGAACCGGCAATCCCGTCATCTACGTCGGCGCCAAAACCGGCCGCGACGGCATTCACGGCGCCACCATGGCCTCAGAGGAGTTCAAAGAAGGCTCCGAGCAGAAGCGCCCCAACGTCCAGGTCGGCGACCCTTTCATGGAAAAGCTGCTCCTCGAAGCCTGCCTCGAAGCCATGCAGACCGGCGCAATAGTCGGCATTCAGGACATGGGGGCAGCCGGCCTCACCTGTTCCACCTGCGAGATGGGCGCCCGCGGCGGCGTCGGCCTCGACGTCGAGCTCGACCTCGTCCCGCAGCGCGAAACCGGCATGACCGCCTACGAGATCATGCTCTCCGAGAGCCAGGAGCGGATGCTGCTGGTCGCCACCAAAGGCCGCGAAGACGAAGTCCTCCGCGTCTTCGCCAAATGGGGTCTCGACGCCGTCATCGTCGGCACCGTCCAGCCCCACCCGCGCCTCCGCATCCGCCATCACGGCGAACTGGTCGCCGACATTCCAAACAAGTCCCTCACGGACGATGCCCCGCTCTACCGCCGCCCCGTCGGCGTCTGGAACTCCCCCGTCCCGCTCGATCCCTCCGACGAAATCCTCGCCCGCCTCGCCGCCGACCATAACTTCACCGCCGACCTCAAAAAGCTCCTCGCCAGCCCCAACGTCTGCTCCAAGCGCTGGGTCCACGAGCAGTACGACACCATGGTCCAGACCAACACCGTGATCGGCCCCGGCGGCGAAGCCGGCGTCATGCGCATCAAGGGCACCGGTACACCCGGCCACGAGCGCGGCCTCTCGATGGCCCTCGACGGCAACGGCCGCTGGGCCTGGCTCGATCCCAAACTCGGCGCCATGCACGCCGTAGCCGAAGCCGCCCGCAAGGTCGCCTCCACCGGCGCAACCCCCGTAGCCGCCACCAACTGCCTCAACTTCGGCAACCCCGAGAAGCCCGAAATCATGGCCCAGCTTTCCGCGGCCATCGACGGCATCGCCGAGGCCTGCACGGCCCTCTCCACCCCCATCACCGGCGGCAACGTATCTCTTTACAACGAAACCCGCGGCGAGGGCATCTATCCCACCCCCGTCCTTGGCATCGTTGGCATCCTCGACGACGTAACCAAAGCCGTCCCCGCCCACTTCCAGAACAAGGGCGACGCCATTCTCCTCCTCTGGCCCATCCCCGCCGGCGAAGAGCCCGATCCCAAACTTGTTGTTCCGCTCGATCCGCCGCCCATCAGCCAGTACGTCCTCCCCGTTTATCAGCCCGGGCCCGCCGTTCCCGAGAAGCCGGAGGCCACTGAGGCTGCGGCTGCTGCGGGACTGGCCTCTTTCGGATCGTCGGAATACGCCAAGGTGGTTCTCGGCGGCATCTGGGGCCGGCCGCCCGCGCTCGATCTCGCCGCCGAAGCCGACCTGCACAAGCTTCTGGTTTCTCTGGCCGGCGACAAGCTGCTTTACTCCGCCCGCGACATCTCCGACGGCGGCATCGCCGTGGCCCTCGCCCAGGCCGCATTCCCCCTCTCCATCGGCGCCACCGTCGAGCAGGACCAGTCGCTCATGGCCCATCCGCTCTTCGGCCTCTTCGCCGAGCCGGCCTCCACCATGCTGGTCACCGCCCACCCCGATAACGTCTCAGAAATTGAGGCCCTGGCCGCCGAAAACCGCTTCTTAGCCGTCCGCATCGGTTCCACCGGCGGCCACCGCCTTGAAATTTCCGTCGATCGCGAGCCCTTCATCTCCGCCCCGCTCGCCGCCCTCCGCAAGCCCTGGGCCGAATCCCTTGAAGCCACCCTTCACGGCGAGGTCCCAGCATGACCCGCCGCCTCTACCAGGGAGTCGAAGGTGTCGCCGATCGCTCCGAATCCCTTCGCCATTCCCAAGCAGCTCGTCATCCTGAGCACTCAAAAATGGGCTGTCATCCTGAGCGGAGTTTGGCAGTTTCATCGCCAAACGCAGTCGAAGGACCTGCGTCTCGTGCATTCTCCCTGAAAGGCACGGGCATTAGCCCGTACATTCAGCCTACCCAGAGACCCGGGGATTTAAGGGCTGCGGAAGAACTCGTATCAGCGGGGATTCGCGCGGGCTTTGTATCAGGGCACGACTTCAGTCGTGCCGCAAGTGCCACAGAATCAACGTGGGCTTTAGCCCCTGAGGGAGCTTCTGATTCCGTCGAAGACCCCAAGCTCCACGAAGAATGCGGCGTAGTCGCCATCCACGGCCATCCCGACGCCGCCCGCCAGGCCTATCTCGGCCTTTACGCCCTCCAGCACCGCGGCCAGGAGTCGGCCGGAATCGCCTCCGCTGACGGCCATCGTCTCGCCAACATCAAAGGCATGGGCCTGGTCTCTGAAATCTTCACTGACGATGTCCTAGCCAAGCTCCCCGGCCCCATGGCCATCGGCCACACCCGCTACTCCACCACCGGCGACTCCGCCCTCCTCAACGCCCAGCCCATTCGCGTCGACTCCACCAAGGGCCTCATCGCCATCGCCCACAACGGCAATCTCGTCAACCTCGGCAACGTGCGCTCGCGCCTGGAGCGCGACGGCGCCTACTTCCAAACCACTTCCGATTCCGAAATCATCGTCCAGCTCATCGCCCATTCCCGCGCCGGCACCCTCGTCGACGCCATCGCCGATTCGCTCCGCCAGGTCGATGGCGCCTTCTCCATCGTCATGATGACCCGCGACCGCATCTTCGCCGCCCGCGATCCGCGCGGCTTCCGCCCGCTTTCCATGGGCCGCATGCGCAACCCTGTCGGCCCCGACACCATCGTCTTCGCCTCTGAAACCTGCGCCTTCGACCTCCTCCGCGCCGAATACGAGCGCGACGTCCTCCCCGGCGAACTCGTCATGGTCACCGACGACGGCGTCACCAGCCGCCAATACTCCAGCGGCTTTCCCCAGTCCAGTTGCATCTTCGAGCATGTCTACTTCGCCCGCCCCGACAGCCGCATCTTCGGCCGCTGGGTCCAGGAGAGCCGCGACCAGATGGGCCGCCAGTTGGCCCGCGAATCCGGCGTGCCCGCGGATCTGGTAGTCCCCGTCCCCGACTCCGGCGTCACCGCGGCCCTCGGTTACGCTGAAGAGGCGCGCCTCCCCTTCCGTTTCGGCCTCATTCGCAACCACTACGTCGGCCGCACCTTCATTGAGCCCGAGCAGCGCGTCCGCGACTTCGGCGTCCGCCTCAAGCTCAACCCCGTCCACAACCTTCTTGAAGGCAAGCGCGTCGTCCTCATCGACGACTCCATCATCCGCGGCACCACCAGCCGCAAAATCGTTCGCATGGTTCGTGGCGCCGGCGCCAGGGAAGTCCATCTCCGCATAAGTTGCCCGCCCACCATCTCCCCGTGCTTTTACGGCGTAGACACCCCCAGCAAGCGCGACCTGATAGCCGCCAATAAGTCCATCGAAGAAATCCGCCGCTTCATCGAAGCCGACTCCTTGGCCTACTTATCCCTTGAAGGCCTGCTCAAATGCTGCGAAGGCGAAGAGCATACCGGCTACTGCACCGCCTGCTACACCGGCAGTTACCCCACCCAATGGGTCGATGTGGAAGAGATCCTTCCCGCCACAGCGGCCTTCTAACTCACCGTTGCCACATCGACAGGATCGTCGACACTGCATATGACCTTTTCCCGATGGCTCTTCGCCGGCCTCGTCTTTCTCGCCTCTTTCTTGCTGTTTCTTGTCGAGCCCATTGCGGCCAAGCAACTCCTTCCTGTCTTTGGCGGATCGGCCGCAGTCTGGCTTACCTGCCTCGTCTTCTTTCAGACGGCCCTCCTGGTGGCCTATCTCTACGCGCATTGGCTTGCCCATCGCTCGCGCACATATCTGCATCTCGCCCTGCTCCTGCTCGCCGCCGCGTCGGCCATCGCCTGGTCCCCCCAAAACACGGGCTCGAGTTCGGCCTATCCCGTATTCTCCATCTTCCTTGCCCTCGCCCTCTCCATCGGCCTGCCCTTTCTCGTGCTCGGCGCAACCAGCCCGATGCTGCAGGTATGGCTTGCCCGTCTTCAAACCAGCGCCATTCCCTATCGCCTCTTCGCTCTCTCCAATCTGGCCGCGCTGCTTGCGCTTGCCCTTTACCCCACCCTCATCGAGCCCCGTGTCACGCTCAGAGCGCAGCGCGTCCTCTGGTCCTGCGGCTTTGCCGCATTCGCACTCGCTTCGGCATTCCTTACCTGGAAGATGCGCTTGAAATCGCCCGCGCCCTCCCAGGCCAGTCCACACGACGAATCCCAGATCGCCCCAGCCCCGCTCGTCCACAAGATTCTATGGATCCTGCTGCCCATGGGCGCGGCCATGCAGTTGAGCGCTGTCACCAGCTATCTCACCGCGAACATCGCCGCCATTCCTCTGCTCTGGATTCTTCCCCTCGCCGTCTACCTCATCACCATCATCCTCGCCTTTCAGTTCCCTGGATTGCTTCCGCGCGGCATCATTACCCGCTTCCTCGTTGTCATGCTCGCCGGCCTTGGCTACATGCTCACCAACGTCGACGTATCGCTGCCAATTCGAATCGGCATGATCTTCTTCCTCGCCGAGGTCTTCTTCGCCTGCCTCTTCTGCCACACCGAGGCCTGCGCGCTCCGCCCCAAACGGTCCTCCGAGGCCACGCTCTTCTATCTCCTCTTTGCCGCCGGCGGCGCGCTGGGATCGTTCCTGATCGGCATCGCTTCCCCGATGATCTTCTCCTTCAACTACGATCTGGCCCTCACCTTTCTCGTCACCGCACTGCTCGCGCTTGCCGTCACCTGGAGCAGTGGCTGGGCGCAGCGCCTGCTCTGGTCCACCTCCAGCATCCTGCTCCTCGTGCTGGTCTTCATGCTTTACGCCGCCTACCGGCGCGACACCCCTGCCGCTGTCCGCAACTTCTACGGCAGCCTGCGCGTTCGCGACTCCCTCGCGGAGTATCCCGGCGCCGTTGTGCTGACCCTCACCAACGGCATCGTCCAGCACGGCACCCAGATCTTCACGCCGGAGTTACGCAGAATTCCCACCACCTACTACGCCGAGGATTCCGGTGTAGGTCTCGCCTTGCGCAACTGCTGTCTCGATCGCGCACGCAACATTGGCGTCGTCGGCCTGGGCGTGGGAACCATCGCTGCCTATGGCCGTCCCGGCGATCGCATCCGCTTTTATGAGATCAATCCGGCGGTGGCTCCCATCGCGCGACACTTCTTCACCTACCTGCGCGACTCCGCTGCTCATATCGACATCGTGGAAGGGGACGCGCGCGCCTCCCTTGCCGCCGACTCCCCACAGAAATTCGATGTGCTGGTGATCGATGCCTTCACCGGCGACGCCATTCCCCTGCATCTGCTCACCGCCGAGGCCGTCGCTCTCTACAAGCGGCATCTCGCACCGGGCGGCATCCTCGCCTTTCACATCTCCAATCAGCATGTCGATCTTGAACCCGAAATCGCCTTGCTTGCCACCTCAGCCGGCATGAAGGCCATGAGAGTTTCGAGCTTTGCCGACGACCGGCGCGGCGAGTTCACCGCCTCCTGGATGTTACTCTCGGATAACTCCGGATTCTTCGCGCTGCCGGCAGTTGCAAGCCAGGCCCGTCAACCTATCGGGAATCCAAAAGTCCGTCTCTGGACCGACGACTATTCCAGCCTGCTACCCATCCTTCGCTGGTAACTGCCCAGCCTGGTTGTCAACGCCATCCTTACCGCGCCTCAATAATCCTGAAGTTCCCGCTGCAGTGCATCATGCTCATCAGGTAGAGCATCCCGTCGAAATACCTCTGCTCTCCCGACGGCGCCGGCGTATTCCAAAGCGCCTCCACAAATGCCTTTGAGACCGCCCCATCCGTCGCCGCCAGGCTGCCGACAGCCGTCGTCGCTGCCATCCCCACCGAGTGCCTCGTCGAAAGCGGCTTCCCATCCAACGTGTACTGATCAGCGAATTTGTCGATGCCCTGGCCGTAAAGAAACTTCTGAATCCGGTCGCTCAGCACCGTCTCCCGCTGGTCCTTCCGCCACCACGAGTAATCCACGCTCCAGTTGCTCGCGCTGCGCCAGGAGTCGTAACTGAACGGCGTCGGCGTGCCGTCCCGGCCCACAATCTGCGTCTCGTCAAAATGATTCCTGTCCGGCGTAAGTCCCGTCTCCGGCCCGGTAACTTTCTGGAATAAGTCGCGGCTGACATCCGCCGCCCTGGCCCAGAACGCCCGGTCCTCCACCGGTCCCCACCGCGCCCACAACTCATAAAATGCCGGCAGATGATAGCTCGCGTCCGTCGTTGCGCCCGCGCCCCCCATGTCTGCCACAAACTTGATCATGAAGTGCTCCTCATCCACCATCGGCCCGATCGTCTCGGTCCTCGGTCCGCGGTTGAACCGGAACGCCGGCGGCCAGGGGTTGCCCTTCGCGGCCGCCTCTCTCTCCAGATTGTGGTTGTTGGGGCTCGGCCACGGATGGTCGGGCGGCGTAAACGGAGCATCCTCCGGGTGAATCCGGAACGGCCCCGTTCCCTTGAGCACCGGGTGGTGCCGCATCCCGCGCAGAATCTTGTCCGCCTCGGCTTGGTAGTTATAGATGCCCGTCCCATTGCCCCAGCGGTGCGCAGCAAAATACAGCGCCATGGTGAAGTACTCTTCCCCATCCGGCGCCGCCCCCGTCGACCGCGGCGTGCCGTCCGTGCCCATCGACCACGCAAAGTAACCCACCGAAGGGTTCTTCGGGTCAGTTATAAGCATGTAAGTCTTCGCCCAATTCCACAACGCGTCGAACTCCCGCTTCTTGTCTAACTGGACGGCTATCATCAACCCGTAGCTCATGCCTTCCGTGCGCGCATCGTTGTTGGCCCAGTCGGTAACATAGGCCAGCGTGCCGTTCTCGTTCGCCCCGGTCTCAAAGTAGATCCGCTCCTCCTGCCCGTCGCCGTGAAAAAGCTGCTGAAACGCCTTCTCGATCTTCGCCCGGCTCTCGGCCGCCGTGTGCCCCTGTTCGGCAAAAAGATCGCGGTACTGGTGCGTCTTGTAGGCTCCATCGCCATCGCCCGGCATGGCGGCAATCTCTCCCAGTGGAGCATTCACGTGCGGCGCGGGCTGCCAGAAACCTGGCGGCGCCTGCGCCGGCGCGGCAGCCGGAGCCTGCGCCACCGCGGCGCACGCCAACGCCACCAAAGAACCGGCAACAACGACGATTAAACCAAAGCGCGTATTCACAGGAACGTCCTTTCTTTTGCGAACTGCACCGGGCGGCAAGCTCCCCAGCTCCCTCGCCGGCGCATCCATTCCACACCATCCGGGCTGCTCTCGTCGAGCCTCGATCGATCCCTTAAGGAAACTCTGCACAAGTCCCAATCCTGCGCCCTGCTTGGACAAAATGATAACCAGGCGCCTGCGCAGGGGTTCCTTAGAGATAGGGAACAGACATGAACCGACGTTCGTTCCTAAGGTTGGCGTTTGCCGGCACGATTGCGAGGCCAGTTGGGGCAGTGCCGGAGCGAGATCGCAACAGTTCCCTGGGGCCAGCGCAGCGAGGAATCTGGAGTTGACGATGATCTGAAAGTTCGTTGGCAGAAGCTGGACAACGCGATTCGCTGCTGGTGGGCGGGCGGTCTGCTTTTTGGATGAGGCGCGCAAGGTAAATCGCCGCTAAATTGGCAACGTGGTGACAAGCTGGGAGCAAACCGGAGCTACCTCGGAGCGATACAACGCTGTATTGGAAGGGCACAACTGTCCGGTTGAACGTACGGAGGTAGCGCGGCTCCACGGGTGGTCTTCGTCTTCGGCAGTAGTCATTGGACGAATGTTGTTTAGCTGACGCCTATTCGTGCTTTTCGATGCAAGGGACCAGGATTCCGCGCCATGGAAGGTTTTATACAGAAGTTACGATCTGTCGATCCGCTCATGCGGAGGTTGACATTGCGTGTAATACGTTAGGGTAAGAGTCTGCAGCATTGTGCCCGCTACACGGGGCTCCCTCTCTTTAGCCGGAGGTTCAATCCACGCGCCCAGCGCGGGGAATCACAATTTCACAAACGATCGGGTGCGATACATCCAGTACAGGATCAGCCAAACAACTGCGAAAGCCACGGATTGAGCAAGAACCTCGTCCCATCTGCCGACTCGCGGGAGGAGGTGTCCGACGAAGATGTTGCCGATGTTTCTAAAACCGAACAATATGGTTGCCATATAGACTGCTAGCGCGTTCATGCCAATTACCGTAAAAGGAAACACCCATTTCCCGCAGCCAAGCACATCAATCATCAGGTAGAAGGTCGCCATCATCAGACAGCTCAGGCCCCCGGCGACGAGAACGAAAGAGCTGGTCCACAATAGCTTGATGATAGGCAGCCAGATGCTCCAGATCAAGCCGAGTATTAGAAGACCCGCACCATAGCCGTACAGCGTCAAGCACTTCACTTTCCCGGATCGTCCGGAAAGGAGCAACTCTCCAGCCAGCACGCCGATGAGAACGGATGAAGCAAAACCCAGATAACTCAAGAACCATGTGTTCTCGCCATAGTGAAAACGCCCCATGACCAAAGAGTCTATATACGTGGCCGCATTGCCGGTGGGGGTCAACACTCCCCGACCGACGCCCGGCACTGGAATGGCCAGCAGTAATATCCAGTAACTCACCAGGAAGATCGCCGTGACTATCGCTTGCCCCTTCACCTTGAAATTCATTGTGACAATGGTTGCGATAAGGTATCCGGCTGCTATGCCATGCAGCACGCTATAGAAGGGATGAAACGTGGCGAGGTTGAAATCCAGCAGATTGCCCTGGGCAGCCATTCCCAGGGCGAACAAGATGAGCGCGCGCACAATAGCATGAAAGTAAATCGAGCGGCTACTCTCGTTCATCAACTTGCGCCTGGCGATGGAGAACGAAAGAGAAACTCCGACCATGAACATGAAAAGGGTCCAGATTACATCGAAAAAGTGCAACCCTACCCAAGGCACGTGCTCAAGTTGTTGAGTCATCTCCGTTGAAAACCTGCCGGGCCAGACCTTTGCCAAGCCTTTCACGATATCCGCGCCTCCAATGATCCAAAACATATCGAATCCGCGGAGGCCATCCAACGACAGCAACCGGGCCTGTTTTGGCCCATTTACCGGCGCGTGAATCGGGCTGAACAGCAAGTCGTCATGCGGTTGCGGCGAATCCATCGTCATGTTCTCCACTCCTGGTTTTCGCCGCGATTCCACCTTCTGCTGCAAAACCGGCATTGCAAACCCAGCATCAATCCTGACGGGTAGTTGTGATGTCGTCCTCCCGACCATTGAAGCGGGATTTCCATCTGGCCTCTCGGCTGAGGAACACTATACCCCCATTTGCCACCGTTCGCGACCGTTTTGCACACGTTCGAAGGCCAGTGCCCCGGTCGTTTCCGGTAGGGCTTATGGCCGACGGGCCACCTCAGGTTTTACCGTGCTTTCAAAACGTTATTGCGGCAATGCCCAATCTGCAAGCTCAATGCGAAGAGAAACGGAACCCAGATTCCTGCCGTCCGACTCTGCAGATACCTTGAATTGTTGCCAGCCTGGAAGCTTCGAGGAGGGCGCCTTGGCCACGAGCCGGAGATAATAACTGCTATGCGCATCAATGGATGCGTCTGGAACCGGCGTGACTGTCCATCCCTCAGGCGCCTGCACCTGAAAACTCACCTTGATGACCTGATCCGATGGGTTCTCGACGATCAACGGAAAGCTCAGAACACCGCCAACCTGAATCGAAACCTCGTCCGGGATCAACCTGCCAAGATGTTCCAGCCCATGCGCCTGCCAGAACTGCCGGTAGAAGCTCCAGGGCCCACCTATCTTTAGGACAGGAGCTGAATCGATGCCGGCTGTAAACCCAGGAGCTCGCTGATAAGGTATCCCCTCGGGGATAAGTCCGGCGAAAATGTCCTCTGTCACTCCGCATTTCACCAGAGACTTTCCCAGGATGAACTGGCTGGGCGTCGCCAGCGGAATTGGATCTTCCATAACACCGCCGCCTTGCGTCCTGTGAAAAGCAAACTCCGCCTCGGCAATCTGGCGATAGCTGATGTGGCGGCTGGGTGAGATATCTGTCGTGGGATATTCCGGGCCCTGTCCCGCGAAGAAATCCATATGAGTCGGGTTGGAAAAATAATAAACCTTCTGCGGCTGCCAAGGACGAAGACCTTCGGTGCGATTCATGTTCTGCGCTGGTTCGCGAGCTGGGGCGACCTGTTCCGGAAATGCGGTCGGGTCTCCGGCCAGGTCGAAGGCCTCGGTTGCCATGATCCCCGCGGCCTGGTGATCGCCGTGGTTTTCGCCCGTTACGCCGAGCGGCAGCCAGGTGAGAATCGCGGCCGGTCTCGTGAGTCGAACGATTCGGACCATGCGGTCCAGGCAACGGCCATGACTGCAGGTCTCAAGGGACTCCAGGGGGTTCTGGGTGGGCGTATCGGTGCCACCCAGATTCCACATGTTCGTGATGCCCAGGGATGCGGCCGCCCGCATCCCTTCCACGTCGCGAATATCGCCCATCGCATCGGACTGCTCCGGCCCAACATCATTGGTGCCCCCGTTGCCGCGGACGGTCCACACCAGAGCTACGCGCTTCCCTTCTTCGATTGCCTTCGCGATATATGCGGCGGCCATGATCTCGTCGTCAGGATGCGCCACCACGACGAGAAGATCGGCTTTGAACCGGTCGTCCGGCTTGCGGTTGTTTGCGTAGTAAGGGTCTTTAGGCCATGGATTGCTCGCGTCCTGCGCACGCGCTGTGAAAGCGCCGATTGCAGCCAGTACGCAAAAATGCAGCACGAAATTCTTTCGACCAGTGAGTAGCTTCATACCGTGCCTCTCCAAAAGCTCGTCGGGGAACGCCGAGGTCCCCCGCCGGCTGCCTGGATATTCAATCGCTGCAACATATGGACCCTCCATTGGAGCTGTCAAGCATGGAAGTCGGCGCTTTCCGGCGCAGAGCCGCACAATTCGAAAGTTGAAGCGCCAGGCATGCTTTCAGGCAGTCTTACGACCTTTCTCGCAGGCCGCAATTTCATCGGGAATCGAGCCGTCCAGTTCCAACGGCGAAGAATCCGATTGAAATTACCTGCGCAGATACGCGTCCGTTCCATTGATCCAATCGGCGCGTGGCGGGCAGAAGATGTCCAGATCGACTGTATCTTCCAGGGCTTCCGCACTGTGCGGTACGTGTGAAGGAATCACCAGCACTTCTCCGGCACGCACCAGGATCTCTGTCTCCTGCACGATAAACTTCAACGCGCCTTCAAGAATGTAGGTGATCTGCTCATTTTCGTGGCTATGTTCCGGCACTATAGCTCCTGTTCGCAGGACGATCCTCGCGAGCATGGCTCGTTCGCCGCTGACGAACTGCCGGTCGATCAGCGGATTGAGCCGTTCCATGCCTATCTCGTCAAGTCGGATGTGCTGTGGCCCGTGTGTATTCTGCGCCGCGTTTATGCTCATGTTTCTGTCTTGTCCTTCCACGTGCGCCCAGGCGTCCCCGCCCGCCAGCGTGGTGCAGCAGCCAGAGCCGTAACGCGCGTCGTCTTAAGATTTGTACTTGCGCCCGAAGGTAAAGTGTACGTGAAGTAGACCAACGATAACACAGAATTCAATTGCGCGGCAGGAAGGAATTTCGCCGAAGGGATCTGGGCGATGTTGCTCAGTTTCGGAGCAGCGGATATAGGCTTCACACTCCGAATACGAAGATGCATCGTCTACCGATCAAGTTACAGGAATTCCAAGCGGAGCTATGTAACTCTAGATGGAAACTGGAGAATTCCCGACCTTTTCCGTCTCCAGCGCGCGGTGAAAGGAACGAATGACATCAAAGCTGCCAGTTCAGACGTCGGATAGCTCAACTCCGGCAAGGTTGGATTCCTCCCGGCCGGCCGGTCCGGGAACGTCCGATTCTATTTCCATGTTATCGAGTGGGTATGCCCGCCATTGGGAATATGTCGTAAGGACCCTGTATCTGGCGAATGAAAGCCTCGGCTCTCTTATAACCGCTCTCGACTCCGCGAAACCTGGCAACCGAATCCTGCATTTCGTAATAGCGGTCCGGAGTCTGGCTGGCATGGGCGTAGCAGGCAGCTCGCTTCAGGGGCTCAGTCTCTGAAATGTCCACAAAGTGAGTTGGCGCGAACTGCAGGGTGTCTTCTCCGTCCGAAACCTCGTAGTAATACAGCGCGAAACTCTGTCCCGATTGCTTCCAGGCATCGTAGGTCAGCATGGAAATCGCGCGATGGTCACGGTGATTATCGATGGGCCACTGGTTGAAGACGGCATCGGGTTTTTCGACGTCAAATATCTTCTGGTAGGCCTCATAGTGGTCGTTATCGAGGATGGCGTGGCCATTGATCTGGCCCGCGTAAACCGGGCGCGCCTTCAGGATCTCGCAAGCCTTCGTGGCTTCCGCAATGCGCGTGGGCGCCGGAGTAGGGGGCCACGCGCCATTATTCAGATAAAGCAGGACCACCTCATGGCCAAGCGCTGTAAATCGTGCAATCGTGCCCCCGCAACCGTATTCGGGATCGCCCGGATGCCCACCTGTTACAACTATCTTCAATTTGCGTGTTGACCCTGCCGAGGCGGACGGAGTCTCCGCTTCCACGTTCATTGCCGCCGCCCCGGCTATTATCCCCGGTGTGAGCCTGGCAGCGCCAAGCAATACGTCCCGTCGGTTCATCCCCATCTTCTCACCCGATCTTTCGGCTTAACAAATCATGAAACCCAAAACAAACAAGCTATTTGAATGCATGGGTCCCATTGCAGCAACCATGAAATTGCCATAGGGGCCATCGCCTGGCTGATTGGCCGGGAATCTCCTGGCGTCGGCGCCAGAGATTCCCGGCAGAGTGCGCGGATCTTATACCAGTGCGCGATGGCGTTGCAGGAGCGATTCCGATTCCGTGGCGAGATAACTGTCGATGGCGGCGGCGGCTTTGCGTCCTTCCGCGATGGCCCAGACAACGAGGGACTGGCCGCGGCGCATATCGCCGGCGGCAAAGATGCCTTCGACGGAGGTCATGTAGTTGGCGTTGGCGGCGACGTTGCCGCGGCTGTCGAGAGCGATGCCGAGTTGCTCGATCATGCCCGAGCGGACGGGGCCGAGGAAGCCCATGGCCAGTAGAACGAGATCGACGTCGAGGGTGAACTCGGAACCGGGAATGGGCTCGAAGGACGGCGGCGGGCCAACGCGCACCAGGTGCAATTGCCTGACGTTACCGTTTTTGTCGCCGGTGAAGCGGACGCTGTTGACGCTCCAGTCGCGAATCCCGCCCTCTTCGTGAGCGCCTTCGGTGCGCAACTGCAGGGGCCACAGCGGCCAGGGAGTAGAGGCGGCGCGCTGCTCGGGCGGCTTGGGCATGATCTCGAACTGGTGAACGCTGATGGGGTGCTGGCGGTGGGTCGTGCCCAGGCAGTCGGCGCCGGTGTCGCCGCCGCCGATGATCGCCACGCGCTTGCCTTCGGCGTGGATGGCAATGGAGGAGTCGACGAGATCGCCCTCGCAGCGGCGGTTCTGCTGGGGCAGGAACTCCATGGCGAAGTGGACGCCCTTGAGCTCGCGGCCGGGGATATTGAGGTTGCGCGGTTGTTCGGAGCCGCCGGCCAGCAGGATGGCGTCATAGTGTTCAGTCAGGGTTTCCACAGGTATATTCACGCCCACATGCGCGTTGGTGATCAGCGTGACGCCCTCGGCGCGCATCTGCTCGATGCGGCGGTCGAGGACGTGTTTTTCCAGTTTGAAGTTGGGGATTCCATAGCGCAGGAGGCCGCCGATGCGGTCGCTTTTCTCATAGACGGTGACGGAGTGGCCGGCGCGGCGCAACTGCTGCGCGGCGGCCAGGCCCGCAGGGCCGCTGCCCACGATGGCCACACGCTTGCCGGTGTTCTGCTCGGGGGGCTCGGGATGAATCCAGCCTTCGTCCCAGGCGCGCTCGACGATCGAGCGCTCCATCAGCTTGATGGAGACTGCCGGCTGGTCGATGCCGAGCACGCAGGCAGCTTCGCAGGGGGCCGGGCAGATGCGGCCGGTGAACTCGGGGAAGTTGTTGGTGGCATGGAGGCGGCGGATGGCAGCCTCCCAGCGGCCGTTGTAGGCCAGGTCGTTCCAGTCGGGGATCAGGTTGTTGACCGGACAGCCGGTGTGGCAGAAGGGCACGCCGCAATCCATGCAGCGTGCGCCCTGCTCGCGCTGCTTTTCCTCGGGGAAGGGCTCATAGATCTCGAACCAGTCCTGGACCCGGTCCTCGACCCTGCGGCGGGTGGGCTGTTCGCGCTGAATTTCGAGAAAACCTGTGTCCTTACCCATGCTGCACCTCTGCTGCCGCCTCCAGAGGCGACGGAGTTGTGGGGTTGGGGGAGATATAGACCGCATCGGCGCGCGGAATGCCCAGGACGCGCTTGTACTCGTGGGGGAAGACCTTGATGAAGCGCGCCTGCGCCTCGGGCCAGTGTTCCAGAATCCAGGCGGCACGCGGGCTCCCGGTCAGCTCGCGATGGCGTTCAAGGAGGCCGCGCACTTCATCCACATCCTGGGCGGAGACCAACGGTTCCAGATCGACGCTGGCCTTGTTGCAGCGGCGCGTTGCGAAGTCGCCCTGGTCGTCGTAGACAAAGGCGCGTCCGCCGCTCATGCCGGCGGCGAAGTTGCGCCCGGTGGCGCCGAGCACGACCACGGTGCCATTGGTCATGTACTCGCAGCCATGGTCGCCCACGCCTTCGACCATCGCCGTGGCGCCGGAGTTGCGGACGGCAAAGCGTTCGCCGGCGATGCCGTTGAAGAAGGCTTCGCCGCTGGTCGCGCCATAGAGGACCACGTTGCCCACCAGGATGCTCTCCTCGGGCAGGAAGCTGGAGGTCTTGGGCGGATAGGCGATGATGCGGCCGCCAGAGAGCCCTTTGCCGACATAGTCGTTGGCGTCGCCTTCGAGCTCGAGGGTTACGCCCGAGGGAACGAAGGCGCCGAAGCTCTGTCCGGCGGAGCCATGAAAGCGGAAGTGGATGGTCTCGTCGGGCAATCCAGCCGAGCCGTAGCGGCGGGCGATTTCGCCGCCCAGCATGGCGCCAACGGTGCGATGCACGTTGCGGATGGCAAAGCTGCCGGTGACTGGCGCTTTGGACTCGAGCGCCGGAACAGCCCTGGCGATGAGCGCGTGATCGAGCGCCTTGTCGAGACCGTGATCCTGGGCTTGCACACAATGCCGCGCCACGCGCGAGGGCAGCGCGGGCGAGTAGAGGATGGAGGAGAGATCGATGCCCTTGGCCTTCCAGTGCGTATCGGCCACGGCAGCATCGATCTTGTCCACGCGGCCCACCATTTCATCGACGGTGCGAAAGCC
This sequence comes from Acidobacteriaceae bacterium, assembly GCA_003139795.1. Classification (GTDB taxonomy): domain Bacteria; phylum Acidobacteriota; class Terriglobia; order Terriglobales; family Acidobacteriaceae; genus Telmatobacter. Next base: position 9,248 of record PLGM01000359.1, on the reverse strand, counting down.
CAGGTTGGCCATGTACTGGCGCATCTGTTCGGCGATGAAGAAGAAGAAGTTGATGACGTGCTCGGGCTGGCCGGTGAAGCGCGCGCGCAGGACCGGGTCCTGGGTGGCGATGCCCACCGAGCAGGTGTTCAGGTGGCACTTGCGCATCATGATGCAGCCCATGGCGATGAGTGGAGTGGTGGCGAAGCCGAACTCTTCGGCGCCCAGCAATGCGGCGATCACCACGTCGCGGCCGGTCTGCAACTTGCCGTCGGTCTGCACCCGGATGCGACTGCGAAGATCGTTCAAGAGCAGCACCTGCTGGGTTTCGGCGAGGCCAAGTTCCCAGGGGAGGCCCGCGTGCTTGATGGAGCTGAGGGGCGAAGCGCCGGTGCCGCCCGTGTCGCCGGAGATGAGCACCACGTCGGCGTGGGCTTTCGATACTCCGGCAGCCACGGTGCCCACCCCCACTTCCGAGACCAGCTTGACGGCGATGCGCGCCTGCGGGTTCACGTTCTTCAGGTCGTAGATCAACTGCGCCAGATCTTCGATGGAGTAGATGTCGTGGTGGGGGGGCGGCGAGATCAGGCCCACGCCGGGAATCGAATGGCGGGTCCTGGCGATAATCTCATCGACCTTGTGACCCGGCAACTGTCCGCCCTCGCCGGGCTTGGCGCCCTGCGCCATCTTGATCTGCAACTCGTCGGCGTTGACCAGGTAGTTGGTGGTCACACCGAAGCGTCCGCTGGCCACCTGTTTCACTGCGCTGCGGCGCAGATCGCCGTTGGGGTCGCGTTGGAAGCGCTCTTCGTCCTCTCCGCCCTCGCCGGTATTGGACATGCCCCCGATGCGGTTCATGGCAATGGCCAGGGTTTCGTGCGCTTCCTTGCTGATGGAGCCGAAGCTCATGGCGCCGGTGGTGAAGCGCTTGACGATTTCCTTGGCCGGCTCCACTTCGTCCAGGGGGATGGGATGGTCGGCATACTTGAGCTTGAGCAGGCCGCGCAGCGTACAGAGGTTGCGATTCTGCTCGTCCAGCAGCTCGGTGTACTCCTGGAATGTGGTTGGATTGTTCTGCCGCACGGCGTGCTGCAGCTTGGTGATGGTGAGCGGATTCAGCAAGTGATACTCGCCGCCCTCGCGGTACTGATAATGACCGCCTACGACCAGATCGGTCTCCGATTCGGTGAGCGGCTGGAAGGCGTAGGTGTGCTTGAGTTGCGCCTCGCGGGCCAGCACCTCGAGCCCCACGCCCTCGATGCGCGAGGCGGTGCCGGGGAAGTAGGCCTGGACCAGGGCCTGGTTCAAGCCGACGGCTTCAAACACCTGCGCGCCGCGATAGCTTTGCAGTGTGCTGATGCCCATTTTGGAGAAGGTCTTCAGCAGGCCCTTGTTAATGGCCTTGATGAAGTTCTTCTCGGCATAGGCGGCGGAAATCTCGCGGGGCAGCAGGCCGCGCCGCTTGAGGTCGTGAAGGGTTTCGATGGCCAGGTAGGGATTGATGGCGCTGGCGCCGTAGCCGATGAGCAGGGCAAAGTGCATCACCTCGCGGGGCTCGCCGCTCTCGATGATGAGCGCCACCTGGGTGCGGGTCTTCTCGCGCACCAGGCGGTTGTGCACGGCGGCCATGGCCAGCAGGCTGGGAATGGGCGCATAGGTGGGATCGACGCCGCGGTCGGAGAGGATGAGCAGGGTATAGCCGGAGTGCACCGCGTGGGCGGCGCGGGCGCTCAGATCTTCGAGCGAGTGCCTGAGGCCGGCCTCGCCGTCTTCAGCGCGGAACAGCGCGGGGATGGTGGTGGCCAGCAGATCGCCGGAAGAGACGCGGCGCAGCTTTTCCAGATCGCGGTTGGTGAGGATGGGATGCGGAAGCTTGAGCGTGTGGCAGTTTTCCGGAGCCTCATCCAGGATGTTGCGCTCGGTGCCGATGTAGCTGATCAGGGACATGACCAACTCTTCGCGGATGGGATCGATGGGTGGATTGGTTACCTGGGCAAACAGTTGCTTGAAGTAGTTGAACAACGGCTGGGGGCGATCGGAGAGACAGGCCAGCGGGACGTCGGTGCCCATGGAGCCGATCGGCTCCTCGCCTTTGGCGCCCATGGGTCCAAGCAGCACCTTCAGGTCCTCCTCGGTATAGCCGTAGGCACGCTGCCGGCGCAGCAGGGTCTCGGGATTGGAGGCGATCACCCGCGAAGGCTCAGGCAGATGATCGAGGGTGACCTGCTGTTCCTGAAGCCAGGTTGCGTAAGGCTGGCGTGCGGCCAGTTGCTTCTTGATCTCGGCGTCGGAGATGATGCGCTTTTGAACGGTATCGACGAGGAACATGCGGCCCGGTTGCAGACGGCCCTTCTTGCGCACGTCTTCGGGCGGCACGTCGAGAACGCCGGCTTCTGAGGCCAGCACCACCAGATCGTCCTTGGTGACGATGTAGCGGCCGGGACGCAGGCCGTTGCGGTCCAGCGTAGCGCCGATGACGCGGCCGTCGGTGAAGGCGATGGCCGCCGGACCGTCCCACGGTTCCATGAGCGAGGCGTGGTACTCGTAGAAGGCACGCTTGTCCTCGTCCATGTCGGGATTGCCGGACCAGGCCTCGGGAATCAGCATGGCCATCACGTGGGGCAGCGAGCGGCCCGACTGAAAAAGAAATTCCACAGCGTTGTCCAGCGAACCGGAGTCGCTTCCGCCTGGCGTGATGACCGGATACAGCTTGCTAATCTGGCCGCCGTGCAGCGGACTCTCCAGAATCGACTGGCGCGCGCTCATCCAACTGATGTTGCCGCGGATGGTGTTGATTTCGCCGTTGTGCGCCACATAGCGGTAAGGATGCGCCAGCTTCCAACTGGGAAACGTGTTGGTCGAGAACCGCTGATGGACCAGGCAGAGCGCGCTGGTGACGAGAGGATTGGCCAGCTCAAAGTAGAACTTTTCAATCTGCGGAGCCAGCATCAGACCCTTGTAGATGGTGGTGCGGCATGAAAACGATGGGACGTAAAAGGTGTCCTTGTCCTCGATTTCGGAGGCGGCAATCTCGTTTTCGGTGCGGCGGCGGACGCGGTAGAGCAGGCGCTCGAAGGCATCCTCGTCCAACCCCTTTGGCCGGCCCACGAAGAACTGTTCGATGTAGGGCTGCGAGGCACGCGCTTCGCGGCCGATCGCATCGCCGTTTACCGGCGTATCGCGCCAGCCGAGCACGGTCAGTCCCTCCTGCTGCGCAATGCGCTCAAACACGCCTTCGCACTGCAGGCGGCTATGCTTTTCCACGGGCAGGAAGACCATGGCCACGCCATAGGCGCCCGGCTCAGGCAACCGTATCCCCAGTTCTCCGCACTCGCGGGCGAAAAAGACGTGCGGAATCTGAATCAGGATGCCTGCGCCATCGCCGGTCTCCGGGTCGCAACCCGCCGCGCCGCGATGAGTGAGGTTGATGAGAACCTCAATGCCCTTGCGGATAATCTCGTGGCTTTTCACGCCAGGAATGCTGGCGACCAGTCCCATGCCGCAGGCATCGTGCTCATTCCGTGGATGATAGAGACCCTGCGGTGGAGGAGTGCGGAGACGATGATTGGATGTATGCATGGCAACCTTTTCGATGAACCGTTTTCAGTGCAGAATGCATTGCATGACCCGAAGACACAAACCCATCGCGATTCCTTTCGATGGAAACCGCCCTGATCCTTCATGAAGAGGCTTGCCGGAGCAGGCCTGGCCGTGTATGGGACTAAGCTGACCTCTTTACTATATCGAAAATCTCCCTTTTCTGTGAAAGTTCCTTTCGCAGCCGAGCCTGAATCCCGTTTGCGGCAGTTCCCATCCAGGGCCGGGTGGAACCGCAGCGAACCGCGCCGGAACGCTCAACGCCGCGCCGGCCGGGGTGCTCCGGGAGCCGGGATCATGGGGCCATTCAGTCGATGGGTCTTGAACAGGGATTCCGTCCCGGCCCCATGGACGAGGGAATTGTTGATGCGGGGCGCTCCGGCGAGGCTTGCAAAGAGCTCCCTTGCGTCCCTCTGCAACTGTTTTGAGACCCTCTGACCTATACTGTTATCTCGGAGCGACCAAATGCAGGATGCCATACTGGTCACAGGCGGAGCAGGTTTTATCGGCTCGAATTTTGTCTTGGGCTGGATCGGGACCCCGGGATCGTCCGTCATCAACCTGGACCTTTTGACCTATGCGGGCAACCCAGCCAATCTGTCTTCGCTGGAGGGGGATGCGCGTTATTTGCTCACCCGCGGCGACATATGCGACGCGGAACTTGTAGGTTCGTTGCTGCGCAAGCATCAACCCCGGGCCATTGTTCACTTTGCGGCGGAAAGCCATGTGGACCGCTCCATCGCCTCTCCCGAGGCGTTCATCCGCACCAACGTTCAGGGCACGTTTGTTCTTCTGGAGCAGGCAAAGATCTACTGGTCGGGGCTCGGCGAAGCCGATCGCCGCGCATTCCGATTCCTGCACGTTTCCACCGACGAGGTTTACGGATCGCTGGGGGAGCACGATGCCGCCTTTTCCGAGACCACGGCATACGCTCCAAACAGTCCCTATGCGGCTTCCAAAGCGGCTTCAGACCACCTGGCAAGGGCGTATCACCACACCTGGGGTTTGCCGGTACTTACCACCAACTGCTCGAACAACTATGGGCCATTTCAATTTCCAGAGAAGCTCATCCCGCTGATGATTCTCAACGCGCTGGAGGGAAGGCCGCTGCCTGTTTACGGCGACGGAAGGAACGTGCGGGACTGGCTCTTTGTGGAGGACCATTGCGCGGCGATACGAGCCGTTTTGCGGGACGGCCGAATCGGGGAGACGTATAACATCGGCGGCAACAGCGAGCGCGCCAATATCGAGGTGGTCACCATGATCTGCGATCTTCTGGACGAGATGCGTCCCCGCGAAGCAGCCGTTCCGCGCAGGAACCTGATCACCTTTGTCAAAGATCGGCCCGGACATGACCGGCGCTACGCCATCGATGCTCGAAAACTCTCTCGCGAACTGGGATGGCAACCCGCGGAACAGTTTGCAAGCGGGCTGCGCAAGACCGTTGGCTGGTATCTCGACCATTTCTCGTGGGTTGAAAGTGTCCGCACTGGCGCTTACCTGGAATGGATCAAACAGAACTATACGAAGCGAGTTGCGCTATGAAGGGGATTATACTTGCGGGAGGATCGGGCACGCGTCTTTATCCCGTGACCCATGTGGTGTCCAAGCAGCTTCTAGCGGTATACAACAAGCCGATGATCTACTATCCGCTCAGCACGCTGATGCTGGCCGGTTTGCGCGACATTCTGATCATTTCCACGCCCCAGGATACGGGCCGCTTTGCCGAGTTACTGGGCGACGGACGGCACTGGGGCATCGACATCAGCTATGCCGTCCAGCCCAGCCCCGACGGTCTGGCTCAGGCCTTCCTCATCGGCCGGGAGTTTATCGGCGACCAATCGAGCGCACTGATTCTGGGAGATAACATCTTTTACGGGCAGGGGTTTTCCCGCCAGCTTCAGACGGCTGCGGAACTCAAAGAGGGCGCCACGGTATTTGCTTATCCGGTTGAAGATCCGCAGCGCTACGGAGTCGTGGAGTTCGACAGCCAGGGACGTGCGATAAGTCTGGAAGAGAAGCCGCGGATTCCTAAGTCGCGGTATGCAGTTACCGGGCTGTATTTCTACGACAAAGACGTTGTGAGCATCGCCTCGTCGCTGAAGCCATCCGCTCGCGGAGAGCTGGAGATTACGGATCTGAACCGGCGTTACCTGGAAGCCGGAAAACTGAATGTTGAGATCATGAGCCGCGGCATGGCCTGGTTGGATACGGGCACGCACGATTCCTTGCTGGAGGCCGGGATTTTCGTTCACACCATCGAACGCCGCCAGGGCCTCAACATAGCTTGCCCGGAAGAGATTGCCTATCGCCAGGGTTTCATCACGGCGGAGCAGTTGGAGGCTCTTGCTCAGCCAGTCATAAAGAGCGGATATGGGCAATACCTGCTGGGCCTGCTTCGGGAGCCACATTTCGCATCCAAGGCCGTGCAGCCATGAAGATCACAAAGACATCGTTGCCCGGAGTTCTGGTGCTGACCGCGGCGATCTATCGGGATCGCCGCGGCGCATTCTGTGAGACATTCAATCAGCGCCGCTGGGCGGAGGCGGGCCTGCCTTTGTCATGGCCGCAGGATAACTTCTCGCTTTCGAAGAAAGACGTGCTGCGCGGCATTCATTACCAGATTATCCAGCCGCAAGGGAAGCTGGTCTGGGTAACACATGGCGCGGTGTTTGATGTTGCCGTGGACCTGCGCCGCAGTTCGCCGACATTTGCCAGACATGTTGCTGTCGAACTCAAAGCCGAAACCGGTGAAATGTTATGGATTCCCGAGGGTTTCGGGCACGCATTTCTTGCCCTTACCGAGAATGTAGGTTTCGCCTACAAGGTAACGGACTATTACTCTCCCGCGGGGGAACGAACCATCCTGTGGAACGATCCGGACCTGGCCATTCCGTGGCCGATCGATCTGGAGACGGCGATCCTTTCCGATAAAGATCGCAGCGGACTGGCGCTGAAGGATGCGGAGATCTTCCCGTAAGTGGTGGACCGCGGGCCCGCCCCAGGAGCCATTTCGTCCTGAAGCGGCGGGAGATCGCTGCCATGGCCTGGGAAGATTCCGCGAAACGCGCTGAGGGTTTTCCAGATCACCGCAGAGCTGAGGAGCGTTTGCCGCGCGGGTTCGGGCGGTTGCCTTGTGACCTTCCAGGCTCCTTCCATGGCAATCTGTATAGCTCCCTCTCGTTCAGAATCTGAGAGCATTCCATATCTGTGCCGCCTTGGCTTCCCGGCAAGACGCAGGCTTCTCAGGCGCCGGAACTGCGGTCAGGACTGGAGACGGTCGCCAATCTGTGAGGATAATCGGGCGCTACGGAGCCTTGCATGGCGGGGAGCCGGGGTTCTGGTCGCTGGCTTTCGTGTATGTGTGGACCGGCGCGCACCACCTGCTGCACGGGCCGATCTCGCAATGGCTGCAGACCATCTCCATCGTCTTCTCGGTTATGCTGCTCATTCTCGCCTGGGCCGTGGTCTACAACTTTATCGCCCCCATGAAGGGCCAATGGCGCCAACTGAACGATAACGTGTCGTTCAAGTTCCTCATGTCGGGCACGATCTTTTACCTGCTCGCCTGCTGCCAGGGTCCCATGCACAGCCTGCGCTCGGTGAATGCCATCGTCTCGAAAACAGACTGGATCTCAAGGAGGCCGGCATCGCCGACTACCACTGGCACGACAACCGCCGCCTGTCCTGCTCCCGCTGGGTGATGGGGGGTGTACCGCTTGCGGCTGTTGCCAAGTACGTCGGGCACTCGACTATCCAAATGACGATGCGGTATTCTCATCTAGTGCCGAAAGTTAACCAGGCAGCGGTGGATGCCATGGACTCCTTCTACGCAAGTGGAGTCGGAACTGAAACTGACACCAGAACTGACACCGGCGCTCCGGCGAGTTTTCCACAGCCGGATAAGTAGTTGAAAACAAAGCGGAGAGGTGGCAG
>PLGM01000359.1:0-1693 GCA_003139795.1 Acidobacteriaceae bacterium | reverse complement strand
TGGTGGCTGTTGCTTCAATATGCTAGTCGGTGGCTGTTCGGTGGCCGTTTCCACCGGCGATCAGTTCAATGGCGTCCTGAAGGTGCCCAGGGGACAAATGTGCGTACCGGGCCGTCATTTGAATCGTCTTGTGTCCCATGAGTTCCTGGCAGGTTTTCAACGGGACGCCGGCCATTACCAGGCGGCTGCAAAATGTATGCCTCAGACAGTGCCAGCTAAAATCCTGAATGTTCGCCTTCACCAAAGCCTCGTCGAGCCATCCCCGAATGGCCTTCCTGATGAATGGCTTTCCTTCCGTGGTGATGAAGACACGCTTGGCACCCCCGGAGATCTCGCGCTGCCGCTTCAAGGCAGCCAAGGCCACCGAGTTCAATGGGATGACGCGGTCGGAGCCATTCTTTGTCTTGAGAAGGTGAATTCTCTTGGCATCCAGGTCCACCTCGGTCCAATCGAGCGTGAACTGTTCCGAACGGCGCATCCCGGTATGGACAGCAACCTCGAACTCGTTCAGGAAGTGCGGATAGAGTTCGTCGATGATTCTCCTAAGCCGCGTCTCCTCCTCCTGGCTCAGGAAGCGAATACGCCCGTTTGGCTCCTTCTTTGCCTTCATAAGCCGGGCCGGATTCTTTTCGATCCAACCATTGCGAATAGCCTCTCGGTAGATCATCGAGAGTGTGGCTCGATACCTGTTGAAGGTCGCGGGGCCGGTGTTCCGGGAGTCAAGGAAGCTCGTCAATTCCTGCTGCGTCAGCGACTCCGCAATGCGGTCACCGAACTCCTGGATCAGGACGCCGATCTTTTGCTCATCATCCGCAGGATTGGCCTTGTGCTTCTTTGCGTAGGTTAGAGCGTTCTCGGCCAACTCCCGAAACCGTCGTTCCCTCTGACGAAGCGGCTTTGCCAACTTCCTGCCTGCAATCGAATCTGCCTTGCGCTGCGCGTAAAGCTTGATGGCATCTGATTTCCTGCCCGCCCTCTCCCGCCTGCGCTTCCCTTCGGCATCCACATAATGAATCCACCAAATTCCACTGCCGGGTACTTTTTCCCATACTCCACGCGGCATACAAGAGTCCTCCTTCGGCTATACCTGATTATAAACATAACTATGTTCATTATCAACAGGTATTTATGTGCATGGTGGCTGTTTAGTGGCTGTTTATTCGGACAGCGGCACTGACACATAACAAGACCACTCGCCGAAATTGCAGAACAGTTCACGAGACGACTCAATCCAGATTTGGGCATTCTCACGCGCGAGCAACCCCGATCAGCCCACTATCGGTTCTGGATGGTCGGCGCGGGCGTACTTTCGCAGGTCAGCCATCGGAATCAGTACACGTCCGCCAATTCTTCGAGTCGGCAGGCGGCGAGTCGCTACCAGGTAATCCAGCGCGCGCTGGCTGATGGAGAGAACCTGTGCAGCATCACGCCGACTCAGGAGCAACTTCTCTTCGGCGCGAATTTCAGGTTTCTTGTCGGCAGATGGTTGATAACGCGGAGACGATTCCATAATGAGCCTTTCACCTTTCCCGTTTGTTGAGTTGCACCAGATTTACGTCCGGCATCACCGAACGCGCCAACCATACAGCTTGCCGTCGTCAGCCTTGGGGTAGCAGACCCCGGATTCCAGCTTCCAGCCTGGCCGGTCGCAGACGCTCAAATGTTCCAGATCGCCGGCCTTCCAAAGTTCGTA
>PLGM01000167.1 GCA_003139795.1 Acidobacteriaceae bacterium | reverse complement strand
GGGGGATCTCCCGTTGTATTAGGAACTTTGCTGATATGGGTACCAGTCTCGGACGGGGTTGTGAAGATAGACCTGCTGAACAAACTATCCGGCGGGTGGCTCAGGGCTGACCAGCAGGAAAATGGGTGCCCCATGTCTCGATTTTGAGACATGGGAGGTAGGATGCTGGCGCGACGAGAGCCTGCCCAGAACGGAGCCGAAGGGGCTGGCTCTTTCTCAGTCGTCCGCCCTACGCGCTTGATCGCCTGGAGCCAGGTTTGCCCGTCTTTGCAGATCATTTCGGCCATCCTGCTAACCTGAAACCTGGGCCAGGTCCAACCGGCAAGGGTCCGCAGGGGCTTTCGGGAAGCACCCCACCCACCCTCTCCCCCTAAAATGCCCATATTCCGGGAGCATTTTCGGTTCGCCAGGAAGTGTAAGCGTCCTTGACTCAAATACTTCCAGGCAGGAGTCCAAGGTTGGCCTGTTATCTTAATGGTTAACAAGAGCATCGAAAAAACAGGCCTTTTGGCGCTAAGAGCACTGCTTTTCGGTGACTTTGACCCGCTTTTCGTCGATCTTGAGCGGATATAGGCAGTCGGCCGCACCGCGGGTGCTACCAGCCGCGGGTTTGGAGGAGTTGTGATTCTTCTAACCCGGCGGCGGCCAAGCCCTTCATGGTCCCGGTGACCTGCTCGGAGACTTCGGCGAGAATCTTGGGGTCGTTGTAGTGGGTGGTTGCCATCACGATGGCCTTGGCGCGGCTGACGGCTTCTTCCCGCTCCTTGGGATCGTTCTCGACATCGAGCGGGGTGGCTCGCTCCTTCATGAAGATTCCCGAGCCGACAAAGATGGCTTCGGCGCCCAGTTGCATCATGAGGGCCGCGTCGGCGGGGGTGGCGATGCCGCCGGCGGAGAAGTTGGGCACCGGCAGCTTGCCGGTTTGTGAGACCATCCGGATCAGTTCGTAGGGGGCCTGGTGCTCCTTGGCCGCGGCGTAGAGCTCCTGCTCGCTGAGCACGGTCAGTGCCCGCATCTCCCGTGTAATCTGCCGCATGTGCCGGACAGCATAGACCACGTCGCCGGTCCCCGCTTCTCCTTTTGTCCGGATCATGGCCGCGCCCTCGGCAATGCGCCGGAGCGCCTCGCCCAGGTTGCGCGCGCCGCAGACGAAGGGGGTTGCAAAGGCGTGCTTGTCGATATGATGGGCCTCGTCGGCGGGGGTCAGGACCTCGCTTTCGTCGATGAAATCCACACCCAGCTCTTGCAGGATCTGGGCTTCGGCGAAGTGGCCGATGCGGGCCTTGGCCATGACCGGAATGGAGACCGCCTGGATGATCTGCTTGATCAGGCTGGGCGTGGCCATGCGGGCTACGCCGCCTTCGGCGCGGATCATGGCCGGCACGCGCTCCAAGGCCATTACCGAGGTAGCGCCGGCCTGCTCGGCAATGCGCGCCTGCTCCACGCTCATCACGTCCATGATGACGCCGCCTTTGAGCATCTCTGCAAGTCCCACCTTCAGGCGCAGGCTGGTTGCTGCAAAGCCCTTGTTCCCATTCTGTTCCGGCATAGTCTTCGACCTCGATTCGAGACGGCTTTTGGGCGCGCTGGGGGCCGGAAAAACCGCAAATTGCAATCAACTTCCAGTGTAGCAGCGATGAGACTTGCCTGTAAGATGCGGCGCAACCGGAGACGAGTTGCGGGGACCATTCTTTAACCTTTTCCAATCCATCTGTTCCGCTTCTGGTCACATTTCTGCCTGCTTTCCAGGCACATGGCTACCGCACATCCACTGCCGCCGCCGGCAAGCGAGCAGCCGCACACGCCAGAGCCGGCTGCGGCGGCCGAGATGGCCGCCGAACAGGCGCTGGTGCCGTCGCCCCACCAGCTGGAGGAAGGCGAAGCCATTGTGCTCAGCCCGCCGGTGGCGCGGTTGCCGGTGGAGCTCGATGTGTCGGTCCCGGTGCGGGAGTTTCGGGTGCGCAACCTTCTGGCCCTCGAGCCGGGCCAGGTGATCGAGTCCGGCTGGGGGCATGGAGAGGATGTGCCGCTGGCCTCGGGCGACGTGCAACTGGCCTGGAGCGAGTTCGAGGTCATCGATACGCAGATGGCGGTGCGATTAACCCGGCTGGCCTGATCGGTCCGGGATGGTTTTGTCGGCGAGCGGAAGCGGGAGAGGGGCCGGAAGAATGATCGGGAAAGCGGACGGGAGAGCGGCATGGGCAACGGTTCCGCGGGGCGGGCTTGCGGGGTGGTTGCTGGAAAGGCTGCGCGGCACGCGGCGCGCGCCGCCACGGCTGGCCGTTCTCGAACGCATCGCGCTGGCGCCGCGGCAGTCCCTGGCCCTGGTGGAGGCGGACGGCCGGCGGTTCCTGGTGGCCACCTCGCCCGAGGGCGCGCCGGCCTTCTATGCGCTCGATGCGCCGGCGCGTGCGAACCTCGCGCGTCGCCCCACCGGGAACGGACACGCCGCAGATCGTCCGGCCGCAGATCGGGCGGCGAGGGTCTCATGCTAGGCCTGTGGGTTGTGACGCGAGCGGCAGCCGCGGCGCCCGCGCCTCTGTTGCCCGATCTCACGCAGCGGCTTCACCCCTCGGATTCCACCCCCTGGACGATTGTCTTTGCTCTAACGCTGATCACGCTGCTGCCCGCGATTCTGATGGCCATGACGCCGCTGGTGCGCCTGCTGGTGGTCTTTCATTTCCTGCGCCAGGCTCTGGGCACGCAAACCGCGCCTTCGAACCCCACCCTGCTGGGCCTGGCGCTGATGATGACCTGGTTTCTGATGACCCCGGTGCTCAACCAGGTGGACCAGCAGGCGGTTGAACCCTACCGCGCCGGACAGTTGACGGGATGGGAGGCGATTGATCGCGGCGCCCAGCCGGTGAAGCACTTCCTGCTGCGCTACGCACGGGAAAAAGACCTGGCCCTGTTTACCGCGGCGGGGCAGATTCCGCGCCCCAATACGCCCGACGACCTGCCCATGCGGGTGGTGGTACCGGCCTACATTCTCTCCGAGCTGAAGGCCGGGTTCTCGATCGGCGCGGTGCTCTTTCTCCCCTTTCTCCTTATCGACATGGTGACGGCCTCGATCACCACCTCGATCGGCATGTTCCAGTTGCCGCCGGTGGTGGTTTCGACGCCGTTGAAGATTCTGCTGTTTGTGATGGTGGACGGCTGGAACCTGCTGGCCAACTCGCTGTTGAAGAGCTTTTGAGGGAATGCCGATGACGCCCGACCTGGTAGCCGAACTGCTTCGCCAGCTGATGAAGGAGGCCATGATTCTGGCCGCGCCTCTGCTGATTGCCGCGGCGCTTTTGAGTTTTCTGTTGAGCCTGATCCAGACCCTGACCAGCCTGCAGGAGCAGTCGCTGACCAGCGTCCCCAGGCTGGCGGCGGTGGCCCTGATCCTGCTGGTTGGAATGCCCTGGTTCCTGGGCCGCATGGCGGCCTATACGCGGCTGTTGCTGACCGATTTCCACCGCTATCTGGGCTAGCGAGTGCAGCTATTGGCTTCCAGCCTCCAGCTTGCAGCTGGAGTTGGGAGATGCAAATGAAGTTGGAACTGGCGCATAGGTTCGTCGCGCCCGAGCGGATTCAGGATGGGTTGCCTCACTAGATTTACGGGAGATCAGCCCAAAGCTGGAAGCTGGAAGCTAGCCGCTAGAGGCTAAAGGAAGATGACGCCGATGCCCCATGGAAACCAGTTGGAGTGGACGAGCTTTCTGAGCGCCATGACGCTGGTCCTGGTGCGGGTGAGCGGGATGGTGGCCTTTGCCCCCTTTTTCTCCTCGACGGCGCTCCCCGTTCGCACCAAGGCGGTCTTTGTGGGGGCGGTGGCCTTTCTGCTGGCTCCGCTGGTGGCGGCGCTGCCCAGCGCCCAGGTATCGATCAACTTCTCCGCCCTGTTGGGCGAGCTCGCCGTGGGCCTGGTCTACGGCCTGGCGCTCACGCTTCTGAATGAGATGCTCCTGTTTGCCGGGCAGATCGCCGGCCTCCAGTTCAGCTTCTCGCTGGTCAATCTGCTGGACCCGGCTTCGGCCATCCAGACGCCGCTGCTGGGCGACCTGTTTCAACTGATGGGCACCCTGGTGGTGATTGCGGCCGGACTGGACCGGATCATCTTAGCCTCCATGGTGCGCAGTTTCCGCGTGGCGCCTTTGGGCAGCTACGCCTTGGCGCCGGTCACCGCGCTCACCATCGTGCGCGCCGCCGCCGGCATCTTCCTGGCCGCCGTCGAGTTGGCCGCGCCGGTGCTGGCCGCAACCCTTCTGGTAGAGGTTGCCGTGGCTCTGCTGGGCAAGCTCAGCCCGCAATTGCCGGTCATCTCGCTGACCGTGCCGCTGAAGACCCTGACCGGCTTTGCACTGCTGGCCGGCTCGCTGGCCCTGTGGCCGCGCTTCATCGAGGCGCGCTTTGCGGGCCTGCTGGACCTGGCCGAGCGGCTGATCGCTCCCGCCGGCCACGTTGCGGGCCTGCATCCCGGTCTGGGTCTGGGAGGATAGCCGATGCCCGGAGAGCGCACCGAACAGGCCACCCAGCATCGCCGCGAGAAGGCCCGCAAGGAAGGCGATGTGCTGCACAGCCGCGAGTTGTCGGCTGCGGCCGGAACCCTGGCGGGGGTGATGGTGCTGGGAGTCCTTGGCAGCCGGCTGCTGGTGGCCTGGCGGACGACGTTCGCGGCCTTTCTCGATCTTGGGCGTCCAGACCGCTGGGAGCCGGCCGAGATCGAGCCCACGCTCTATGCCGTGCGCCGCCTGGCGCTGGAGGTTCTCGGACCGCCGGCCGTGGTGATGGCGGCGGTGACCGCGGCCGCTCTCGGGGTGGGGGTTCTGCAGACCGGGGGAATCAACTTCTACGCCGGTGCGGTGGGCTTCAAGCCGGACCGCATCAACCCGGCCACCAACATCAAGAACCTCTTCTCGCTGCGCGCCGCATCCCGGCTGGCGAAGTCGCTCCTTCCCGCCGGCCTGCTGGCGGTCTTTGCCGTGCAGCGCATCGGCCGGCAGTTGACCATCCCTCCGTTCTCGACCGCCCGGCTGGAGCTGCTCGGCTCCGATGTCTACGGCCTTCTGCTGGCCGCCGCATGGCTGCTCTTCGGCTGGTCGGCCATCGACTACCTTGTCGAGTGGCAGAGCCGCGAGTCGCGGCTGAGGATGAGCCGCCAGGACATGCGCGAGGAGATGAAGGAGACCGAGGGCAATCCGCAGATCCGCGGCCGCATCCGCGGCCTGCAGCGCCAGATGCGCCGCCGTCGGGTAAAGGCCGACGTCTCGCGCGCGGCCGTGGTATTCACCAACCCCACCCACTATGCCGTGGCCCTGGGCTTCGACTTCAGCACCATGGAGGCGCCCAAGGTGGTGGCCAAGGGCCGCAACCTGCTGGCCGAGGAGATCAAGGCCGAGGCCCGCTGGGCCGGGGTGCCGATCATCGAGAATCCCCCGCTGGCCCGCTCGCTCTACCGCTCGGTGGAGGTGGGCCAGCCGATTCCGGTCGATCTCTACGCCGCGGTAGCCGCCATTCTGGCCTATCTCTACCGCCAGCGGGTCGAGGCTGAGCTCAGGGAGCGCCGCGCCCGCGAGACCGCCGCCCGCGCCAGGGCGCAGGCCCAGGCCGCTCGGCCCGCGTCCGGCAGTCGACCCCCGGGCGCCTCACCCCTGGGAGGAGGTCCGCAATGAGCACCACCGCTATGGCCGCCGGTTTCCTGCCTGCGCAGTCCATCTGGCAGAGGGTGCGCGAGCACCTGCTGCCCCTGGCCGCCATCAGCGTGATCTTCGTCATGCTGGTGCCGCTGCCGGCCGCCGGCCTGGACTTTCTGCTGGCGCTGTCGATGGCCGCCTCGATCATCGTCTTCCTGTCCGCGGTGCAGATCCGCCGCGCCGTCGAACTGAGCGTTTTTCCCACCCTGCTGCTGTTGCTGACTCTGTTCCGGCTGGCCCTGAACATCGCTTCCAGCCGCCGCATTCTTCTGCACGGATCGGAGGGCACCGCGGCCGCCGGCAAGGTCATCGAGGCCTTCGGACAGTTCGTGGTGGGCGGCAACTACGTGGTCGGCTTCGTACTATTCCTGGCCCTGATCGCCATCCAATTTTTGGTGGTATCGCACGGGGCCGTGCGTACCGCCGAGGTCACCGCCCGCTTCACCCTGGACGCTCTGCCGGGCAAGCAGATGGCCATCGACGCCGACATGAACGCCGGGCTGATCGACGAGGCCGAGGCCCGGCGGCGCCGCCAGGCGATCGCCCGCGAGGCCGAGTTCTACGGGGCCATGGACGGCGCGGCGCGCTTCAATCAGAGGGACTCGCTGGCGACGATCTTGATTACCGCCATCAATATTGTTGCCGGCCTGCTGATCGGGACCCTGCAGCAGGGCGTCGAGCTCTCCGAAGCCGCGCGCACCTACACGGTGCTGACGGTGGGCGATGGGCTGGTCACCCTGATCCCCTCGCTGCTGGTGTCGATTGCCGGGGGCATCACCCTGACCAGGGCCAATTCAGCGGGATTGCTGGGGAGCGAAATCCGTCAGCAACTGCTTGCCAAGCCGGGCACTCTTTACCTGGCCAGCCTGGTTTCGGGGGCCATGTGCCTGATTCCGGGGCTGCCCAAGCTGGCGTTCCTGTCCGTGGCGGCGGCGCTCTTCTGGGGCGGACGCCGCGTCTCGGCCCGCGCCCTTCTGGCTACGCCGGCCGAGCTGGGCGTGGGCGAGAAGAAAAAGGCCGGCGAGGCCCAGAGCTCCGACCTGGCGCAACTGCTGCGCCTGGAGGAGCTGACTCTCGAGATCGGCTTCCAGCTGATTCCGCTGGTCGATGAGAAGCAGGGCGGGCAATTGTTGAGCCGGGTGCGCTCCCTGCGCCGCCATCTTTCCTCCGAGATGGGCTTTCTGGTCCCCCCCGTGCATATCTCGGACAATTTGCGCCTGCGGCCCCGCGAGTACCTGTTCTCGCTCCGCGGCCTCGAGATCGGCCGCTGGCAGACCGAAGGAACGCAGTTGCTGGCCGTCTCCGGTGACCCGGGCCGGCGCCCGCTGGCCGGCAAGGAGACGCGGGAGCCAGCCTTCGGGGTGCCGGCCATCTGGATCGGCCCGGCGCTCGAGGACCAGGCCATCGCCGCCGGCTACTCGGTGGTCGACGCCGTCACGGTCATCACCACCCACCTGGGCGAACTTATCCGCCGCCACGCCTGGGAGTTGCTGGGCCGGGCGGAGACCAAGCGGCTGATGGACACGCTCAACGAGAGCCATCCCAAGCTGCTGGAGGAACTGGTGCCCAAGCTGCTGAGCCTGGGCGAAGTGGGCCGGGTGCTCGAACAACTGTTGCGCGAGCGGGTCTCGATCCGCGATCTGGGCGCGATTCTCGAGGCGCTGCTGGAGGCCGCGCCGGTGAACAAGAACCTGGTGGCCCTGGTCGAGGCCGCGCGCCAGGCGCTGGGACGGCGGCTGGTGCACCCCCTGCTGGACGGCGAAGGCCAGTTGCCGGTCCTGCTGCTGGACGCGGCGCTCGAGGAGGAGATTCTCACCACCCTCGCGCCCGAGACCGGCCAGCGTCTTTTGGCCCCTGCCGGAACCCCGGCCACGCCGCTGGTGCGGCGTCTCGCCGATTCTGTGAGGCAACTTATCGGCGCCACCTCCGCCGCGGCCCTCCCCGTGCTCCTTTGTCCCAGTCCGGCGCGTTATCACGTCAAGCGCTGGCTGGAGCCGGTTTTACCCCGCCTGGCCGTGGTGGCTGCCGGGGAGATTCCTCCCGAGGTTCGTTTGCGCCCGGTAGGAACGGTGCGCTGAAGTCCTGGCGGGAAGCGGGAGCGGTCGCGGGTTGGCGCCGCGGTGAAGAGGTGTGCGATGGGAATCGAAACGGCGGCCGCGGCTGGGAACCAGAGAGCGGTGGGCCGGGGCATGGCAGGAGGCGGGTATCCGCCCGCCGCAGCCGCTGTCCCGGGGCTGACCGGCGAACAGGAGCGGGTCCTGCTCGAGCACTTGCCGATCGTGCGGTTTCTGGCCCGCCGCATTCACGAGCGGCTCCCCCAGCATGTGGACATTGAGGACCTGGTCTCGGCCGGGGTAGTGGGGTTGATGGACGCCTTCGCCAAGTTTGACCCGGCCAAGAAGGTGCAGTTCCGAAGTTACGCTCAGTTCCGCATCCGGGGAGCGATCCTGGACAGCCTGAGGACGCTGGACTGGAGTCCGCGCGAGTTGCGCCGCAAGGGCCGGGCGGTCGAGGAGGCCATCCGGGTGCTGACGGCAAGGATGGGCCACGCGCCGGGCGAGGCCGAGGTGGCAGCCGAGATGGATCTGGGCCTGGAGGAATACCAGCAGTTGCTGGGCGACCTGAAGGGACTGGAGATCGGCACGCTGCACATGGAGCGCAACGAGGATTCGGGCGAGGAGGAGCTGGCCTATGTGCCCGGCCGCCCCGAGGAGGATCCGCTTTTCCGCTGCCTGCGGGGCGAACTCGAAGACCGGCTCGGGGAGGCCATTGCCCATCTGCCCGACCGGGAGCGGCTGGTAATGACCCTTTATTACTACGAGGAGATGACCATGCGCGAGATCGGGCTGGCGCTGGGGGTGGTCGAGTCCCGGGTCTCGCAGGTCCATGCCTCGGCCGTGGTGCATCTCCGCGCGGCGCTCAAGGATCTGGCGGCGCGCGGGGCCTTTGACCGGCCCGGCAGGCGCAAGGCGCCGGAGCGGGGGCGCCGCGAAGCGGGTTGAGGCCGAGAACGGGACCGCGGACTGGAAGCGATGAATTCGAGCCGATGCGGAGGGAGAAGGGCTGATGGAAAAGACGCTCAAGCAGAACGAGATCGACGCCCTTTTTGAAGCTGCGCGCAGCGCGGCGCCGGACGCTCAGCGGCCCGAGGTGCGGGCCCGGGTCGTACCCTACAACTTCTCCTCGGCGGGGCAGATTTCGACCGACCAGTTGCGCGCCATCAGCATGTTGAACGACCTGTTCGCGCGCAATCTGACCCACAACCTGGCGGCTTGGCTGCGCACCCGCTTTCAGGTCAACCTGGTGTCGGCCGAGCAGATCCAGTTCAACGAGTTTCTGCTGCGCATCCCGGAGATCAGCTATGTGGCCTCGGTGCGCCTGGAGCCGCTGGGGGCACTCTCGGTGCTGCAACTGGACCTGGCCCTGGCCCCGCCGGTGATCGACCTGCTGCTGGGGGGCGAGGGCAAGGATGGGCTCCTGCGCGAGCTCACCGACATCGAGGAATCGATCCTGGGCTCGGTGGTCGAGATCATCTGCCGCGAGCTGACCGCGGCCTGGCAGCCGGTGGGCCTGAGTTTCAACTTCGAGCGCCGCCAGATGCAGACCCAGGTGGCGCGCATCATGTCGGTCACCGAAAAGACGCTTTGCCTGAGCTTTGAGATTCGCATGCCGCACAGCTCGGGTCTGCTCAACCTGGCCTTCCCGGCGGTGGTGGCCAATACCATCCTGCGCCGGCTGACCTCGGACTGGGGACGGCGCCGCCGCCACGCCGGCGAGACCAGGGCGCGGATGGAGGCCGCGGCGCGACGCATTCGCTTCGGCGGCTCCCTGCAACTGCCCACGGTGCGCCTGGCGGCGAGCATGATCGAGAACCTGGAGCCGGGAATGGTCCTGCGCCTCGATCTGCCTGCCAACACGCTGCCCGTCTGGCAGGTGGGCGGCCAGCCAATGTCTGAAGCGCAGGCCATCCGCCAGGGACTGCATCGCGGCGCCCGCATCGAGCGCCGCATCGGCGAGGCTAAGGGATGAAGACGTATCTGGAATGTTGGATCGGCGCGGCCACGGCCCTGTTTTCGCAGGCACTGGCCGGAGAGCCGGAACTGGTCGAAGGGCTGCCCAAGCCGCTGGCGGCAGATTCCTTTGGCTTTGCCGCCACCCTCTGCGGCGACCAGCAAGGGCGTTTCGCCGTGGTGCTCGACGGCGCCATTCTGGAGTCGCCGCTGGTGGGCGAGGGGATGGACCAGAAGGCGGGGTGGGGTGAGCTGCTGCGCGAGGTGGCCGATTCCGCAGTGGGCGAGCTGCTGGCCCAGACCGGAAACAAGTGCCGGGTGGAGAAGTTCGAAGAGATCTCTCAGGAAAGCAAGGTCTCGCGCGCCTTTCAGTTGCAGTCGGGGGATCGCGCCTGGACGATTCTGGTTCGCGACGAGGTGCGCGCCCCGCAGCCGACCAAGGCCGCAGAAGCCGCACCGGCGCCCCCGCCAGCGGTGAGCCCGGGATTCGAACTGCTGCTCGATGTCGAGCTCGAGGCCGCGTTGCGTTTTGGCTGCCGGGAGATGCCGCTGAGCGAGATTCTCGACCTGGGACCGGGGGACGTGGTGCAGTTGGACCGCCATGTAGCCGACCCTGTGGACCTGATCGTGGGCGACAAGATCGTGGCCCGCGGCGAGGTGGTGGTGGTGAACGGCAACTTCGGCCTGCGGGTGACCGAGGTAGCCACGCCAAGAAAGCGACTGGAGAGCATCCGATGCCTATTCTGACCAGGGAGCCGGCCGGGGAGCATCCGGCGGCCCGCGAGGCGATCTTCGCGAACCGCTTGCTGGCCGATGCCGCGTTCGAGGGGACTTCGCGCGACACCGGGCGGCATGGACCGCAAGGGGCGCGGCTGAGCCTGCTGGAAACCTGCGCCAATCCCGGCTGTGGCTCGGGCTGGCTGCATCTCTGGCGCAGCCGTTCGGCACCGGTCTTTGAAGGCGGCTGGAACTGCTCGGCCGCCTGCACGGGGGCCCGGGTCGCCGCGGCGGTGCGCCGCGAACTGGACGGCCGGGGCAGAGCGCCGGAGAGCCACCGTCACCGGATTCCGCTCGGCCTGATGATGCTCGAGCAGGGCTGGATCACCTCAGCCCAGTTGCGCAAGGGGCTGGAAGCGCAGAAGCAGGCCGGAGGCGGCCGGCTGGGCCACTGGCTGGTGCGCCAGCAGGGTGTGAGCGAGCAGTTGGTCACCAGGGCGCTGGGCCTGCAATGGAGCTGTCCGGTGCTGCCGATGGAGTTTCACGACGCCGAGGCGCTGACCGTTCTTCTGCCGCGGCTGTTCGTCGATGCTTTTGGGGCGTTGCCCCTGCGCGTGGCCGCGGGCAAGCTTCTTTACCTGGGATTTGAAGACTGCCTGGACCCGGTGCTGGCCCTGGCTGTCGAGCGCATGACGGGGCTCCGCGTGGAGAGTGGCTTGGTCGAGGGATCGCGGTTCAGGCCGGCGCATACGCGCATGTTGAGCGCGCGGTTTCCACCCGTAGAGCTGATCGAAGCTGCCTCCGAGCAAGCTGCGGTGCTGGCGCTTTCGAAGGCCATCGAGAGGACGCGGCCGGTCGAGGCGCAACTGGTCAGGGTGCACGACTGCCTGTGGCTGAGGATGTGGTTGCGCGCCCCGGCCGAACCGCTGCCGGAGGCCGGTTCGGTTCACGATCTGATCGGTTCGATCGGCGCGTGCTAAGGCGGCTTTTTCGTTGGTCGGGTGTTTCCGGCTGCGCGCAAGGTGGTTGCTCCATCGGCCCCCGGCAGCGAAGAGGCCGCCGCAGCGGGCTGGAACCCCGGTTAAGGAAAAAGCCACACGGCGGGAGCGATGGGGAATGCCGGCAGCGGGAGAACCGCTCGTGGGCGAGCGTAAAGAGCCGAGGAAGCGAAACCCGTCTCATGAATCCCGATGGAGAGCCGATAGACACTTGAGAGGAGCCTGGGCATGCGTGAAATTCGAACCCTGATCGTCGACGATTCCTCGGTGATGCGCAAGATTGTGGAGCGTTCGCTCCGCCAGGCGGGCCTTGATCCGCTGGTGGTATACGAGGCCGGCAGCGGCACCGAAGGGTTGGACCAGCTGAAGGCCAAGCAGGTAGACCTGATTCTCTCCGATATCAACATGCCCTCGATGGATGGCCTGGAGTTTCTGCGCCAGATCCGGGCGCAGAACCTGGCCCCCGGGGTTCCGGTGGTGATGATCACCACCGAGTCCAGCGAGGAGCACGTTAAGCAGGCCATCCTGGCTGGCGCGCAGGGGTACATCCGCAAGCCGTTCACGGCCGAACAGGTGAAGGAGCGGGTACTGCCGTTGGTGGATGCGGCGTAGCCGGAAGGGATCAACGTGTTGTTGAACGGTGTGCGTAATGCCGCCATCGCGCGAGCGCGAGGGGGCGGCGCCGACGAAATGGAGCGTACGATGGCGGTCTCGCTGCGTGAATCCGTGCAACTGGTCTCCGATCCGCGGAACCTGGATGCGAGTGTGGAAGAGGTCTTTCAACTGATGCTGGGGGTCAACTGCCTGCGTGACTCAGGGCCGGCGATCATCGAGCCGGAGTCGGTCACTGCCGTGGTGGGCTTTGGCGGGCTATTGAGCGGCGCCTGCCTCTTCAAGAGTGGCAGCTCGGCGGCCATGAAGATTGCCGCGCACATGACGGGCATGGAGTTTGAAGAGCTCGACGACACCGTCAAGGATGCCATCGGGGAGATCTGCAACATGCTGGCCGGAGCGTGGAAGGGCAAGGTGCCGGACCTGGCCGCCAACTGCGGGCTATCGGTTCCGGCCGTCATCACCGGCAGGGATTACAACCTCCACGTCCAGGCCCCCGAGTTCAAGCTGAACCACACCTACCGGTTCGGGGAGGCCACTTTCGAAGTGACCATCATCTGCGATGGTTTGCAGTAAACCTCCGGCAACCTGGGGCGAGCGGGGACCTGCGCGCATCTCCGGCGCGGCCAAGGTAAAGCCGCCCGGCGACTTGCCGCTTGGCCACCTGCTCATCCGCCGGGGGAACTTCTCCGGGCCAGCGAGCAAACCGCCGCCATCCCCGACGGCGGCTCGCGGCGCCTTCCCAGAGAAACCGGGCTCCCAACCGTGGCTACGTTCCCGTCCTTTTCGACTTCCATCGTCTCCTCATTTCCCATCATTCTGATCTTGCTCTAATCCCTGCTCCCTTCTTTCCGGTCCCCTACCTGCACTGCTCCTTCTCTGCAGGGGGCGGCTTCAATGGACAGTGGATACTACGCGGCGCTGACGGGACTGGTGGCGCGCACTCAGGCACTAGATATCGCGGCCACCAATCTGGCCAATGCGCAGACCCCCGGCTACCGGGCCGAACAGGAGTACTTCCGCTCGGTGCTGCTGGGACCGGACGGCGCGGACTCGCAGTTGGGGCGGACGGTTAACAACTTTGGCCTTCTGGGCGGCGACCGGCTCAACCTGGGCCAGGGCGCACTGGAGCAGACCGGCAATGCACTGGATCTGGCCATTGAGGGCGAGGGATTTTTCCAGATTCAGACCCCGAACGGGCTCCGTTACACCCGCGACGGCGGCTTCCACCGGGCACCCGGCGGACAACTGGTTACAGCGGCGGGCGATCCGGTGCTGTCCACCACCGGTCAGCCGATTCCCGTTCCGCCGGGCGAGGTGACGGTGGGTGTGGATGGCGTGGTTTCGGTGGCTGGCGGCGTGGTGGCTACGGTGGGGGTTTTCACCTTTCCGCCAGGCGCGCAGTTGACCCCCGAGGGCGCCAACCGCTATGTCGCGCCCGAGGGAGTGGCGGCCTCGCTTTCAACCAAAGGCGCGGTCCGCCAGGGCGCCATCGAGACCGCCAACCAGGGCGTGATCCCCGGGTCGCTGAATCTGATCCTAGTTCAGCGCGAAGCGGAGATGATGCAGAAGGCGCTCACCGTCTTTCACACCGAGTTCAACAAGATCGCCAGCGAGGATCTGCCGAGGGTATGAGTTTCAGTTGTCAGTAGTCAGTTGTCAGTAGTCAGTTGTAGTGATCGGAAGTCAGTGGTCAGAGATCGGCAGATGTTGATCGGCAATGCGCGGTCCGCGAGAAGGAATCGGGAACTGATTGGCGGAGATCCGGGCTTGTCTGACAACCGACCGTTGACAACTGAGATCTGAAAAGGAGCCGTGATGATTCGAGCCTTGTACACCGCCGCCAGCGGCATGAGCGCGCAGCAGCTGAACCTGGACACCATCGCCAACAACCTGGCCAACTCCTCGACCACCGGATTTCGCCAGCTGCGCCTGGAGTTCCAGGACATGGTCTATCAGAATCTGGTGACGCCGGGGGCGGCGCAGAGCCAGTCCACGGTCTCGGCGGGGCTGCAGATCGGGTTGGGCACCAAATCGGCGGCCACCGAGGTGATCATGACCCAGGGGTCGCTGAACCAGACCTCGAACCCGCTGGATGTGGCAATCGAGGGCTCCGGATTCTTTCAGGTGCAGCGGCCCGACGGAACCATCGCCTACACCCGCGCCGGCCAGTTTCAATTGAACAACCAGGGGACCATCGTGACCACCGACGGCGACCCGATCATTCCCACCATCACCATTCCCGCCAATGCGACGGCGGTCACCATCACCCAGTACGGGGTGGTGAACGCGACCCTACCGGGGCAGCAGAACCCCTCGCAGTTGGGCCAACTGCAGCTGGCCACCTTTCCCAACCCCGGGGGCCTTGAGAGCATGGGCTCGAATCTGTTAGAGACCACCCTCAGCTCCGGGAACCCGGTAACGGGCAACCCTGGCGGAACGGAGGGGTTAGGCACGCTGCAACAGGGGTACCTGGAGAACTCGAACGTGGACGTGGTGACCATGTTTGTGCAGATGGTGCTGGCGCAGCGGGCCTACGAATCGAACTCCAAGGTCATCAAGGCTGCCGACGATATGTACTCTCAGGTCAATAATATGACCCACTAAGAATAAAGAGACAGGTGAACAAATGGAGGTGCGGGACAAAATGCGGACGGAACGGAAAATGCGCTGGAGCACGGCTGTGCTGGTTTTTGCGTCGCTGTCCGCAGCCCAGGGCCAAGTGCCGGCAGCTCCGGCCGGCTCCGGCCCTCGCGTTCTGGCTTCCTCGTCCGGGGCGGCTTCAGCTCCAGCGCAGATGGACGGCGAGGTGGTTCGCGAGATCGACGATCCCCACACCGGGGGCCGCTGGCTGCTGATGCGCGATCGCAGCCATCCGGGTGGGCCGGGCCGCCTGGTGCTGGTTGCAGGCGTCCGCACAGGGGCCCGGCGGGACATGGCGGGGGTGGAGCCGTCCCCGGCGGAGCTTCGCCCGGTCATTCGCGCCGGGGAGCGCCTGATCGTCGAAGAGAATACGGCGGTGGTCGAGGCGCGGCTGGAGGCGGTTGCCCTGGGCCCGGCGGAGATTGGATCTCCCCTCGACGCGCGGCTGAGGATCGGCGGCAGGGTGGTGCGGGCCGTGGCCCTGGCGCCGGGCCGCGCATCCCTGCAACCAGAGAAGGGAGTAGGGCCATGAATTCGAGAGTCCTTTGTGCTCTGCTTCTCTCTGTATGGATTGCTCTGCTGGCCGGCACGCCCGTTCGCGCTCTGGACAAGAAGAAGATTCCCTTTGTGCCGACCACCAAGCCGACCCCGCCCGAGGAAGCTCTGCACGCTTACATCGAGAGGGTGCGGGCACAACAGGCGGCGGAGGTGAAGACGGCGGGCTCGATCTGGAGCCCGGAGGGCCGGCTGGTGCGGCTGGGCACCGACGCCAAGGCGGTCCGGCTGCACGACGTGGTCTCGATCGTGGTGACCGAGAGCCTGGCAGCCTCGACCGACGGGCAGGTGAAGAACTCCAGGGCTTCGAACGCCAACTCCGGCCTGACCTCGCTGTTCGGCGCTCTGAAGGCCTCGAACGCCCTGCAGAACCTGGTGGGGATGACCGCTGCCTCGGGCCTTACGGCGCAAGGGCAGAGCACGACCAACTCCAGCCTCGCGACCACGTTTGGGGGCGAGGTGGTGGATGTGCTGCCCAATGGGATGCTGGTGGTGCAGGCCACGCGGCAATTGACCTTCTCGCAGCAGACGCAGCTGATCAAGCTGCGCGGCCTGGTGCGTCCGGAGGACGTCAGCTCGCAGAATCAGGTGCTGTCGACGGCCATGACCGATCTTGAGCTGGAGGTGACCGGCAAGGGCATCGTCAACGACTCCACCTATAGGCAGAACCCGCTGGTGCACTTTCTGGAGAGGCTGCTGGTGTTCTAGAGGCAGGGACTGGGGATTAGGGACAAGGGGTTAGGGTTCGGGATCTGGAGAAGGGCGTGGCTGAGTCGCAGTGCCGGGAGGGCCGGATGGGGGAGTTCGGCGGGTATCATCGATGCGCATGACGACAGAGAGAACGGTGCAGAGGCAATGGGACACATCCTTGCGGTGGAGGGTGACGTTGGCTGCGGCGCTGCTGCTGGCATCGGCGCTGGTCCATGCCGAGCCCGCGTCGCAAAAGGCGCGAGTCAAGGACGTAGCCACCATCGAAGGGATTCGGGACAACCAGCTGGTAGGCTATGGGCTGGTGGTGGGATTGCACGGCACCGGGGACAGCTCGCAGACGGTGTTTCCGGCGCAGACGCTGGTTTCGGCTCTGGAGCGGATGGGCATCACCGTACCCCAGACCGGCTCCAACAGCGCCAGCAACATGCAGGTAAAGAACATGGCCGCGGTCTTTGTGGTGGCTACGCTTCCGCCCTTCAGCCGGCCCGGCTACAAGATGGATATCACCGTCTCCTCGGCCGGAGATGCACGTACGCTCGAGGGGGGCATTCTGTTGATGACTCCGCTCTACGGACCGGACGGACAGATCTACGCCCAGGCCCAGGGGGCTCTGGTGCTGGGCGGTTACATGGCCACGGGGGGAGGCAACAGCAAGCAGGTCAACCACCCGACCACCGCGCGCATTCCGGGCGGGGCGCTGGTGGAGCGGCCGGTACCATTCGACCTCGCGCAGATGCACACGGTCAGCGTGGTGTTGAACGACGCCGATTTCCACACCGCCGAACGGATGGCCGAGGCCATCGATCATGCCCTGGGCTCGGCCCGCGCGCACGCCGCAGACAGCCGGCGGGTGGAGATTGCCGCCACGCCGGGTGAGGATATGGCGGCGCTGCTGGACCGTGTGGAGGCCGTCGAAGTGGAGGTTTATCCGCGGGCTCGCGTGGTGGTGAACGAGCGCACCGGGACGGTGGTCATCGGGGGCACGGTTCGCCTGCAGCCGGTTTCTATCCTGCACGGGGGGTTGAGCGTGAATGTGATCTCCGAGACCAAAGTGTCGCAGCCCAACGCCCTTTCCCCGGGAACCACCGCGGTGGTCGAGCAGACCACGGTGCAGGCCCAGGACAAGCCGGTAAACCGGATCGATTTGAAAGAGGGAGCGACGGTGGAGGATCTGGTCCAGGAATTGCAGCGGACGGGAGCAGGGGCGCGCGATGTGATTTCGATTCTGCAGGCCATGAAGGAGGCCGGCGCGCTGGAGGCCGACCTGGAAGTCCTGTGAGGGGAGTCCATGGATGGAGGGACGGGGATGCAAACGGTAGCGGCAACAACGGCGGCAGCCGGAACAGCAAGCGCAACCACACCACAACCGAGACTGGTGCGGGCGGCGCACGAGTTCGAGGCGCAGATGATGAAGGAGTTGATGGAGCCGATGACTCGCGGCGGTTCGCTTACGGGGGCGGAGGAGGACGCGGATGACGACTCCGATTCCGGCGGGGCGCTCAAGGAGTTTGCGTCCGAGGCTTTGGGAAGGGCGCTGAGCGAGCACGGAGGGTTTGGGATTGCCAGCCGCATTGTGCAGGAACTTTCCCATTCTGGTAACCAGAATGGAACTGGTCCGGTAACCGGAAATTTGCACGGCAATACCGTCATCAAGGCTCCTGAATGACTACAGTGATTAGGAGACCTGCCGATACACCGCTTAAGGAGTAATGCGTATGGACATTCGCAACAGTCTTGATGGATTGAAGTCGCTTTTGGGTGCAACACCGGCAGCACCCTCTGCGCCGCAGACCAGGAGCAGTACTGCAGCCAACGGGAGCGCTCTGACCAGCGATCGGGCTACCTTGAGCAGCGCGGGGAGCGAGGTTTCTCTGACGGCGGCCGATTCCGATGTGCGCACGGACAAGGTGACCGCCGTTCAGGCGGCGCTGGCAGCGGGAACCTACAACGTGCCGGCCTCGGCGGTGGCGTCCAAGATGGTGGATGCCATGCTGGGCGGCGAACAGTAATCCCGGGCTGGGTTAGGTGGGGGACGGGGCTGCGTTGGATGGGGTAAGTTTGGGTCGGGTGGGACAGGGTTGAGCCAGAGTTGGGGGGCTTTCGCCGCGGAGGGTGAACGCCCGCATTGCACCGCTTGGAAGGGCGGAAATGCATTGGAATGGAGAGCAGCCCGGCAGCAACGAAAGGAAAGCGGGCCATGCAGGAGTCTGAGGAGCGCCAGGAGCATCCGGAGCTGAGGGAACTGGTGGTGGAGGCCTCGCGGGCGCTGGCTCGTCTGGATGCGGAGCGGTTGGAGGAGCTGGCGCTGTCGTGCCAGGCGCTGACTCAGGATCTTGCGCGGGCGGACGCCGTGGAGCGGGCTTTACTGGGCCGCCAGGCCAGGGAATCCGTGGGGGACATCGCGATATTTGCCAGGGTGCTCGAGGCGACGCGGGCCAATCTGAATGTGATGAATCGCTTGCGGGACTTGCGCGCGGGGCGGTTGGAGTACGGCGAACCGCAGGGGCGGGGATGGACGCGGACGGAGAGCGGGCATGGGGACAATTAATTCCGCATTCAGCCTGATTTCGGGGGCTCTGGACGCCGATCAGTCGGCCCTGAGCATCGTGGCCAACAATGTGGCCAACGCCAACACTCCCGGCTACACGACGGAGACGCCTAACTGGCAGGAGAACTCGCCGGTCGAAATCAACGGAGTCTCGTATGGCGATGGGGTAACGGAGACGGGGGCCACCTCGCGGCGGGATAGCGTGCTGGAGGAACGGCTGGACCAACAGCAGCAGTTGGCCTCGGCTTCGAGTGTGCGGCTGACGGCTCTCGACAACGTGCAGGCCCTGTTCACGCCGGACTCGGGTTCGTCCAGTTCGACGGCGGGAGACATCGGCAGCGACATCACCAGTTTTTTCAACTCCTTCGCGTCGCTGGAGGCCAATCCCACGGATAATTCGCTGCGCGAGGAGGTGCTTTCCTCGGCGACCACGCTGGCCGGCGACATTTCCAATGCCGCGGCCAGCCTGAACTCCCAGAGCTCGGGCCTGGGCCAGGAGGCGGCCGGTGTAACCAGTCAGGTGAACTCGCTGACCGGCGCCATCGCCCAGTTGAACCAGCAGATTCAATCCACCTCGCCCGATGCCGATGCGGGCACGCTCGAAGACCAGCGCGATGAGGATGTGAGCCAGCTCAGCCAGTTGATCGGCATCAACCAGATTTCGACCGGGAACAACGGCCTCGCGCTTACCACCACCTCCGGCCAGTTGCTGGTTTCCGAAGGGTCGAGTTTCCAATTGACCAGCGGGTCGGTGGATGGCGCAACTCACTTCTTTGTGGGGAATACAGACATAACCTCGCAGTTGGCCTCGGGCGGGGGCGAACTAGGGGGCTATTTGACGGCGCGGAATCAGGACATTCCGAGCGCGCTCAGTTCGCTCGACCAACTGGCCTATAGCATCTCCACGAACGTGAACGCGCTGAACAACGGGGGAACCGATCTGGATGGAGTAAGCGGCACAGCCGCCAGTCCCCTGAACATCTTCAGCCAACCGGCCGCGGTTGCCGGCAGCGCGACGTCGATGAGCGTGGTGATGACTGACCCCAACCAGATTGCAGCCGCAGGCCTGGGTCAGGGAACAGGGGACAATTCGAATGCTGTAGCCATGGCGAATCTGGCCAATGAACCGCTGCTGCAGCCAATCGCGACAACGTCCTTCAGCATGACTCAAAACCTGAGTTCGGCGACCCCGTTGAACGGCACCACGAGCGGCAGTGTTCAAATCTATGACTCGCTGGGCAAGAGCTACAACGCTACAGTGACTTACACCAACGAGGGCGCCAACACGTGGGGTTACAGCATCTCCGTTCCGGATACTCTGACGGCGGACACAAGCGTTGCCAACCAGGTGAGTTACAGCTTCGGCCCGGGAGAGACGGTGGACCCCGGAACGAATCTGACCATTACCGGGAGTACAGGCGGCGGCACGGCAACCATCGTCGCCCCAGTGGTTGTCACCGACGAGGCCGTTGGCAGCGCCGGCCCACCGGCGACCGGTTACGTGGCGGCGCTGGATGCCCAACTGACGGCGGCAGGAATCATCGGTGTCACCGTAACGAACACCGGTGGCGTATTGACCATCAGCGGTGCTACCGCGACCGCAGGCAACGTGATCGCAGACCCGGTTGCGGCAAATGCGACGGGAACACTTACCTTCAACGGGAACGGCGCCCTGATCAGCCCGGCCGCGAATTTGAGCGGTATAACCTTCTCCGGTCTCTCCGACGGAGCGGCGGCGTTGAACCTCGATTGGGGCCTGTATGCCGCCAACGGCGCGGCGAACATCACGCAGGCCGCAACGCCCTCCGCGCAATCGGCACAAAGCCAGAACGGATCAGCGGGCGTAAACAATGGCGAGACGCCGACCGACTTCTACTCGGACTTCGTCTCCACGCTGGGTGCGACCGTCTCCGGCGTGCAGGCGGAGAATACGGCGCAGAATGCCTCGGTCACGCAGTTGCAGACCCAGAACAATGCGCTTTCCAGCGTCAATCTCAACGATGAAGCGGCGGCGATGTCCACGTTGCAGAGCAGCTACCAGGCTGCTTCGCAGGTTTTTACGATGCTGAACACCATCATGGCCTCGGCATTGAATCTGGGAGAACAGACAACGGTCTCCTAAGGCGGCCCAGGCAGCCCAGGCGCAGACGGGGACGGCGCCCGGCAGAAGAGCTATTCCGGCTGGTGGAGGAATCGAATGCGGGTGGATCCGAGTTATGTCACGAATCTGGTGGGTTCGCTGGACCAGGCCCAGGCCAACGAGCAGCAGTTGACGGCTGAGCTGTCGAGCGGCGTGAGCATCACGTCGCTGAGCCAGAATCCGGTGGCCTCGGGCGAGAATGTGCTGCTGCTCAACCAGATTCAGCAGGACGATTCCTTCACGCAAAGCTCGAACCTGGTTACGGGACAGCTGCAGGTGGCCGATTCGACGCTGGGCAGCGTGGTCTCGCAACTCACGCAGGCCATTTCACTGGCCACCAGCGCCAACAACGGCACCATGAACTCCAGTGACGTGAAGTCCATTGGCAATCAGATCTCCGGCATTCTCGACGAGGTTGAGTCGCTGGCCAACACCAGTTACCAGGGCCAGTACATTTTCGCCGGCGGACAGACCTCCGCGACCCCGTTCGCGACCCCGACCGCCACGGGGACATCTCCGGCTGTAACCACCTACAGCGGGGACGAGGACGTCAACTATCTTGAGACGCCCAATGGTCAGAAGATCCAGTTGAACGTGCTGGGCGACCAGATCTTCCTGGGCTCCGGATCGAACAGCGTCTTTGGCGCCTTGAACAGCCTGGTGGCCGACTATTCGAGCGGCACCGTGAATACCACCCAGGCCGTGAGCGATACGCAGGCGTTGAGTACGGCCCTGGGCTACGTTTCCCAGCAGCGCGTGACCATCGACAACTCCATTACCCAGCTCACGGCCGCCTCCGACGCCGTGACCAACCAGGGTACTCAGCTGACCAGCGCGCAGACCAACCTGATGCAGGCCGATGTGGCGCAGGTTTCCACGCAGCTTTCCCTCTCCGAAACGCAGCAAACGGCGCTCGAAGATGTGATCTCGCAGCTCGATTCGACTTCGAATAGCCTGTTCAGCAAGCTGCAACCTTAAGCGGAGGGCTCACGGGAACCCAGGCCATGCGGCGAGGTACATGGCCGCGCACCCACTCCGCGATCTCGCCAGATTTCCGCTGCTTGCCTCGACGCCCAGGGCAAACGCATCATGATTTTCCCTCCGCCAGCAGTTGCCAGAGGAAACCATCATCCCAAGCGGCTTGCAGGCGTTTGCCGCGGATGCTGCCTTTGCTGGACTTGTCTTTCCGGATCAGGTTGAGGGCGATACGGATCAGCAGGGAGAAGTTCTGGGCGGCATTTCCGGCGCGTTTGCGGCTTTGATCCTCGCCGAAGGTCACGTCCGGCACCCAGTGCAGCTTGTTTTCGATCCCCCAGTGCTGGCGGATGGCTGCATTCAGCCGCACGGCATCGGGCTCCAGGCTGGCAATGTAGTAGCGCGTCTCGTGTTCCTGCTTGCCAGTGGCCTTGTGATAGCGCGTGGCCTCGATGCGCACGAGCGAGCGCAGCGAGGCCCAGTTTTGTGTGTTGTCAACCAGGCTCAGGTCGCCCAAGACCGAGCAGCGGCGTGTTTCCACGCGCCCATGTCCGCAGTCGATCTGCTCGTCCACCTCAACCGCCGGGAGCATTTTGAAAGAGTCCTTCAGGTCGGCTAGAAGCGAGGGTTGGTTCTCCTTGACGGCCAATACATAATCACCCTTTTGCTCGATGATCTGGCGGGCGATCTGCTTCTGGCAGCCCATGGCATCGATGGTCACCGTGGTGCCCGTGAGTTCCAAGACGCGCAGCAGTTCGGGAATCGCCGTGATCTCATTCGACTTGGCCTCGGTTTTGCGCTGGCCGAGCACCAGGTTGTTGGCGCTGGCCCAGGCCGAAACCATGTGCACAATTGGCTTGCCTTCGCTGCCTGCCGTGCCGCGCAAGCTCTTGCCGTCGATGGCCACCACTTCGCCCTGGGTTTGCCGGGCAATGGCGCTCACCCAATCCAGAAAATGCTTTTCCAACTCGGCCGGGTCCAGGACCTGAAAGACACGGTTGAAGGTGTCGTGCGAGGGGATGCCGTGCGGCAGCGCCAGAAAGCTCTTCAGCCACTCCCGCTTGGCCTTGCCGTAGCGTTCCATGTCGTCCCAGCCCTCGGCCCCGCTCAAGATGGCCGCGATGGCGATCAACACGATGTCGGTCAGCAAATGACGGCGCGTGCGCGGAAGACGAGGATCCTTCATTTCCGCAAAATGCTTCAGGGGAGTCTCCATCTCCCCATCTCAAGCGTTCTACGCGGCACTGCATATAGCTGCTATGGTGCGTTTGCCCTGCCTCGACGCCTGGCTTGCCGCCGCGCCGGCGGCAGGGCCATCTATACTTGATGCCAAAGGACACACATTGCTCGCGCCTATCCGATTCATCTGGAATGCAACCCGCGGTCATCGGCTGGCTCCGTGGCGGAGCGAGTATTTGCGCTGGCGGGTGGAGACTTACTCCGGGCAGCGGGCCGAAACGCTGACGGCAAGGAAGATTATGAGTTTTGTCTGGGCCTCGCGCTGGGAACTGTTGAGTTTTCTCGCCTGGACGAATCGGCTGGACCGCGAAGTACGCAAGCGGGCGTGAATCAGGGAACAGGTGGAAGCATTGCAAACTCTGGCGGCGCGTCAAGGGAATTTGTCGCTGTTCGACTCGCTCATTGCACTTAGTTTGCGAACGGATTGCTGTTCCCTATTCCCTGTTCCCTATTCCC
This sequence comes from Acidobacteriaceae bacterium, assembly GCA_003139795.1. Classification (GTDB taxonomy): domain Bacteria; phylum Acidobacteriota; class Terriglobia; order Terriglobales; family Acidobacteriaceae; genus Telmatobacter. Next base: position 3,333 of record PLGM01000167.1, on the reverse strand, counting down.
TCGTACCGGAGTTTTTTCTCGCATGAGATTCGGATTATCCCGTCTGGCGCGCCTTGCGCTCTCCGCGTTCCTGGTGACGGGTGCGGCCGCCGGGGCGCAGCAGTTGCCCCCGATCGAGCCTCCGCAGCCGCTGCCCAGCGCGCACCACGAAACTCCGACCCTGCGCGTAACCGCGAACGAGGTGCTGGTGCCCACGCTGGTGGAGAAGCGCGACGGCGACGTTGTGTACGGCCTCAAACCGGACGATTTTGTGCTCGAAGACAACGGCGTCCCGCAAAAGATTCGCGTCCAGGAGGAGATGGATACGGCGCCGGTTTCGCTGGTGGTGGCGGTCGAGGAGGGCGGCGTGAGCGCGCTGGAGTTCGCCAAGCTGGCCAAGCTCGGCCCGCTGCTCGATCTGTTTCTCTCCGACGGCCGGAGCCAGGCGGCGTTGGTGGGCTTCGACTCCAGGCCGCACCTGATTCGCGACTACACGCACTCCAGCGAGGAGGTTGGCGAGGCCCTCAAGCACCTCCAGCCCGGCAATGGCGGCGACGCGATTCTGGATACGGTCAGCTATGCCGTCGATCTGCTGGAGTCCGAGCCCAAGGAGTATCGCCGCGTTCTGCTCCTGGTCAGCGAAGAGCGCGACCACGGCAGCAAGCACACCAAACCGGAACAGTTGATCAAGAAAATCGGCCGGTCCGACGTGCTGGTGCTGAGCGTGTCGTTTTCTCCCTCGCGCGCCGAATTGCTCCATGATATGAAGGACTCGGGCGACGAACGCACCTTGAACATGATCTCGCCGCTCATCATGCTTGTGCAGGCGTTCAAGAAGAACGTGTCCAAAGAGGTTGCCCACATGAGCGGCGGGGAGTACACCACCTTCACCGGCGACAAGGCGTTCGAACAGCGGGTGGTGGATGGGGCCAAGCACGCGCGCAACCGGTATCTGATCACCTTCAGCCCCTCCGACCCCACCCCCGGCCTGCACGCCATCCGGGTCGGGACGGCGCAGGACTACGGGGCCCGGATCGTGGCCCGGGCGAATTATTGGCTGGCGCCGGAGCAGTAGCGGCGCCGCTCAGGGAATTGGGGCATACGGACGGTCATCCGGGAGCAGTTCGACAACCGGCTCTCCCGCTTCGGCGCGCGCTGAGCGGGACGGGCTTGCATCCGGGTTCGGATTGGCCGGCAAATGGCGCCGGGCCGCTTATTCATGGTAATCTCACTATAGACACTTGAGAGTGGACCTGAGAAAACAAGAGGAGTAACACACGCCGTGCTGGCGACTGCTAAGAAAACAACACTGATTGAGCGCTTCCGCACTCACGATACGGACACCGGTTCGCCGGAGGTTCAGATTGCGATTCTGAGTGAGCGGATTGGCGAGCTGACCGAGCACTTCAAAACCCACAAAAAGGACCATGCTTCCCGGCGTGGCCTGTTGATGCTGGTCAGCAAGCGCCGCCGTCTGCTGGATTACCTGAAGGCGCACGATTCCGACCGCTATCGCGACGTGATCGGCAAACTCGGTATCCGCAAGTAAACGGAAAGCAAACCTTGACCCGGAAGCGCCCAGACCGAGTATTGGTCACGGCCCCCGTTCTACCCAGAACCTGGGACCATGGTGTACCTGGCGACCTTGAACCGCTGCCAGGGACGGCGCACAGCTATCGGCTGAGCGCGGCCCCTGCGGCGAGACTCGCACAGAGGCCGGGAGAATCCGCTCCCTCGCGCATGGCCCACTGTCTTGCGCGCGTCCTGTTTACGGCCAAGCCCTTCGCCGCCTTTCACGCGCCCTCCGGCGCCTTCCCCCTACAAGTTTCCCAAGCGAACAAAACGAAAAGAGGACTCTATGTCTACCAAGCATGAAGTAGCCGTCGAGCTTGCCGGCGGCAAACGGCTGGTCTTTGAGACCGGCCGCATGGCCAAGCAAGCCTCTGGCGCCGCACTGGTCACCACGGGCGAAACCGTTGTTCTGGCAACCGCGGTGGCATCCCCCGACCCCAGGGAAGGTATCGACTTCTTTCCCCTCACCGTGGATTACCGCGAGTACACTTATGCCGGCGGGCGCATTCCCGGCGGCTTCATCAAGCGCGAAGGCCGGCCCAGTGAAAAAGAAGTTCTGACCTGCCGGCAGATCGACCGTCCCATCCGCCCGTTATTCCCTGATGGTTTCCGGAACGAGACCCAGGTGATCGCATTGGTCTTCTCCGCCGACAAGGAGAACGACCCTGACGTGGTGGGCATCAATGCCGCCGCTTGCGCCCTGGCGCTCTCCGACATTCCCTTCAGCGCCACGGTTGGCGCTGTCCGGGTTGGCCGCGTGGACGGCGAGTTCGTTGCCAATCCCACCTATGCGGAGCGCTCCGCCACAACGGTCAACATCATGGTCGTCGGCCACAAGGACGGCATCGTGATGATCGAGTCGGGCGCCAAGGAGGAGACCGAAGAGGTCATCCTGGCAGCTATCGAGTTTGCCCACGGGGAAATCAAGAAGATCGTCGCCGCCATTGACGAACTTGTTGCCGTGGCCGGCAAGCCCAAGCGGGCATTTACCGCGCCGGAGTTCGATGAGGCCTACTATGCGGAACTCAAGGCCAAGGTCGAGGAGCGGCTCAAGGATGCGCTGGACACCAAGACTCACGGCAAGACCGAAAGCTACGCCCTGGTCAAACAGATCAAGGACGAGCTTGCCGCTGACCTGCCCGCCGACGATCCCGCAGCCAAGAAGAAGCTGGCACACTATTATGAGCACCTGCGTGAACGGATCTTCCGCGAGCAGGTGACCCACGAGCGCATCCGGCCCGACCGCCGCGAATTCGATCAGATTCGCCAAATCACCATCGAGACCAGCGTTCTGCCCCGTGTACACGGCTCGGCTTTGTTTACTCGTGGCGAGACGCAGGCTTTGGTCACGGCCACGCTGGGCACTACCGACGACGGCCAGCGACTGGAGAGCTATGAAGGCGAGAAGAAGAAACCCTTCATGCTCCACTACAACTTCCCGCCCTTCTGCGTGGGCGAGACCGGCCGCATGACCGGCACAGGCCGGCGCGAGATCGGCCACGGAGCATTGGCGGAGCGGGCCATCACCGCGGTTCTGCCCAGCCCCGAAGAGTCGCCTTACACCATCCGCATCGTCTCCGACATTCTCGAGTCCAACGGCTCCTCCTCGATGGCTACGGTTTGCGGCGCCAGTCTGGCGCTCTTTGACGCCGGTATCGCCCTCAAGGGAGCGGTGGCCGGCGTAGCCATGGGCCTGGTGAAGGAGGGCGAGGACTACGCCATCCTCACCGATATTGCCGGCGCGGAAGACCACTACGGCGATATGGACTTCAAGGTGGCCGG
>PLGM01000115.1:2302-3624 GCA_003139795.1 Acidobacteriaceae bacterium | reverse complement strand
GGCGACGGCACCAACGACGCGCCCGCGCTGGCCCAGGCCGACGTGGGCGTGGCGATGAACTCCGGCACCCAGGCCGCCAAAGAGGCGGGCAACATGGTCGATCTGGATTCGAACCCGACAAAGCTGATTGAAATTGTCCAGATCGGCAAGCAGTTGCTGATGACGCGCGGCGCGCTGACCACCTTCTCGATCGCCAACGACGTGGCCAAGTACTTCGCCATCATTCCCGCCATGTTTGCCGGCGTCTTCCCGGTGCTGGGCGTGCTCAACATCATGTACCTGCACTCGCCCCAGTCGGCCATTCTCTCGGCGGTCATCTTCAACGCGGTCATCATCGTGGCCCTTATCCCGCTGGCCCTCAAGGGCGTCAAGTACGTGCCCCAGTCGGCCCATAGTCTGCTGCGCAACAACTTGCTGATCTACGGCGTGGGCGGAATCATCGTGCCCTTCATCGGCATCAAGGCTATCGACATGTTCTTGGTCGCCTTGCACTTGGCATAAGCATGGGGGCCGCATCCGGCCCCAAGGAGATTTACTGTGCATTCCGTGTGGAAGACTTCCATTCTCTTTACCATCGTTACGACGGTTCTGTTGGGCCTGGGTTATCCACTGTTCGTCACTGGCGTCGCCGCTATGATCTTTCCGCACAAAGCTGCGGGAAGCCTCATCAAGCTCAAGGATGGCCAGGTCGTCGGCTCCGAGCTGATCGCCCAGAGCTTCACCTCCGACAAGTACTTCCATCCCCGGCCCTCGGCGGCGGGCAACGGCTATGACGCCACCGCCTCCGGTGGCTCCAACCTGGCTCAATCCAACAAGGCTCTAGTGACTCGCATCCAGGGCTCCATCGACCAACTGTCCAAGGAGAACCCCGGCAAGCCCGTGCCCATCGATCTGGTCACCANNGGTGTCTTGGGAGAACCCCGTGTAAACGTGCTGGATTTGAATCTGGCGCTGGATGGGTTGGCAAAGTAAACCGCTTCATCGAAGGGCTTCGCAGGTTGGGAGATTGCGCCGGAGAGGCTGCGTTTCTTGTCTCCGTTTTAGCTGAATTCATCTTTGTCATACAACAAGCATCACTTTTTGGAAGGAACAGTGTCGATGTATATGAAACCGTATCGCTTGCTGCAATCAATGGCCGNNGTGCCCATCGATCTGGTCACCACTTCCGCCTCCGGACTCGATCCCGACATCACCCCCGATGCCGCCTTCTTCCAGGTTCCCCGCGTCGCCAAAGCCCGAGGCATCGACGAAGACCGCGTCCGCCAGCTCGTTGCGCAGCACATCACAGGCCGCCAGCTCGGTGTCTTGGGAGAACCCCGTGT
>PLGM01000115.1:0-2184 GCA_003139795.1 Acidobacteriaceae bacterium | reverse complement strand
CCTGCTCCGGCTCCACTTTCAACATTCGTTCTCACGGGTCCGCTGCAATGGCTGCCGCCGGCGACCTTTGATGCTGGACCGTTCGGCAAACTGTCCGTCAACGGCATCGTGACCGGTTTTGCGCAGTTCCAGAACAACCCCGTGCCGGGAGATGACGATGCGCAAGCCACTCTGAGCAACGGACAGATCTTTATCCAGAAGGCATACGGATTATTTCAGGGGAATTATGTATTTTACTCCCTGATCCACAAGATTTCCTCATTTTATTCTTGACATTAGTGCGGGAATCAACTACCTTAGAAACATCAGAGGAGTTGACATGGCAAACACAAAGTATTTCGGTTCCTGCAACGGCGAGGCGGTTCTTCTTTCTAACCCTGGGTATGCAGACAGAAAGAATGACTTCGAGAGATTGATCGGTCGCCCGATAGTGCAAGGAGAAAAGATGGTTCGTGATTGCCAGTTGTTTGCTCTCGGAACCTGCCCTAACTGCGGCAAAATACATGTCGCCGAACGGGTTATCTTCTACGGTAATCAACCGAAGCTCCACAAATGCGGTGCTCGTTGCATGGCGGCAAAAGGTCACGATTGCGAGTGCCAATGCGGGGGAGCTAATCACGGAAAGGCGGCATGAAATGGAATACGACTCTCGCCCACAAAACCTTCTCAGCAAGGCGGTTGACAAGGTTTGCGAACAGAATCCGCGTTTGGTACTTATGCCATACGAGCAGATGAAGGCGGTGGCCTTGGAGCTTGCTGGACGGATAGTGAATAGCAAGGAAGAGAACCTGAAGGATGCTCTGATGAAACTCTCGGAAGCTGTGGACAGCGCAGGGCACCCCGGACACCACGATAAGTGCGAATTGTGCACGGCCAATCTGAGTGCTGTTTCCGTCCTACGTTGGGACTTACCCCACTCTTCAGATGAAACTAGGGAGTCTATATGAGCCGTTCGACCATCAGCACCTTTCAGCTTTTCCAAATGTTCCCAGACGAAGAGACGGCACGAACTTACCTTGAGAGCCGTCTCTGGCCCAAAGGCGTCACATGCCCAACCTGTGCCGGTCAGGATCGCATAACGCCCCGCAAGGCTGGCTTTCACCGCTGCAACAAGTGTCAGCTTGACTTCACGATCCGCACCGGGACCATTTTCGAGCGGTCCCACATTCCCCTTCACAAATGGCTCTATGCCATGTACTTGCTCGTCACTGCCCGCAAGGGAATCAGTTCGATGCAACTCGCCAAAGAGATAGGCGTACAGCAAAAATCCGCCTGGTTCATGCTCCATCGTCTTCGTGAGGCTTGTGGCACGGAACTCGCAAAGCTCCAAGGAATTGTCGAAGTTGATGAGGCTTTCTTTGGCGGCAAGGAAGCGAACAAGCATGAGCACAAAAAGCTGAACGCAGGCCGGGGCTCGGTCGGCAAGGTTGCCGTTGTGGGGCTCAGGGAGCGTGGCGGTAGGGTAATCGCTCATCCGGTCGCCAATACGGACAAGGAAGCCTTGCAGGGCGCGATTATAGAGCACGTTGAGATTGGTTCTCAGATCATGACTGACGAGGCTTCCGGTTACTCCGGTATCGGCGGATTGTTCTTTGACCATGACACTGTGGCACATTCGGCTGGCGAGTACAGCCGTGGCCCGGTTCACACGAACGGGATGGAGTCGGTTTGGGCAGTGATGAAACGCGGGATGCACGGTGTCTACCACCATGCCAGCCCCAAGCATCTTCACCGCTACGTGGACGAATTCACCTTCCGCCTGAACGAGGGAGACGTGAAGATTCACACGCTGGACCGTCTCGACAGCTTCATCAAAGCCGTTGACGGAAAGCGCCTGACTTACGCGAGGTTGGTTCAATGAAGCCACCTAAAATCCTCAACAAAATGGTTGATGTGGTACTCGCTTACCGACCGGAATCGAAGGTCAAACCACCGAAGCAACGGAAGAAATCCACAAAGAGGCTAAGAGATGCAGAATCAGAGAAACGGGAGTCAAGTACGTAAATCCCTATTTCAGTACTACATCCAGGCCGGTGTCTATACCTTACCGACGCTCAGCGTGCCGTTCGTTAACGCTCAAAATACCGTGAACAATCTCTACGGGCCTGTTCCGGTCGCCTACGCGAAGTGGCAGGCAGCTAAGAACACGCAGTTCCTTATCGGATCTCTTCCCACTCTGATGGG
>PLGM01000160.1:8870-11670 GCA_003139795.1 Acidobacteriaceae bacterium | reverse complement strand
ATTCTGGGTCTTCGCCATGTTCCTGGCCGTCCCCAATGGCCCAACCAACTTCGGGGGAATAGGCCTCTGCCCACCAGCCATCCAGTTCAGAGAGATTGAGTCCGCCATTGACGAGGACCTTCATGCCACTGGTTCCGCAGGCCTCCCATGGACGGCGAGGCGTGTTGATCCAAAGATCGATTCCCTGAACCAGCTCCTGGGCCAGCATCATGTCGTAATCGTTGAGGAACACCACTCGACCCTTCACTTCGGGACGCTTAATGAAATCTTTCCACTGCCTGATAAGCTCTTGCCCAGGAAGATCCTGAGGATGTGCTTTTCCGGCGAGGAGCAACTGAACAGGACATCGAGGATTCGAGAGCAGCCGCACCAGCCTCTCGGTATCGTGCAAAAGAAGATTGGGGCGCTTATAGGTGGCAAAGCGTCGTGCAAATCCCAGGGTCAGCACATTCTCATCGAAAATACCGGCGGCATTCGACGGATCTGCGCCTTCCGCGGCCAGTTGGCACTGGTACCGCTTCCGCATCCGCCCGATCAGGCCTTTTCGACCTGCCGTTCGCAATTCCCACAGCTGCTGATTAGATATTTGACGGACGTCATCTTCGTGCGGGCGATCCCCACGCCAGCGCTTCACGCCGCAGGCGGAGGTCCACAGGGCATCGGCTTCGGCTGAATCCCAGGTCGGCACGTGAATGCCGTTGGTTACCGACCCTATCGGGACTTCCTCCCTTGGCCAGCGGGGAAACAAGGGCTGGAAGATCTGCCTGCTCACCTGCCCATGCAGCTTACTGACGCCATTGATCTGTCCGCTGCCGCAGACAGCAAGGTACGCCATGTTGAAGGGCTCTGATGAGTCTTCGGGATTCTGTCTTCCCATGGCGAGCAGGTCGTCTACCGAGATGGCGAGTTCATCGACAGCGTAGTGGTTCAGATACGTGCGAATGAGCGCGGGATCGAATCTGTCGAAGCCGGCATTCACGGCGGTATGCGTGGTGAACACATTTCCGGCCCGCGTGATATTCATGGCAAGATCGAAGGGCTTCTTGTGATCCTCCATATAGGAGCGGGCTCGTTCGAGCACGGCAAATGCCGCATGTCCTTCGTTGAGGTGACAGACCTCAGGCGTGAGACCCAACGCTCGCAACAAACGCCATCCACCGATGCCGAGGACGATCTCCTGCTTCAGGCGCATCTCTGCGTCGCCACCATAGAGCTCGCTGGTGATTCCGCGATGAGCTGCGGTATTGGCAAAGTCGTTGGTGTCGAGAAGATACAACTTTGCTCTTCCCACTGACACTTCCCAACAACGAAGCCAAATCTTTGAGCCGGGAAGCTGAATCTGCAACCGTAACCACTCGCCATTTGGCTGGCGCAGCGGCCTGATCGGCAACTGGCCCGGATCGTTAACCGGATAGAGCGCCTGCTGCCTGCCTTCTGAATCGAAGTCCTGGCGGAAATATCCCTGACCGTAGAGCAAGCCGACTCCGACCACCGGAACACCCAAGTCGCTCGCCGCCTTCATCTGGTCGCCAGCTACGTTGCCCAGGCCGCCCGAGTAGATCGGCAGTGCTTCGCTCAGCATGAACTCCATGCTGAAGTAGGCGACCGTCGTGAGCGCTGCGCCGGGATGCGTGTGTTGGAACCATGCGTCGGCTCGATAGGATTCCCGATTCTGACGGAGCAGAGTGTCGAGCTTTTGGCGGAACTCTGGCGAGCCTAATGCAGCCTTGATTTTTTCACGAGAGACCGTGCGCAGGATGACCCATGGGTTTTGAGTGGTTACCCAGAGGTCTCTGTCGAGCGCTTCCCATAACTCGTCCGCAGCATGGTTCCAGGACCAGTGAAGATTGAGCGCCAACTCAACCAGCGAATCAACTCCATCAACCTTGAACCAATCAGATGGTGTCTTCGGATCGTTCAATATCTCCCCCTGCGTGCTAAGTCCAAGAAGCGAAGACCGCAATCGCAACTCTTATGCGACGGCGGCCTTCGCTTTGATTTCTGCCGGATGGAGCCTAACTGTCGGTGAACATGGCCTTCTGCGGATGCCCCTTGGCNNGTGGCATCGCTGAAGTCCTTCGTCCACTGCCAGTTTCTGATCTCTGGCATATCCTCCAGGTGTTCGCGGATATAGTCGTGGTGGCGTTGCAATTCCTGATTAAAGAAGTTGATGGCATTCTCGGCTTGCAAACGAAGACGCGGGACGTGTTTCAATCCATCGAGCGCAAGATGGAAGCGGCTCATTTCNNTGCACATGGAAGCGGCTTTCATTGGAGCGCCCGTGAACAAGCGTGTGAATGAGCCAGCGATTGTTATGGAAGGCAAAGATCACCGGCGCTGTCTCAGTAAAAAGCGCGTTGAACGACATTTCGTCCATGCCGTGAGAATGCTTGTCTGGGAACATCAGAGTCATCAGGTCGACAACGTTAACAACACGCACCTTGATGCCAGGGACATGTTTCTGCAGTAGCCACGAGGCCGCGCAGGTCTCGATCGTTGGTACATCGCCGGCGCAGGCCAGCACGACATCCGGCTCCCCGCCTTGATCGTTGGTTGCAAACTTCCATGTGGATGCGCCGCGCGAGCAATGCTCGAGAGCCTCATCCATGTTCAGCCATTGGAGCTGCGGCTGTTTGCCGCAGGTGACGACATTCACGTAATTGCGGCTGCGCAGGCAATGGTCAAAGACGCTGAGGAGGCAGTTGGAGTCCGGTGGATAGTACACGCGGATCACTTCACTCCTACGCGCCAACGCATTGTCCACGTAGCCGGTAGCTTGGTGACTGAAACCATTGTGGTC
>PLGM01000160.1:0-8791 GCA_003139795.1 Acidobacteriaceae bacterium | reverse complement strand
AGTTCATCGTCGATCGAAACAATCTCGGCCATCGAGCATCGTTTCGTTGCCTCAAAGATTGAATTCAAGCGATTGGAATTCGATTCATCTGGACAGAACATGCGGAAGTTTGTCAGGTTCATTCTGAAGATGTCGCGGAAGAAATCTCCGAGTTTGCGCGGCGCCTCGGCAAGAACCTGCCCTGGCCCAGGGATTTCAAGCGCATAATCTGTGAAGTCCGGCAGCGCGAGCGTGATCAACTCTCGTCCGCCATTCACATGCGGGTTACCTCCCATACGCCGGTTACCTGCGGGCGAGAGAGCCGCGAGTTCATCAAGGAACCTGCCGTTCGCGTCGAAGAGTTCCTCGGCTTTATAACTCTTCATCCAGGCTTCAAGGATCTTCAGATGTTCAGGATTATCCTTGACTGATGCCAGCGGGACCTGATGCGCGCGGAATGTGCCTTCGATGGGTATTCCATCCACTTCCTTCGGGCAGGTCCATCCCTTGGGCGTACGGAAGATGATCATGGGCCAGACGGGCTGTTTCTTGAAGCCGTTCTTGCGCGCCTCCTGCTGAATTCCACGAATCTCGGCATAGCAATCTTCAAGGGTTTGGGCCAAGAGCTGATGCACAACTTCTGGGTCGTCGCCCTCAACGAAGTAGGGCTTGTAACCTCGACCCACATAAAGGGCCTTCAAGTCGGCATCGCTGGTGCGTCCCTGGGCGGTTGGCCCCGAGATTTTGTATCCATTGAGATGAAGGATCGGCAGGACCGCGCCATCTCGGATCGGATTGACGAAGTTGACCGACTTCCAGCTTCCTTCCAATGGACAGGTCTCGGACTCGCCATCCCCGATGACGCAGGCGACAATCAGGTCTGGATTGTCGAACGCCGCGCCGAATGCATGAACCAGAGAGTAGCCAAGCTCTCCTCCCTCGTGCATGGAGTTTGGAACGTGGGGCCCACAGTGGCTGGGCACGCCGCCCGGCGTGGAAAACTTACGGAACATAAGCCGGAGGCCGTTCTCATCGTGAGTGATCTCGGGGTGAACCTCGGTGTAGCTGCCTTCCAGGTAGGAGCAGGCGTTCAGGGAAGGGCCTCCGTGNNTAGATGATGTCCGCATCATGCTCTTTGATCAGCCGGTTCAAATGAATGTAGATGAAGTTCTGGCCAGGCGAGGTTCCCCAGTGACCGAGTAACCTTGGCTTGATCTGTTCTGCTTTCAGCGGCGAGCGGAGCAGGGGATTGTCAAACAAGTAGATCTGGCCGATGCAAAGATAGTTCGCCGCACGCCAGTAGCGATTCATCTTGTCCAGCATCTCAGGAGAGAGTGGTCCCTTGGGCTTTGGTGCTCTCTCTTCGTTCTTGCCGTCGGCCGCAATCGCGGTCGACAGGCTCACGTCGAAGATGAACCCGGAAGAATTGCCAAATTGATCGAAGTTCTTGCCGAAGGGTTGGGCCGTGTCGTCCTTCTCAACTTTGATGGGGAGTTCGGTGGTGGCCATCGTAGCGTATCCTTTCTCGTTCTCCGCAACTGCTCCTATACTGGCAGCGGCTTTCGGACTTCAGGCTGTTTAACTGCGGCCGTGATTCAGGCCCATCTCAATCAGGCCTACATTACTTGGCTAGCATCTTGCGGATTGATTTCAATTCGGCCCGGTGCTTCTGAGTTGTTGCGGGATAGGACGGTTTCAGTCCCTTCAGCGCATCAAGAACGATCTGAGAGACGATCAGGCGGGCGTCGTCCTTATTGTCTGCGGGAACTACATACCAGGGAGCGTGATGCGTGCTCGTCGCGCTGAGGCACTCTTCGTACGCCTTCACATAGGCTTTCCAGAACTTTCTTTCATGAATGTCTGCGAGACTCAACTTCCAGTTCTTTTCGGGATCGTCGATGCGCGCCAGGAACCGCTTCCGCTGCTCTTCCTTCGAAATGTGCAGGAACACCTTGACAACGCGCGTGCTGTTTCGGTCGAGGTGCTTCTCGAAGTCCACGATGGAGCGATACCGATCGTCCCATTTCGACTTATCATCCTGTAGCTGTTGTGAGAGCCCCTCGTTGCGAAGGTCCTCTGGATGAACGCGAACGACAAGCACTTCTTCGTAGTAAGAACGATTGAAGATGCCGATGCGGCCCCGCTCGGGAAGACGGCACACGGTGCGCCAGAGGAAGTCATGTTCCAGCTCTTCGGCGCTGGGCTGCTTGAAGCTGAATACTTCGCATCCCTGCGGATTGATCCCGGACATGACATGCCTTATGGCGCCATCTTTACCGGCGGTGTCCATTCCCTGGAAGATGAGTAGAAGCGCATGGCGGTTAGATGCGTAGTGAAGTTGCTGCAATGCACTGAGATCCTTCACGTGCTCTTGAAGCAGATTTTGATAGTCCTTCTTCGATTTGGTCAGGGTCGGTGCGACCGTTGGCCACTTGCTTAGGTCCAGCTTCTTGCCTGGCGGCACGTGGTAGATCTTCGAATCGATCGTCATGTTGTCCCTTCAGTTTTGCCTATGCGCCAAGCCGTCTTGTGCTCATGCCATCGAGTGGTGCAATTGGATAACGAAATCTGCCCAGGAAACGGACTGCACCCAGCGAGTGGGAACCAGCACCGATCGATTCCGAAGCCAGTCTCCGCACTTTACATCGAGGTAACCAAGGTGCCAGCTAAGCTCATCCATGACAAAGTCATCGAGAATTCCAAAGTCGCCGTCCGTTGCCCGCACGTGATAGCCCAGCATATTTGAGGTGCTGCGCAGATGGAGGACCTCGGCGGCCTGTACCGGGTATTCCATCCCTGTTGGCATGGCCGGCATGCCGAACTCGCTGTCGACCCAACTTGCCAGTGGACCAAAGTAATCATGCATGGCAATTTCCTGCTGACGCGAAACCGGCTTTTCCGTATCAACGTCGGGACTGTTGCGCACTTGATCCTTGGTCAAATGAGCGCTGCAGGTTTTGTTTGCCCAGTCGGGTTTTTCGAGTGTGGTAATCGGAAGAACTACATCGCGCCGTTTCAGCCAGTTTCCTACGTCAACCACCAGGTAGCGAACCTTCCAGGACTGGTCATCGAAGAGAAAAGTGCAGACACTCCCTATTTCGCCATCGGTGGCTGCAATGGGAGATCCAATCAAGGCCTTCAGTTCGTACAGCATTTTCCTTCCTCTCGGGTCGTCTTGATGCTTCGGTCGCCGTTCAATGGTTTTCTTGCCGGCCAAGGCCGTGTTCTTTCAACCGCGAACCGCGGCCGGTCACTTTGAACGTTTACGAAGAAGTTCACGCAGCCTTCGACTGTCCCGCCAGTTCGTTTTTGCATGGCGGCATGTGGTAGGTCTTCGGACCGATCGTCATGGTGTTCACTAACCCCTGCAAATCTGGTTGGCTGCAGACAATTGACCTAATGGCATGGCGGCAGGGCAATGGGTCCCACCAGTGGTTAAAACCCTCCGATTCAGTATCGAACTGGATTGATCAGGAATCTGAGCAGTTGTGCTCAAGGCAGGCTGCAGGAAGAGCCGCAATGGAATTGATCTAGTATCTGGCTACAAAAATAGCCGCCTGGTGTAGAACATGTATTTCCCCGCAAAACGTGTGGAGGCGCCATAGCGAACTTACGCAGCAAGATGCTAGGTTGGTCCGGACGATCGTGCCAGCTTCTCGTCGGAGTCACTAGGAACGCGGCATGCGTTTTCATAGCGGTTCACGAGATTGNNCGACACCCCAGCGCTCGATGGCTTCTTCCAGCAAGTCCTCTCCTAGGGTCGCGCGATCCGCGATGTCGTCCGCCATCCGCGCAATTAGGACGATATCCGGATCTATTTCGGTTACTGGGCCGTCAGCGGTGAGTGCCTCCACCTCAGTTTGTGAGAGCCCGCTATTGAGCGCTATTCGAGTGGAAGCATGCACAGCATAAATGCAGTTCAAACGCACAGCGGTTCGCAAAATCATNNCCCATTGAGCGTCTTGTCAGGATTGAAATCGCTTCCGAAGGCGGCTTGCGCCTCTTCGGCGGTCGGCATCGGCAAACAATTATTGATCATTGCACTCCTTGGTGGATTAGCTCACAAGGTGTTAGCCAGGAGGCGCGAAAGCAGAAGTCGCGAGTTGCAATTATGGGAGCATCAGACGTGCCGGCGGACACCAGTCAGAGCCTCGTATCCCGATATGACATCAAAGAGTTCCTCGTCAATCGACTCCTGGCGAATGCGATGCAACTTGAGATTCAGGTCTTCGAGGATCCCGTCGATGTTCTTCTCCGCTCGCTGCATCGCGGCAAGGCGGCTGGCATTTTCGCTGGCAAGCGACTCGGCGCACGCTTGAAACAGCAGGACAAACAGGTATTCGCGTATGAATGCGCGCAACGGCGACTTGGCTCCCTGGATGACTTCCGGAGGCAGTTTGGTTGGCCACGGAGCAGCGGCAAGCTGTTTCTGCCAGGCGAGATCCAAAGGCAGCAGGCGCTTGCCAACTGGTTCGTAGAGCGATCCGGATTTCGGGTGGTTGTGGAATAGATACACCTCCACTACATCACCATGCTCCCGAGTCGTTTCGACGTCGATCAGAATCTGGGCGACGAGCCCAGAAATGGCATTGACCGAGCCTGGTACGGGCAAGATCCCGGCGGTCGGCATTCCAGTATCGTCCAGAAGGGCGTGGATGCGCTCTCCGAGCGGCCATATCTTCGTGATCGTGCCGGGGAGAGCTTTGAGTGTCTTGACGGCAAATTCCACGACTACCTCATTGAACCTTCCAACGAGACCCTGATCCGAACCAAAGACAATTGCTCCGATGCCATGCTTCTTCAGTGACCCTGTTTCTGCAGTATCGTACCCTGGTCCGGTCTGACGAAGGCACGCGGTCAAGGCGAGTTCCACAGTGCTTGCATAATCATCAAGTGAGTGGACGGCTTTTTGATACTGTCCAATGCTCGACGCGGCAAGCGCCTTCATTGAACGAACGACGGCCTCCAGATCGGTCGCTCCGGAGATCTTCCGCGTCAGGCTTTCGATGGTTCCACTCATGGCGCCTGCTTCGTAGCGGGTTTGGCCGCCGGAGCTGGCTGGAGCGGGGCCAGAGCACGTTTAGCGATTTCAAGGATCGCCTTCCGGTCGTCATCGCTGAACTTCTCAGCCGAGGTTAGCCGCTTCGCCACATCCGCTGGAATATCGGTCGTGGCTTTCTGAAGCGCCCACTCGGCGTCATTCACTTTGTCGAGCGGCAGCTGATCGAAAAGTCCCGCGGTCAACGCCAAGAGCACAATGATCTGTTCGATCATGGAAACGGGGTGAGATTCGGATTGCTTGAGGCAGGCGCGAATGCGCCGTCCGTGGTCTATTGTCTTTTGAGTTGCGTCGTCGAGGCGGGTTCCGAATTTTGCGAAGGCTTCCAGTTCTTCGAACTGTGAGTAAGCAAGCTTGAGGCTGCCTGCGACTGCGCGATATGCAGCCCTCTGTGCAGCTCCGCCGACGCGCGAAACCGACTTGCCAACGTCGACCGCCGGAAGGATTCCAAGTTGAAACAAAGTTGGCGAAAGGTAGACCTGCCCGTCAGTGATGGAGATCAGGTTCGTCGGGATGTAAGCGGATATATCCTGCGCCTCGGTTTCGATGATGGGCAGTGCCGTGAGAGATCCACCTCCCCGTTCCTTGCTGAGATGGGTCGAGCGTTCCAGCATTCGCGAATGAATATAGAAGATGTCGCCGGGGAAGGCTTCCCGGCCCGGTGGGCGTCGAAGCAGCAGCGAAAGCTCGCGATAGGCGCGAGCGTGGTGAGTCAGATCGTCATAGACAATCAGGACATCGCGTCCTTTTTCCATGAAGTATTCGGCAATGCTGGTTGCCGCATAAGGCGTGATGTAGACGAGGCCGGGCGCATTGTTGTCTTCCACGACAACCACAACGGTGTAGTCCATCGCACCCTGCTTGTCGAGGTTGGCCACTACTTTTGCCACAGCGGCCGCGCGTTGGCCAATCGCACAGTAGACGCACACTACATTCTGTCCGCGCTGGTTGAGGATGGTGTCAATGGCGATGGCAGTCTTGCCGGTCTGGCGATCGCCGAGAATTAATTCGCGCTGTCCACGACCGATGGGAACAAGCGCGTCGACCGCCTTCAGTCCGGTCTGTAAAGGCACGCTCACCGCCGCGCGATCCATGATGGCTGGAGCGGGACGTTCAACGGGGAGACGCTTCTCCGCGGCTATCGAGCCCTTGCCATCGAGTGGATTGCCCAATGGGTCGATCACGCGTCCCAGCAGACCTTCGCCCACGGGCACGTCCATCACGCGGCCGGTCCGCTCGACCTCGTCGCCAGCGTGCAGGCTCTGGTAGTCCCCGAGCAGGATGACACCGACCTCTTCTTCATCGAGATTGAATGCAATGCCAAGCAGACCGCTGGGGAACGTCACAATCTCCTCGTAACCAACGCCGGGAAGACCGGAGAATGTCGCGATTCCAGTGGAGACTTTTGTGACAATGCCCACTTCATGGGGAGTCAGTTTTGCCGTGAAGTCCTCGCGACCCTGACGCAGCACTGTGAAGGCCTGCTCGATTGCGGGTTGCAGAATTCCGGCTAATGTAGTCATTTGGCCTCAACGAGCGCGACAGGTTCGGGCTTGGGCGCTTTCGCAGCCTCCGGTTCTGGCGCTTTCGCAGTGTTCGGCTCTGGCGCTTTTGCAGTGTCCGGCTCTGGCGCTTTTGCAGTCTCCGGCTCTGGTGCTTTTGCAGTCTCTGACTTGGGCTCTTTCGCAGCCTCCGGCTCTGGCGCTTTCGCAGCCTCCGGCTTGGGCGCTTTCGCAGTCTCCGGCTCTGGCTCTTTTGCAGCCTCTGGCTTGGGCGCTTTCGCAGCCTCCGGCTTTGGTTCGGATTTGATGGCCTGGAGGGATTGTGCGTCCACGAGGTCACTGACTTTCTTGCTTAACTCACCGAGATAGCTCGAGATGCTCCACGCAACTTTCTGGCCATTTGCGGTTAATTCGATGCCGCAGATTGCGTCCTGCGAATCTTCGAATTTGATCCGGACCACTGCTGAGAATGTTTCGTTGAGGGCGTTTTGAATTGCAGCCCTCTGGTCGGGGGGCAGTTCGAATGCACTGCGCACTAGAGCCGGTTGTGATGAATTCTTGAGAGCGTCACCTAGCAATTGTTTTGCCTTCGGATCTAATTCCCGCAGACGGCGTGTGAATACCTCCCCAACCCGTTCTTCAAGGCTGACTGTAGCGAGGTCTGTGAGTGCCTTTCGCGCGATTGCAAAGACCTCTTTTTCGGCCAGCAGAGTGATTTCACTACCCAGCCGAACTTGATCTCCACGCAGCGCATCCGCTTGGGTTACCCGCAAGCTTTCCGCATCCTTCTTGGCTTGATCGATGAGGCGCTCGCGTTCGGCTTTCGCTTCGTCCGTAGCTTTGCCGAGTAGGGCGGTCCGCTGTTGATCGAATGCTTTGTTTTTATCCTCAAAATCGGTGCGCTCCTTTTCAGCCTCGGCCTTCTTGGCATCTGCGTCCGCAAGTTCAGCGGCGATTCGCTTCTCCCGTGCGTCGATGGCATCGAGGATGGGTTTGTAGAGAAAATGCTTCAACAACCACACCAGGATGAGGAAGTTGACAATCTGAGCCCCGACAGTGAACCAGTCGATAAGCATCGCTTACTTCCCTCCGGCCTGCGATAGAAAATGATTCCAGAACGGATTAGCGAAGATGAGAATCATGGAGACGACAAAGGTGTAAATCGCTGTGGACTCGATCATTGCGAGGCCCACGAACAGTGTGCGGGTAATGGTGGGCGCGGCGTCAGGCTGTTGCGCCAGGGAGGTCATGGCGGAGGCCACTGAACGGCCTTCCCCAAGCGCCGGTCCCATGCAGCCGAAACCTGTGGTGATGCCGGCGGTGGCGATGGATACTACTGCAACGATGGTGGCGCTATCCATTGGAAGTCCTTTCTGTTGTGGGGGCCATTACGCATGACTGGGCTCCCGCTGAGCCTCAACTGCAGGCTTGGGTTTTGGTATTTGTGTGGCGGCGGCAATATAGACCGCAGCAAGAATACTGAAGATATAGGCCTGCACCGAACCGGTCAGCAGACCGAGTAGCGTCATGACGATGGGGAAGATAAAAGGCGTGATAGTTAGGAGAATTCCGACGATCATGACTCCGCTCATCATGTTGCCGAAGAGACGAATGGCCAAGGCCAATGTGCGCGAGAGCTCACTGATGATATTGAACGGCAGCATGATTACGGTCGGCTTGATGTAGGTTTTGAGATAGCCGGCAATCCCTTGTTCACGGATTCCGAACAGAGGAACCGCGATGAAGACGCACAGCGCGAGGGCTGCTGTGGTTGAAAGTGAACCTGTCGGCGGTTTGAATCCAGGAAAAACGATGCATACGCTGCACGTCCCAATAAAAAGGAAGAGCGTCCCGAGGAAAGCGAGATACTTTCTTGGTTCCCTCAGGCCAACCTCTTTGATTTGTCCCTCAATGCCGGTCACGATAATTTCAAGCGCGCTTTGCCGGCGTGAGATGGTCCGCTCTGTGGCAAGCTTTCGGGTAATCAGAAATGATCCCAATGTCATCGCGATCATCATGGCCCAGGTCGTCACGATGGTTTCGTTGAGTTTGACAAAGCCGTATTGCCAGAAGATCTGCTGGTCGGACGTGAGCTGCACCGTGGGGACGATCATTGTCCGCCTTCCTGGAGGATACGGGTCGTTTTGGCGGACGGTAGACGTATAAGCCGCGTAACGGCGATGCGTGCGAGCAAGAAGCCAGCCAGACAAGCCACCAGCTTCCGCCAGTCGCCATGAGACACGAGATAGAA
>PLGM01000280.1 GCA_003139795.1 Acidobacteriaceae bacterium | reverse complement strand
TGAACCCAAAATGGAAATTCCGGATTAATCGATCACGCTGGAATGCGAGACTGAATCCTTGTCGACCTTGAGCATAACCTCGCCATTGACTTAAACGGTCGCCAAGCATCTGAGAATCTGAATGTAATTCTGGATCTTCTTGCGTAAAGCATACAACGTACGCATCGACCGATTGAAACTCCGTTTCGAGGCTCCCTTGCACCTCACGTAGAAACTTCCTTTTTTTCTGGCCACCGATGCCGGTCGCAAGACAGCTTGACTCCCGTCGAGAAATAACATTTGAACAGTAGCGAATGGCTTCTTGGCGTTCCGAAATATCATTCAGAAACCGATAATGCGTCGCCCATATACATTCGTTTTCGAGGATCCCGAAGAGTCCATTTTTGTCCGTATAGTGATAGAGTATTTCCGGCCCGGGCTGGATATCGCCTTGTTGACGCGCTTGTTCTTCCATTTTTGCCCCTTAATTCATAGAGTAGCGGCTTCGGATAATACCTTTTCGCGGAAGCGCGTATGAAGCTCCTTGGGCGTACGTAGGTCAACCCTGACCCCTACCAGCTGCTCAATTTCTATCTGTAGCCCGGCCAAATCCAGAAGGCTGGTTCTCGGCGCAGGGTCCACCAGCAGGTCCAGGTCGCTGCCGTCTTGATCTTCGCCGCGAAGCACGGAGCCGAAGACGCGCGGGTTCGCCATGCCCGCTTGCTCAACAAGCTGGCGGATGGTTTCCCGATGCTGCGGCAGAACTTCAGATGGGCGCATGGCGGTCCGACTTCCTCGATCAGGCTCCAGTTTACTGCCGAATCTGGCGGTTGCGGTAGCGGATGTTCGACGGGAGGGCCTTAACGTCCACCGCGACCGTGTGCGATGATTTCCCTTCGACTGAGGGAGACTTTGCATGAAGCGGCTACTTCTTTTTCTTCTTGTGCCGGCGCCGGGAGCGGTTCTGGTAGCGACTCCGCTGATGGCCCAGACCTACCAGCCTACTTGGGACTCGATTGACAAGCGGCCTACGCCGGGTTGGTTTACGGAGGCCAAGTTCGGGATCTTCATTCACTGGGGCGTGTACTCGGTGCCGGCGTATGCGCCGGTGATTCCGGGCAAGCTGGCTTACGCGGAATGGTACTGGCACCAGATGACGGAAGGCAGGGACAACCCGAAGGCCGACGCGATTGAGACCGGCACGTGGGCTTATCAGCAGAAGATGTACGGTGCGGACTACGCCTACCAGAACTTCGCGCCGCAATTTCGCGCCCAGTTGTTCGATCCGGACCAATGGGCGGAGATTCTTGCGGGCTCGGGAGCCAAATACGTGGTGCAGACTTCAAAACACCATGAGGGGTTCGCGATGTGGCCGAGCAAGGAGGCGTCCGCGACCTGGGGCCGGCCGTGGAACGCGGTGGAGACCGGTCCGAAGCGCGATGTGCTGGGCGACCTGAGCGATGCGGTACGGCGCAAGGGGCTGCGCATGGGCTACTACTACTCGCTTTACGAGTGGTATAACCCGCTGTGGTTGACCGATAAGCCGCGCTATATCCACGACCACATGATTCCCCAGTTCAAGGACCTGGTGACGCGGTACAAGCCGTCGATCATCTTCAGCGACGGGGAGTGGGAACTGCCGTCAAGCGAATGGCACAGCCCGGAGTTGCTGGCGTGGCTGTTCAACGATTCCCCGGTGAAGGACGAGGTTGTGATCAACGACCGCTGGGGCAGCGATACGCGGCACAAACATGGGGGCTACTGGACCACGGAGTACACGGCCGGCATGAACGGCATGGACCATCCGTGGGAGGAGAACCGGGGAATGGGCTTCAGCTACGGGTACAACCGGGCGGAGCGGCTGGAGGATTATCGCACGGGGCGGGAACTGGTGGTGATGCTGGTGGACATTGTGAGCCGGGGCGGGAACCTGCTGCTGGACATTGGGCCCGCGGTAGACGGCACCATCCCGGTGATCATGCAGGATCGGCTGCACGAGATCGGCGACTGGCTCAAGGTGAATGGGGATGCGATCTACGGAACAAAGCCGTGGAAGGCCTCGCGGCAATGGAGCGCCGGCGAGGTTCCGAAGGTGGAATACAACACAGAGTTCCAAACCGCGTACGACGTATCGAAGCTGGCGGGGGAGCCGGAGCCGGGCAAGGCGGCTATCGAAGCGTTTTTTACCACGAAGGGGAACGATTTGTACGCGATTCTGCCTCGCTGGCCGGGGCGGAGCTTTCTGCTGAAAGACGTGAGCGGCGTGAAGCGGGTGGAGCTTCTGGGATCGGCTGGTACTCTGAAGTTCAAGGTTGCCGGGAACGGTACGCAGATCGAGCTTCCCGATCTGCCTTACCAACTGCTGCACCAGCCGGCCTGGGTATTGAAAGTGAGCCGGTGACGCGGCGGACCTGGTCCCCGGCTGAATTCATTCCCCGAAATCACCTCAATTGAAGGAGAACTCCAATGAGAATTGCTGCGACGATCGCCCGCTATCTCCTGGGGCTGATGTTCCTGGTTTTCGGCTCCAATATGTTTCTGCAATTCATTCCCATGGGACAGATGCCGGCAGGGTTGGCCGGGCAGTTTACGGCCGCCCTGTTTGCCGCACACTACTTTTACGTGGTGGGCGCGATTATGGCCGTCTCAGGGATTCTGCTGCTCGCGAACCGGTTTGTGGGGCTGGGGCTGACGCTGCTGGGCCCGGTGCTGTTCAACATCCTCTTGTTTCACATCCTGATGAATCCGAGCGGTATTGGGCCGGGTGCGTTTGCGACGCTTCTTTGGCTGCTGGTTGCCTGGCAGCATCGGACAGTGTTTGAAAGGCTGTTTGCGGCGCGGCTTGAGGAGTGAGGGCCGCCCAGCGAAGGCGTGGTGCCGCTGGCTACAATCCCGGGTAGCTACAATCAGGAGACGATGATTGAGTATATCTATCTCGGAAGAGTGAGTTACGGCGAGGGGCTGCTGCTGCAGGCGGAGATCGCCGGGCTGCGCGCGGAGGGCCGCGTCGGGAATGTGCTGCTGCTGCTGGAGCATCCGCCGGTGCTGACGTTGGGGCGGAATGCGAACCGGGCCAACGTGCTGGCAACCGATGAACTGCTCGCCGCGCGCGGGGTGAAGCTCAATGAAATCAACCGCGGCGGAGACGTGACCTATCACGGGCCGGGGCAACTGGTGGGGTACCCGATCTTCGATCTGCGGAGCCTCAGGAATCCGAATGGCGGGCGGATGGGGCCGGTGGACTTTGTGCGGCTGATGGAAGAGGCGCTGATCCGGCTGTGCGGCGGGTTTGGGGTACGGGCGGGACGGATTGCGGGGCTGACGGGGGTTTGGTGCGGAAGTGCAGGGAACGACGAGCAGGGGCCGGGGACTAGGGGACTGGGGACTAAGGGACTGGGGACTGAGGGGCCAGGGACTGAGGGACTAGGGACTGGCAATGGGTCTGTCGGGCAGGAGCGGAAGATTGGGGCGATTGGGATTCATGTGGCCAAGGGGATTACGTCGCACGGATTTGCCTTCAACGTGACGACGGATTTGCGCGACTTTGACCTGATCGTTCCCTGCGGCATTCCGGATCACGCGGCGACGAGCCTGGAGCGGGAGCTCGCTTTGGATTGTGAGGCTGGACGGCCGGAGGAGTTGCCTGCGCTGGAGGCAGTGGCCCACGAGACGGCGCGGCAGTTCGGGCTGGTGTTTGACGAGCGGGTGCTGGCGGTGGAGAGCTTGGCAGCGCTTCGGGCTGAGGCGGAAGCGGCTGCCGGGATTGGGCCGAAGTTTCCGGCGGAAGATACGCCGATGCGGGTTCCGGCGGAGGTGGAGCGGCTGAGGGGCGTGACTGAGGGGCCGGCCCAGGTCTGCTGAACGGGGTCAGTAGTCTCCCAGATTTCCCGCCGCGGCGGGCGAGCTCTGGGGCGCCCGACTGAAGCCTGCGTATGGGCTGCGATTTATAATCCGGCTGGAACCGGGCGCGCAATTGAAGTCCCGAATGGCGGAGAGAGGGATCCATGCCAACCGACGTAATCATGCCGCAGATGGGCGAGTCGATCTTTGAGGGCACCATTACCAAGTGGCTGAAAAAGGCCGGCGACACGGTGGAGAAAGACGAGCCCCTG
This sequence comes from Acidobacteriaceae bacterium, assembly GCA_003139795.1. Lineage (GTDB taxonomy): Bacteria > Acidobacteriota > Terriglobia > Terriglobales > Acidobacteriaceae > Telmatobacter. Next base: position 16,275 of record PLGM01000280.1, on the reverse strand, counting down.
TTTGAGATCTCGACCGACAAGGTGGACGCGGAGATTCCCTCTCCCGTTGCCGGCGTGCTGAGCGAGATCAAGGTTCCGGAAGGCGCGACGGTCGGGGTGAATACGGTGGTTGCGGTGGTGACGGAGAGCGGCGAGGCGACGAGGGCGGCGCAGGTTCCCGAGGCCGGCGCTGTTCCGTCCGCTGCTCGGGACGAAGCTCAGGCAGCTGCTGAGGCCGCAAAGGCGGAGGCGGCGAGCGCGGAGGTTTGCGGCGGGACCGATGTGGTGATGCCGCAACTGGGCGAGTCGATCTTTGAGGGCACCATTACCAAGTGGCTGAAAAAGGCCGGCGACAGGGTCGAGAAGGACGAGCCGCTGTTTGAAATCTCCACCGACAAGGTGGACGCGGAGATTCCCGCGCCTGTGGCGGGCGTGCTGAGCGAGATCAAGTTTCTGGAAGGCGCGACGGTGGGGATCAATACGGTGGTTGCGGTGATCGGCGGGACGGTGGGGCCGGCGCCGGTCAAGGAGGCCCAGGAAACCCCGGCGGAGGCGGCTCAAGGGCCTGGTGGCGGCGCAGATTCGGCGCCCAAACCGGCGGCTGCGACACCGGCAGTTCCCGCTGCCGCGACCAATGGCGGCGAGCGGCTGCGCTCCTCGCCGCTGGTGCGGCGGATGGCCAAGGACAACAACCTGGACCTGGGGCAGATAGCGGGCACGGGCTCGGAAGGGCGGATTACGAAAGAGGATGTGGTAAGGCACCTGAGCGAACATGGGCCAGGCGGCGCAGGCGTTTCCGCGGCGGCGCGGACCGCGGGCGCGACAACGGAACCGCCAAGCGCAACGGCAGGCGCGACGGCGGCTTCAACGCTGCCCGGCCAGGTGGCGCCGCTGACGAAGATGCGGGCTATCATTGCGCAGCGGATGGTGGAGAGCATGCAGATCAGCCCGCATGTTCACGAAGTCTTCAAGGTGGACATGACGCGCATTGTGCGCATCCGGGAGCGGGAAAAGGGCAGGTTCGAGCGGGAGAACGGGGTGAAACTGACGTATATGCCGTTCATTGCCGCGGCGGCGATCGAGGCGCTGCACAAGTTTCCCATTGTGAATGCGTCGCTCAACGACGGCTTCATCCACTATCACCCCCACATCGACCTGGGAATTGCAGTGGCGCTGGAATGGGGGCTGATTGTGCCGGTGGTGAAGCAGGCGGAGGAGCGGAGCTTCCTGGGACTGGCGCGGGCGATTGCCGACCTGGCCGAGCGGGCGCGGGCGAAGAAGCTGAAGCCGGACGAGGCGTCGGGGTCGACCTTTACGCTGACCAACTCGGGGATTTTTGGCGATGAGTTCGGCACACCGATCATCAACCAGCCGGAGTCGGCGATTCTTGCCATCGGCGGGCTGAAGAAGGAGGCCGTGGTGTTGACCGACGCGGAGGGCAACGATACGATTGCCATCCGGTCGATGCAGCACTTCTGCCTGGGGTTCGACCACCGCACCATCGACGGGGCCGACGGGGGCAGGTTCATGAACGAGTTCAAGAAGACGCTGGAGGGGTGGGATCGGGAGATCGGGTGAGGGAGCTGCGTGGTTATTGGCTGGCTAAAGGAGCTCCCGAAACTCGTCCAAACTCAACCCGGCATCGCGGACAATGCCGCCCATTGTGATGGCGTTGACTGGATTGTGGCGCGGAATCGTAAGGATTCGCGTTTCGTCCGTCATGACGATGTGCGCACCTTGACGGAGAATGCGAAAGCCAGCCTTTTCCAGTGCTACTACAGCCCTCAGGTGGTTGATTCCCGGCAGCTTGGGCACGGCTTATACGATCCGATTCGATAGAAAAGCTGGCTTATGCAACCGCGACCTCGACGACGCGGCTCTCATCACCGCGTGACAATTCCTCAGCCGCTTCGACATATTCGCGAATGGCGATCCGGATGTTGGCGAGGGCTTCTTCTTCGGTGGCTCCTTGCGACCAGCAGCCGGGGAGGCCGGGGCAGGAGACGCTGTAGCCATCTTCCGATTTGCGGAGAATGACGCGATAGCTTGCCATGGAAGCTATGGTACACCCGGCCTCAGTGTCCCGCGGCCCAGGCGAGGCCGTCGGTCTCTTTGCCGGCGGGAATGAGGCGGGCCAGCTTCCACGAGGTCAGGTCGATTTCGGCTACCTGGTTGCTGTGCATGCAGGAGACGTAGGCGGTTTCGCCGTCGGGGCGGACGAGGACTTCCTGGGGATAGGAACCGACCGGGACTGAGCGCACGACCTGCATGGTCTGGAGGTCGACGACGGCTATCTTGTTTTGGTCGGGGAGGGTGACGAGGAGCCAGCGGCCGTCGGGGGTGGGGGCGGTTCCGTAGGCGATGCCTTCGAGGGGGATGGAGCTGCTGACCTGATTGGTCGTGGTGTCGATGACGGCGAGACGGGGGGTGGTCTGATCGGCGGTGAAGACCCAGCGGTCGTCGGGGGAGACGGCAATGCGCTGGGTGTTCGACGAGATGGGGATGATTTTGAGGGTTTTGCGCGCCGGGATGTCGAGGACGGAGACGGTGCCGGGGCCGACATTGGCGCTGTAGCCGCGGCGGCCGTCGTGGGAGAGCGCGAGCATGTGGCTCTCGGGCTGGCCGGTGGGGATGGAGCCGACGATTTTGAGCGTCTTGGGATCGATGAGGGTGATGGACTGGTCGAGCTCGGTGGTGACGTAGAGGAGGCCGTCTTTGGGACCGAAGACGGGCATGTGGGGGCGGACGCCGTGGCCGAAGTCGAGGCTGGCGACGACTTTTTGAGCGGCGATGTCGATGACGACGAGGGTGCGGCCATTGGTTCCGGGCTGTCCGACGCCGACGTTGCTGTAGATGGGAACGTAGGCGAGGCGGCCGTCGGGCGAGGCGATGACTTCATGGCCGGTGATGCCGCCTTCGGGGACGGAGGCGAGGACCTTGCCGGAGACGGGATCGACGATGGCGAGACTCTGGTCGCCTTTTTGGGTGACCAGCAGGCGGGCCTGCTGGGCGTGGCTTGATGGGACGATGAAGGACAACAGCAACAGGGCAACAGCCAAACGAATCGACCTCAAGGGAGCCTCCGCGGACCACGAAACGACTATATCCCACGGACCGCCGCGCGAGGCTGAGGCGCGGGAGCAATTTCACTTTGCAGATTGGGCTTGCATCAGCGTTCAGGATTGTGGCGTTCGACTGAAAAGACCTCATTCGTGCGGCTGCCAGGGGTTGTAGGTGCCTACGCTCCAGGAGTGGCCTTCGGGGTCCTTCAGGCCGAATTCGCGGCTTCCGTAGGGGGTATCCTGGAGGGGGCGGACGATCGCGGCTCCGGCGGCTACGGCGCGGGCATGGACCGCATCGGCGTCGGGGACCACGATGTAGACGCTGCGGGTTTCGATGCCGCCGAGCTCGGCAGGGGATTTGAAGCTGCGGCCATACTCGTCGTCTTTTTGCGAGCCGAGCATGATCATGCCGCCTCCGAGGGTGAGTTCGGCGTGGCCGATGGTTCCGTTTTCGCCTTCATAGACGGCATGGCGCTCGAAGCCGATGATCTGGCAGAGCCAGTCGATGGCGGCGGGCGCGTTGCGGTAGCGCAGGCCGGGGATAACCGTTGATTTGGAGTGGACTGCGGGGCTCGACATGGGACCTCCTGCGTAGCGGGGTAGCTACTCGCTGATCATGACATGAGGCTGTCGCGGGTTTCTTGGAAAAATCGGAAATCCGCGAACCTAGTTGGCTGGAACGTGATTTGCCCATACAGTGCGCAGCGCGGAATAGGAAGTGGCGTCGATTCCTGAGAACGCGCGGAATTCGTTGGCGAAATGGGATTGGTCATAATAGCCGCAATCGAGCGCCATTTCCGCCCAGGGTAAATCCACGCCTGCGTGTAACTGCCGCACCGCGCGTTGAAAGCGCTGAATCCTGGTCCATGCCTTGGGGGAGAAGCCTACCTGCTCGCGGAAGACCTGCGAGAAGCGGCGCTCGCTCCAGCCGGTGCTCCTGGCCACTTCCCTCACGGTGGAGACGCCTGGCGCGCATTGGAACCTCTCGAGGGCAAAATCCACGATTCCGTGCCGGGAGAGGCGCACGCCAAACCTCTGGAGCAGAAAGGCTTCCAGGCAGCGGAGCCTGGCGGGCGGGCAGGGAATCTCGCGCAAGCGGTCGCGGAGGGCTCGGGCGGAAGCGCCCCAGACATCTTCCAGGCATACGTTCCGATTGCTGAAGAGGTCGACGGCATCCGATGCGAACGGGGCAAAGCCGCCCGGCTCGAAGACAATGCCAATGAGGTCGGCCATGTCGGAGGTGTCGATGATCTCGTAGGTGGAGCGCGCTCCCACAATGAGAGAAGGGGGTGAAGGATGAGCGGGCAAGCCCTCGGGGCAATCGAGAAGAAAATCGCGCGAGAGGTTGAGAATCACCTGGACGCGGCCCGTGGGCAGTACGCGCTCCCGGCTGTGGGGCATATCGAGGACCCTGGCATACCAGAGCTTGCGGATGCAGCGATTCAGCGGTGCAGCGGGCGTGTGCTCCAGGTAAATCATGTGGACCTCGTGGTCCTTATAGCACGATGGTGCGCGCGAGAGAAAGGAGGATTTGAGTGGTAACGAGGCTTGCGGCGAGGGCTTGGGGTATGCTTGGCGGCATGGGCTTACCGGCGAAGGACTCCGAACTGGTGCAGATTGTGGATGCGGCGCTGGGTGAGGCGGCGCGGCGGGCGGGGGAGTGGCTGGTGTGCCGGGTGGGGTGTACGCAATGCTGCTTTGGGGCCTTTGCCATCAGCGAGTTGGATGCGCTGCGCTTGCGAACGGGGATGGAGGTGCTGCGGGCGGCGGAGCCGGAGTTGGCGGCGGAGATTGAGCGGCGGGCGCGGGCGTGGATTGCTTCGGAAGGGGAGGGATTTCCGGGCGATCTGGGGACCGGGCTGCTGGGCGAGTCGGATGCGGAGCGGGAGCGGTTTGAGGAGTTTGCGAATGAGGCGGCTTGTCCGGCGCTGGATGCGGCGACGGGCCGGTGCGACGTGTACGCGTGGAGGCCGATGACGTGCCGCGTGTTTGGTCCTCCGGTGCTGATGGGCGAGGGCGATAGGCTGGGGCATTGCGAGTTGTGCTTTGTGGGAGCCAGCGAGGCCGAGGTGAAGGCCTGCGAGATGACGGTGCCGCATGGGTTGGAGGCCGGGCTGCTGGATGAGGTTGATGCAAAGAGCGAAACGGTGGTGGCGTTTGCGCTGCTGCGGTGAGGGATGGCGCCAGTCCGCGTTAAACTAAGGGTTGGACAGCCTGATGCGAACGCGCCCCTGCTGGGTTGAGATTTCAGCCCGTTCCTTTGAAGAAAACTATCGATTTCTGATGAGCCTGGCGGCTCCCGGCGTGGAGTTGCTGGCCATGGTGAAAGCGGACGCTTACGGGCACTCGCTGGCGCTGTGCGCGGCAGCGGCAGTGCGGGCGGGAGCGCGGTGGCTGGGCGTGACCAGCGTGGAAGAGGGCGTGGCGGCGCGCGCGGTGTGCCCTGAGGCCAGGGTGCTGGTGATGAGTGGGGTCTTTCCCGGCCAGGGAGCGGCGGTAGTGGACCACGGGCTGACGGCTGTGGTTTGGGAACCGTGGCAACTGGAGGAGCTGGAAGGGGCGGCGCGAGCGGCGGGCGCGGGGCCGGCGGCGGTTCATCTGGAGATCGATACGGGGATGAGCCGGCAGGGGGTAGGTACGGATGAGCTTGCAGCGGTTCTGGCGCGGTTTGGTGAGGGGTCGGCACTGAGGCTGGAGGGGGTGATGACCCACCTATTTGCCGCCGACGAGGCGGACGGCCGGGTGACCGAGGGGCAGCTTGCCCGATTGGACGAGGCGCTGGGGCGGATTGAGGCCGGAGGGCTCGGTCCGGAGTGGCTGAATGTGGGCAATTCCGCCGCGCTGCTGGCGGGACAGGCGGCCAGGATTGGGGCTTTGGCTAAGCGATGGGGATTGAAGGCGATGCTGCGGCCGGGGCTGGCGCTCTATGGCGTGGCGCCGGAGTTTAAGCCCGAGGAACCGGAGGCCGTGGTGGCGGCGCGTGCGCGTCTGCAGCCGGTGCTGAGCTGGAAGACCAGGGTGGTAGGAGTGCGTTCGGTTCCCAGCGGCGCGGTGGTGGGCTATAACGGCACCTTTGTGGCTTCGGAACCGATGCGGCTGGCGCTGTTGGCGGTGGGCTACGCGGACGGGCTCGACCGGCGGCTTGGGAACCGGTTCAGCCTGCTGGTGCGGGGCGAACGGGCGCCGTTGGTGGGGCGCATCAGCATGGACCAGGCGGTGCTGGACGTGACGGAGATTGACGGGGTCGAGGCGGGGGATGAGGTGGTGATCCTGGGAACGCAAGGGGGCGAGACGATTACCGCTTTCGACCACGCCGAGGCTGCGGGGACGATTCCGTGGGAGGTGTTCACGCGGATTGGGACGCGGGTGCGGCGGGTTTTGGTTTAAATGTATCCCAAGTCTCGAAATCGAGACATGGGGCACCCTCATTTCAACGGCTCGCCAATGGGTGGGGCTCCGGCCTTCCTAGGCCTGGGACACCCGCCCACCCGGCCTTCCATGAGGCAGTGAGGAAACAACGAGTGCGGCGACTGCGATTGCCGTAGGAATCCCAAAGACACTCTCTGCTTGACAAAAGGCGCCCCAGCCCTTCGCGAAAAGATAAAAAAGTGGAGGCCCTGTCGATATCACCAGGATCAACAGGCTTGCAGCGATCGCCCATCCCCTCGCCGACGCCCACTCCCTAAAGTTGGACCACCACGCCACTCCGAGTATTGTGCCCACAGCAGAGAACAACGCGGCCAACACTATGCAGAGAATAAGCATCACTTTGCCCTGGCTGTGACTTGCGCGAATAATGCTCCAGTATGCCGCCAGGAGGCACCACGCAGAGAAGCAAAAGAAATACAAGCCCAGAACGATTCTGAGTATGCGCATAATTTGGGGACCATCCTTCACGCAAAAGAACAATACTCGGATTGCGGCGAGAAATCATGTTTTTTCCTGCCAAGCACCGGGTGACGCCAGCTTTGATCCCTCCTCCTGTCGCGAAGACCTACCTTGCAATGGGCTCGGGTGTGATGGTGAGCCCGGCGGCGCCCTGGGTGGCGGCGATCATGGCGTGGGAGCCGATGGCGGAGTTTAGGAGCAGGTGGTAGAGGCTGCGGGCGCACCACTCCTGCTGATAAGACTTGCGAATGACGGCGGCGCGGCGCTTGTCGAAGGCGGCCAGGAGCTGATCGGCATTCTGGGCTTGCTTGGGAAAGGCGCGGATGAACCAGTCGCGCTTGGCGACGGCGGTGGCGTAGACGAAGATGTGGAAGCAGCCCGGCTGGCCCGCCAGGGCGCACGCCGCTCCCCGGCCTACGAGCACGCAGTTGCCCTCTTTGGCGGCATTGAGGATTTCCTGGCGGATGAGCGACAACATGCGCTCGGAGTCGAAGACCTGGTCGTCGGAGAGGCCGGGCATGGAGTAGACCGAATCGTGCCAGAAGACCTTGCCGTAGCGGTAATACCAGGGATCAAGGCGCTCGTCGTATTTGGCGGCCAGCTCAGCCGAGACGCCGGCCGCGCGCGCCGCGGCGCAGGGCAGCTCCGAGTCGAGAAGGCGCCAGCCGAGGCGGGCGGCCAGTTCGTGGGCAAACTCTCCGCCGCGGGAGCCGTACTCGCGCTCGACGGTAATGACACGGGTGGGTGCGGGGGGCATGGGGAAGATTCTCCTGCGAGTGGAGGATACAACGAAAGCAGGGCTGGGCGGAATAGCGAACAGCGGACGAGATGACAGGCTACAAGGAGTACTGCGCTCGGACACGCTTCCGGCTGATTCCCTACATCTGGTGAGATCTGAGCGCCCAGTACCCTCGGCCAAAAAATTTCCCGGGATACCTTGACGGTCTACATAACTATGTTGTAGATAATCATAGTATGGGAAAACCAAGCGATCTGGTACAAGGCACACTTGACCTTTTGATATTGAAGACCATTCAGCTGGAGCCGATGCACGGCTGGGCCATCGCCAAGCGCATTCAACAGGTTTCGGGCGAGGTGCTGCAGGTGCAGCAAGGCTCGCTTTACCCCGCGCTGCACCGGCTGGAGCAGCAGGGATGGATCAAGGCGAAATGGGCGGAGAGCGAGACCGGCAGGCAGGCGAAGTTCTACGCGCTGACCGCTGCCGGCCGCGGGCAGTTGGAGAAGGAGACAAGCAACTGGAACCGGTTGTCGGCGGCGATCGATCTGATTGTGACGGAAGCGTGAGGGGGTTCGGATGCGGTGGTTTGCGCAGTTGCGGATGCGGATGCAGATGCTTTTTGGGCGCGGCAAGGCCGCGGTGCGGCTGGACGAGGAACTACGCTATCACCTTGAAGAGCAGATTGCCGAGAACATCGCTGGCGGGATGAGCGCGGAAGAGGCGCGCTACGCGGCGATGCGGGCGTTCGGGAATCCGGCGTTGCTGCGCGAGCAGGCGCGCGCCACGTGGAGCTGGACCTGGCTGGAACTGCTGCTGCGCGATGTGCGTTACGGCGTGCGCACACTGGCGCGGACGCCGGGGTTTGCGGCGGTAGCGATTCTGGTGATGGCGCTGGGGATCGGGGCGAATGTGGCGCTGTTCACCGTCGTGCGCAGCGTTCTGCTCAAGCCGCTGCCCTTCAAAGATCCCGACCGGCTGATGATGCTTTATGAAAACTCTTCCGAACAATTCCCTTACAACGCAATTGCGGGCGGCGTCTTCGCGGAGTGGCAGAAACAGAACCGCAGCTACTCCAATCTTTCGCTGATCGGCGATGCAGAGCTCAACCTTTCCGGAGCGGGGGGACAACTCCCCGAGAAGATGCGGGGCGGCAATTGCACCTGGAACTTCCTGGACACGCTCGGTGTCCAGCCGGCTCTGGGACGCAACTTCACCTCGGCTGACGACCAACTCTCCGCGAACGGAACGGTGCTGATCACCTGGGGCCTCTGGAAGAGGCGCTTCGGGGGCAATCCGGCAATTCTGAATCAAAGCATTCGTCTGAATGGACGTCCGTACACGGTCATCGGCATTCTGCCGGCATGGTTTGCCTATCCCGATGCATCGACGCAATTGTGGACGCCGGTTTACCACGACAAGCCAGCGGAAGTAATGGCCAAAGTCGGCTTCCACATGTTCGGTGCGATCGGCCGCCTGAAGCCCGGCGTTGCGGCAGAACAAGGGGTGGCTGACCTTTCCGTGATCACGCGCCGGGTGCACGATCAGCATCTCGACAATCCCCTCGTGAGCAAGGCAGCGAACAGCCTTCCGCTGCTGGAGGATATGGTGGGAGAAGTCAAGCGGCCGCTCTACGTGCTGTTGGCGGCCACCGGCTGCGTGCTGTTGATTGCCTGCCTGAACGTAGCCAACCTGCTGGTGGCGCGCGCGGCGGCGCGGCGCAAGGAACTGGCCGTCCGCACGGCGCTGGGCGGGAGCCGGCTGCGCCTTCTGCGCGAACGCCTGATGGAGAGCTTTCTGCTGTCGGCTGCCGGCGGCGCGGCGGGACTGATGCTGGCGTATGGCGCCGTGAAATGGCTGGTTCACACGCGTCAGGACATGAGCCGCGTGGAGAGCATTCATATCGATGGGTTTGTGGCCGCGGTTACGGCCGGGCTCATTGTGCTGTGTGCGCTGTTCGCCGGGCTGATCTCTTCATTGAGTACGAAGAACAATCAGCTTCTGGTTTCTCTGCAGGACTCGGCGCGGGGATCGAGTGCCGGACACGCGCGCGCTCGTCTGCGCATGACGCTGCTGGCTGCGGAGGTGGGTTTGACGGTGGTGCTGCTGATCAGCGCGGGGTTGCTGTTGAAAAGCTACGAACACCTGCGCTCGTCCGACGTAGGCTGTGCGACACGGAACGTGTTGACCATGCAACTGGATGTTTTCGGGGCGCGCTATCGACAGCCGGCACAACTGGTCAACTTCTACTCTGAGCTGCTGGCCCGGGTGCGGGCGCTGCCAGGCGTGGACGCTGCCGGCTTTGTGCAGGCGGTTCCGGGGCAGGGCTATTGGGGAGACGACGCCTTCGCCATCGTCGAGCACCCGCCTCTGCCGAAGGGGCAGGCACAATTCGCGATCAATCGCTGGGCCGATCCGGGCTACTTTGCCGCCATGGGAATTCCCATCCTGCGCGGACATACCTTCGACCCAAATAGGCAACTCGACCATGCCAATCAGGCAGTCATCAGCGACTCCTTCGCCAAACAGTACTTTCCCGCGGAGGATCCGCTGGGAAAACATCTGCATTTCGAAGATCGAGACTATGAAATCGCGGGGATCGTGGCGGACACGCGTTACTTGCTCGCGAAGGATCCCAAGCCGATGCAATACTATCCGCTTTTGACGGGGCTTCAGAACAATGGAGCGCTGGTGACTCGTTCGTCGCGCGACGCGGAGCAGCTTGCCTTGCCGGTGCAGCGCATTGTGCAGGAGATGGACCACGATCTGGCGGTCTCCGATGTGCTGACGATGGATCAACTGCTAGGCAAATCCACGCAGGACGAGAGCTTCAATGCCACGCTGCTCGTGGCCTTTGCGGCGCTCTCGCTGTTGCTCGCCGGCGTGGGGCTGTTTGGGGTGCTGTCGTACATGGTGGCGCAGCGGACCAGCGAGATCGGGATCAGGATTGCGCTGGGAGCGCAGCGGGAGCAGGTGCTGCTGAAGGTGCTGCTGGATGGGCTGCGGCCGGCGCTGTTTGGACTGGCGCTTGGGCTGGTGGGCAGTGTGGGCGCGGCGCGGCTGATCCGGTCGATGCTGTTTGGGACGCAGCCGCTTGACCCGATGGTCTTTGCAGATGTGAGCGCGATGCTGCTGCTGGTGGCGGCACTGGCTTGCCTGGTTCCGGCGTGGAGGGCGTCGCGGCTGGACCCGATGCAGGCGCTGAGAACGGAGTAGGTGACAGGTGACAGTTTTCAGTGACCGCTTGTGCGTCTCTGGTCTTCCACCCTTGCCGCAAAGAACGCGTCAAGGATGGGGCACCCAGCTTTTTGGGAACGAAGGGCGGAAAAACTGATTAGGAAAACCGCTCAGGACGGAACAGGCGCAGGAGGTGATCTCTCCTGCGCCTGTTTGCGAACTTTGGACCGGTTGAGCTTGTTACTGCGTGACCGGCTGCGCTGGTTGGGCTTTGGGCGCCTTCAGGTGGCGAGCGTTGGGAGCGGCTTTGGCTGCAGGGGTTGCAGGGGTTGCTGCGGTCGCGGCCGGCGGCGGTGTGGCGGGGAAGGCGGAACCTTTCTTGATGCGCAGGTCGCCGTTGTCGGTGCTGAGGACGATTCTGGATCCGCCGGAGCCGATCTGGAAGGTGGCGGACTTGTTCTCGCCTTCCATGGAGGGCATGGGAAAGTCGGAGACGATGTCGCCGTTGTGGGTGTGCAGGTTGACGGTGGCCGAGGCGCTGGGCGGCAGCGTCAACTCGACGTCGCCCTTGCTGTTTTTGGCTTCGACGCCGTAGTTTCCGGCCGGCTCGACGGAGACGCGGCCGTCGCGGTCCTCGACGTATGTGTCGCCGTAGATCTCGCTGAGATCGACGTCCTTGGAGTGGGTAGTGACGCGGACCTGCCCCTTGGCCTCGGTAACGCGGAGGTCATCGGAGTTGAGGGTAAGGTCGCCGGGGAGCTCGGCCACCTGGAGGTCGGTGACGGAAGTGTGCAGGTGCACCGGTCCGGCGGCGTTCTCGATGTGTACATCGCCGAGGATGTCGCCGCTCTGGGTGATCTTGCCCTTGATTTCGGAGAGAGTGAGGTCATTGATGTCGCCGTCGATGGTGAGGTCTCCGTCGACCTGGTGGGCGGAGAAATCGTGGCGGCCGTTGGGGAAGTGGACCTGGACGGAGCCGGCGATGGAGCTGAGATGGACGTCGCCGTGGGAGGCGCTGAGGTTGATGCCTGAGCCCAGGCTGGCGGCGGTTACGTCTCCCCTGCCGGCGTTCACGGTTACCCGTGCGGATTTGGGGACGGTGACGGTGAGGTTGAGGCGCCCACTCTGATTGCTTTCCGACTTAACCAGCACGGCGCTGCCGCTGACGGTGAGGTGAGCGGCCTCGGCGTCAAAGATTTTCTTGGCGTTGGCGTCGGAGTTGGCGAAGGCCACTTCGTGGGAGGTGACTTCAACGTTGGAGCCGTCGCCGGCGGTAATGCTGATGTCGCCGCGTGGATTCTCGATGTCGATGGAGGCGTTGGCTGGAATCTGCGCGTTGAGGAGCTGCTGGTCGTTGTCGTGCTCGGGCAGGCCGAATGCGTTGAAGAAGTCGTCGCCCTGATCGCCGAACTGGGCGCGGAAGGGGCCCCACCAGTTGTTCCAACCGGCGGCGCCAAAGCCGATGATGGCGAGCAGGATGAGGATGCCGACAAAGCTGCCGCCGCGGTGAACGGGAACCTTGCGGCGCGCGTCCAGAGCCCACTCGCCGAGCAGGGCCAGGCCGGCGCCGATGAGCAACAGGGGCCACCAGTGGGCGTACCAGGTCCAGAATTGGCCGGCGGCGATGTGGCCGGTGACCACCAGGAAGGCGACGATGCCGACGCCGATGAGGATGATGGGGCCGACCACGGAGGGTACACGCGGGACGTAGGTGCCGCCGTAGTAGCCGGCTTTCCAGGCGTAACGCTGGGCCCTCATGGCATCGCGCTGGGCGCGCCAGGCGGCTTTCTGCTGTTCGCGGTAGACGCGCCACTGGGTCCTGGGATCGTAAGGAGGATACGGGGGCGGCGGAGGGCCGCCACCCGGAGGTGTGTTGGGAGGAACGCTGCTCATGATTGGCCTCCGTTGGAATCGTCGCCGAAGTCATGGGAATGAGCGGGAACGATGGCCGAATTGGATGCATCGGGGGGCTGCGGAGCGGCCGCAGCGGCGGGGTCGGGCGCGCCCGGCCAGGGAGCGCCGGGATAGGGCGCATAGTCGGCATCGGAGGCGAGGGCGGCGCGCTCGGCGAGCATGATGGCGCCGAACAGGATCAGAAGCAGGGGCCAAAACAGATGCCAAAAGCTGTCGATGACGCCCGCCTGACGGAGCAGGGCCAAGATGCCGACCAGCAGAAGAAAAGCGGGGCCGCGCAGGCGGCGAATCAGAACATAACGGTTCATTTGGGACCTCTTTGCGATTCTCCGAGACGGCGAACGATGAGCCAGACGCCGATGCCGATGAGCAACAGCGGCCAGGTAAATTCAACGAGGCGGCCGTGGAAGATATCCAACTGGCCGAGCAGGAACAACAGGCCCAGGGCGATCAGGACAATGGCGCCGATGGGCTCCTTGCGGCGCCAATAGAGCGGCGGCACAGGCGGGACCGGCGGAATGGCCGGATCGACAAAGCCGGGCGGGGGCGGCGGATATGGGGGCTGGTAAGGACCCTGGTACGGAGATTCGTATGGAACCTGGTACTGCCCAGCGGCATAAGGAGGCTGATAGCCTCCGGGTGCGGAACCCTGTCCGGCTTCGGGGCCCTGGTTTGGATTGGGCTGAGCTGGGCCGGGACCGGGTTGGGCGCCGGGTTGGCCAGGATACCGCGGGCGCGTGCCAAGGTTGAGCCAGTTGCCCACCTCGTTCAGTCCCAGCGGATCGGGCAGCGGCTGGCCGTCGCGCAGGGCCCTCGCGGTGTGGAAGGCTTCAAACGACTGATAGAGAATCCAGGCGCCGATGAAGATGCCGAAGATGCCGTGGTACTCGGTGATGCTGATGAGCACGGCGAAGATCACCACGTGGATGAGGCCCTTGAAGAACTGGCCGTTGTACATGGCGCCGACGCCGGGGATGAGGCCCAGCACGGCGGCTGCCGAGGGGTTGGGCGCACCCGGAGGCGACGCGACAAAGGGCTGTTGGAAGGTCTGCCAGGCGACGAAGCAGGGCTCGCAGAGAATCTGACCTCCAGCCGCGTTGCGCACGCAGCCGGGGCAGAGCGGCTTGCCGCAGGTCTGGCAAAAGGCGGTCGCGGTAACGCCAGTGTGATTTACGCAGTCCATATTGTGCTCCTTTCCCGTACTTCCGTTGCGGAGCCGCCGGAATGCGCGGGCCGGTCCTGAAATGTGAGGGAAGTTTCCAAAAACTCAGTTGGATCGCTGATCGCCGGGCTGACCGACTGCTGGGGAGGGTCCATGCGGGAACCGCCATCCTTGTGGGCGGGGTTCTGTTTGGATTCACCCGGCGCAGTGTCCTTGGGCTTTTGCCGGTAGTTGTCTTCGCCCTCCGTGGTGCGGCGCAATTCACGCATTCTCGACTCCACCTCGTAGACAAAGCGGAGGTGATCGTAGTAGCGGATGATGGGTGTGGACGCCATAGTGATGCGGCGTTCCATGAAGGAGCGCACCGCGGAAGGGCGCAGATCGCTGAGGCGCAGGCTGCTCAAACGGACGTCAGTCAGGTTGAGCGTGAGAGCGATGGAAAAGAAGGCCATGGCGGCGGTCATGAGCAGGCGAGGCTGGGCAAAACGACGGACCTGGCCGACAAAGCCGCGACGCTGCCAGGCCGGAGGCATGGGCAACACGTTGCCGCCGTCAGCCGCCAGGCCGTAGCCCGCAAGCTGCCCCGGACCGGTCTGGGCCAGAATCTTGTCCAGCAACCCGGCGGGAACTTCTGGTTCGGGGGAGAGGAATTCGAGCCACTCGCGGCCCCGGCGGGCCTCTTCAAACAGCGCCGTGCAGGCGGGGCAGGCAGCCATGTGCGCGGCGAAGGTAACCTCGTCTTCGGGCTTGAGCAACCCGTCCAGCGCATCGGCCAAAAGCGTCTCCCACTGGCCGCAGGCCGGAGAGCTCGGAATGTGTGTGTGCTCTGCCATGATTACATCACCTCCCGTTTATTACGTTCCAGCAGCCTCGCAAGTTCCGCGCGGCCTCTGCTGATGCGGGACTTGACGGTCCCTTCGGGAATGCCGAGGACCTGGGCGATCTCCTTGTAATCCAGGTCCTGCAGGTCTCTGAGAATAACGGCCTCGCGGAGCTCGACGGAGACACGGGCGAGGGCGTTCTGCACCATTTTTGCGAGTTCCTTGCTGGCCGCCGACTCCAGCGGCGAGGGACCGCCGGCTGTGAGCCGGTCCACCGGTTTCAGCTCCTCGGCGGACTCCCAGCCCTCATCGAGTGAACCGGTGGCGCGCTGATTGCGGGTGCGGCGGAAGTTGTCCACCAGCAGGTTTCGGGTCATGGTGGTGATCCAGACCTGGAGGCTGCCGCGGCCGGTATCGAAGCTGGCGAGGTTGGAGTAGACCTTCAGGAAGACGTCCTGGGTGAGGTCCTCGGCGTCGGCCGGACTGCCGGTAAAGCGGTAGCAGAGCCCGTAGACACGGCGATGATGGGTGCGGACCAGCTCGGCCCACGCGCCGGAATCCCCGTCCATGCAGCGGCGGACGACTTGGGACCAGTCGATCTCCAGCGGACTCACCTCCACGCGCATCTGACGGGCGATTGGGGCAATGGCCGGGGTCCCCCGACCCACAGAGTGGGTACCCCGCAGGTCTTCGTTCGTGGGGTGGATGGCCTTGCCGCCCTGGACGTGGCTTGCGGCGGGCGGCCGTGGGGCGCCAATCCCGGGAGCCTCCATGGTACGCCACGACGGCCTGGCCGGCGACGCCAGCTCCATCCCGCTCCAGCTTAGTGTACCCACGCATTGCATACTTTGCTAATACGCGGGATTTGTGCGGTTGGTTCCGTAGGCTGGGGAGAAAATGGGGCGGCGGCTGGACCGCATCTCGATGTTCTACGACGGGACCGGGAGTCCCAGGTCTCCATTGGCGGGTGACCCACCCTTCCCGGGCCACTGAAATGCGAGCTCCCCATCCTTGCGATTGGGCCTCTCGAAGCAGAATTCCTAATACCTTTGCAGGAAGTCCGGATCGACGGGGTTTTCAAAGAGCGAGGCGTCGCGGGTGACGATGGTCAGGCCCGAGGGGGTGACAAAATAACGGCGCTTGTCCTCGACGGGGTCGTAGCCGATGACGGTGCCTTCGGGAATATGGACATCGCGATCGATGATGGCCTTTTTGATGCGGCAGTGGCGGCCGATGTTGACGTGGGAAAAGATGATGCTGGCGTCCACGTCGGAGTAGGAGTTGACGCGCACATCCTGCGACAGCACGGAGTTCGCCACCGAGGCGCCGGAGATGATGACGCCGGCGGTGATGACCGAATTGACTGCGGTGCCGGTGCGGCCCGGCTCGCCGAAGACGAACTTGGCCGGCGGATACTGGCGCACGCGGGTGCGCATGGGCCAGTTCTTGTCGTAAAGGTTGAACGCTGGCGAAACCGAGCACAGGTCCATGTTGGCGTCGTAGTAAGCGTCCAGTGTGCCCACGTCGCGCCAGTAG
>PLGM01000221.1 GCA_003139795.1 Acidobacteriaceae bacterium | reverse complement strand
GAACTCAAGCGTGTAACGTCCCCCCTTCGACTTCGTCATCTTCGCTACCCCTCCGCATTAGAACAGCCTGCTAAGGGATACGTTTTGCGGGGGCAAGGTCAGGCTAGCGCCGGCGTGCATCGATTAGCGGAGATCGGGCATGTCGTACACGGCGCCAAGGAAACATGATTCGGATTCCCGACGACCGTGCAGGTTGCACATCAGGTGGTGCAAAACAGAGGGGCAATATTCCTGAAAACGTGCCAATGTTGTCCTATGATCTACGTCACGTTAAAGGTAGATGTAGGCGTGAAAATTTCTTGGCGTCACGAATAAATGAGGGCGCCGGTGCATGATTTATCAACCTTGCGCAAGGCAGTAATGGAGGGAGACGTCCCTGCCTCCGTCGCCACGGCTCACAAAGCTCTGGATGACGGTGTTCAACCTCTGGACCTGATCAGCCAGGGCATCGGCCCCGCGATGGCTGAAGTGGACAAGCTGTTCGAAAAGGGCGATACTTTGTGCCCGAGCTTCTGATGACGGCGCGCGCCACGAAGGAAACTTTCTGATACTTCGTCCGTCGATTCGCTCATCGCGGCCGCAGAGAATCGCGGTCTTGCGGTGGTGCCGATCTTTGGCTGCCCAGATCCGGGGTGTGACCGGACGAGTAATATTCCGGCTGGCTTTGATCTGTCGCACCAGCGGGCCGCTGAACCTCAAGATAGTATGACCTTACAACAGATTGCGAGGGGACAGGGGATGCTAACCGATCGAGGAGACCTTTATGAAACATGCTTTTGAAGTTAAGAATCCCGATTTGAATCTGAGCCCACTGACCGGGATGACCAGGAAACACTACATCGAATGCGCCAAGTATGTGCTCCAACGGGCATTTCGACACGTGAAGTCGTTTGACTCGCCAATCGTGTTTCCGCAGGTACCGGGCAAGTCGTATCCGCAGCCGAATGCACCGGAATGGCGTCATCGCTCCAACGAGTTCGAAGCGCTGGAGAGGACCTTCAATCTGGCGGCCCCACTGATCCACGTGGATCCCGAGGTCAGTATCGGTGACATCAAGCTACGCGATTACTACGCCAATCAGTTCTACAATGCGATGACGCCGGGGCATGTGAACAGCTTGCCCATGCCCGAGGACCTGCCGGACGCTATATATCAGTTCACCTGCGAGTTCGGCGGCTTGGCGAAGACGCTGTTGCTGATGCCCGATGTTTTGTGGCCGTACCTCACCGAAAAGCAGCGCGATGAAATGGCCGTCACGATTTCCAAGTGGGCCCATTACCGCACGACGCAGAACAATTGGCGGCTATTCAACATCTGCGCGCTCTCGCTCCTTAAGAAAAACGGATACGACATCGACGACGATTTGCTGAAAAGCCACCTGCAGTGGGTCGCATCGTATCACGCGGGCAACGGCTGGTATTTGGAGCAGAGCTACAACTACTACACTATCAGCCTCTTCGTCGTTTACGGCACCATCTGGAGCCGTGCCTTCGGCCGCGAGCACTATCCGGAAATCGCTTGTGTGCTCGAAAAAAGTTTCCAGGAACTGTTCAAAACGTATACCAGTTTCTTCGGCAGGGACGGCTTTATCAACATGTGGGCCAGAAGCATCTGCTACCGCCTCTGGATTTCGGGCGCCTTCCCGGTGTCGTTCCTGCTCGCCTCGGAACCGCCGATCGATCCCGGTTGGGCCAGGCGGCTCTGTTCCGGATCGATTCTGCAATTCACGGGGCGGGAAGACTTTTACGAGAACGACATCCCCAGCCTCGGCTTCTACCCCCACCGGGAATTCGCAATTCAAAACTACAGTTGTTCGGCCAGCCCATTCATCATGTTCCTGCCGTTCATCAGCCTGGCGCTGTCGGAAGATTCTCCGTTCTGGACCGCGAAAGAGAACGACGGAATGTGGGAAGGCTTAGGAAAGTGCTCGAAACGGACCGTGCTTGAACGGCCGGGCATCGTTCTGGTCAACCACGGCAGCAGCGGCGCTTCCGAGATCGTCTCCGGCAAGGTGTACGACGACGATCACAACTACTCCAAGCTGGTGTTCAACACCCATTTCCCATGGGAAGACCACAACCCGAACGGCGGTACATCACAGGAGTATAGTTTCCGGAGCCTGGATCCTCGCGATCTGAGGGGTGTGGACATCAATTTCTACCTCACAGGACGCGCGGTCGATAACGCCGCATCGAAGAGCGCCGCCTACGTAACCTCGCAAAGCATTCTTTTTAACGGCGTGCGCGACGGCGTGCTCTACCGCCAATTGATCATGCGGAAACCGCCGAACAACGGAATTGGATACATCATCGACCTCGCGGAGATCACGGTTCCTGGAGGCGTCATCCGCGTCGACCGCTGCCGACTGGCCTTCGAGCATGAGCTCACGCTCGGCCATTTCGGTCTGCCGCATTTCGGTGGGAAGAAGGCCGCGTTGCACACTTTCGAGGACGAGATGAAGCAGGGGATCACGGCCTCGATTCCGGGCAGATCGGTGGCGATGATAGCTTACGACGGCTGGGATACGATTCAGAGTCAGGTTCACCGCGGCTTCAACGCGGAAGCGGAGGAGAGTACAGTGCTGTTCGTCCATCGCAAGCGCATCGCCAAGAACCCGGCGATGGAATTGATGATTACGGCGATGCTGCACAAGACCGATGACACCCCATGGACGCCGGAAAAACTGGATCCGGTGAAGGATATCCGGATCACGGGGGTGACTTCTTCTGGTTCCGTCCTCGGAGCGGAGATCACACTGGCAGATAACACGACTCTCCTGGTCGACTATAAGAATATCGACGGACTTAAGAACTGCTGACACAGTCGGGGGGGAGTCTCGGGAGTTGTCCCTTGGAATGCCCCCAAACAGCGAAACAGAGTTAAAGGGACACATACATTGAATGGAGTGCGGCAATGGATGTGTCCCAACCTGTCTGCCGCGATTATCCGCGTGCGCCCAGAATGAAGAGAACTCGTTTAGTCGGTCGCCATGCGGCCCGCCATATATTGGGCAAGAACGGTCAACTTCTTGTTTCCGCACTTCCATGCACGGATGATCAGATGTTTGCCACCTTGTCGAATGATTCCCCCAGCCTTTGCGCGAGATCGAAGGCGTGAATGGCGGCCGGCTCGCTCACTAATACAACGGGAGATCCCCC
>PLGM01000336.1:229-10961 GCA_003139795.1 Acidobacteriaceae bacterium | reverse complement strand
GATTGGCCGGTTAACAGCCCTTTGCGCTCAGTGAGAGATCGACCGGTCTTCCATTCGAAGTTTCGGGCGTATGGCCGGCTCCCGCAGCCCTGACCCGCTACCGGCAGCGCCCGCGACGGGCCCGCCAGATACAGCACTGGCTCGCCGGTTGACCCACCGCCGGGTCTTGCCCCGAACCATCCCTGTGACGCTTCCAAACCAGAGAAGCCGGTATGATGTTTGCAGCGCGCGAAGAGGCGGCGCGAGCTTGATGTCCCCCACCATCTTCATCTCGGCAGGCGAAGCCAGCGGCGAGCACTACGGCGCGCTGCTGATTGAGGCGCTTAAAAAGCAGCTTGCCGCAACCGGGCAGACGGCCGAGTTCTTCGGCATGGGCGGGGAACGGATGGCCGCGGCCGGCCTGGAGCGCGTGGTGCGCTCTGAAGATATGGCGGTGATGGGCCTTACCGAGGTCCTTCGCCACCTGCCGCGCATCTACCGCGAGTTCCGCAAGCTCAAGAAGGCGATTCAGGATCGGCGGCCCAGCGTGGCCGTGCTCATCGACTTTCCCGAAATTCACTTCCGGCTGGCCCAGAAGTTCCATCGCCTGGGCGTTCCCGTGATCTTTTTCGTGAGCCCGCAGTTGTGGGCCTGGAAGAAGCACCGCATCAAGCTGGTGCGGAAATACATCCGCAAAATGCTGGTCATCTTCCCCTTCGAGGAGCCGTTCTATCGCACCCGCGGCGTGAAGGCGGAGTTTGTGGGCCATCCGCTGGCGGAGTTGCCGCTGCCGGCCGTCACCCGCGAGCAGTTCGCCGCGGCGAACAGGCTTGACCCGGCGGCGACCTGGATTGGCCTCCTTCCCGGCAGCCGGCCCAGGGAGATTCGAGACCATTTGCCCCGGATGCTGGAGGCCGCGTGGGGCCTGGTAGAGCACGATTGGCCCCGCCGCGAGTACGAGTTCCTGGTGCCGCTGGCCCCGACCCTCAACGGGGAGCAGCGGGCCGCCGTGCTGGCCCTGGTGGAAGATCGCGGCGCCGGCCTCGCCATCCGCCTGGTGGAGGATGCGCGCGCGGCGCTTTTCCACGTCCGGGCCTCGGTGGTGGCCAGTGGCACGGCCACGGTGGAGGCGGCGCTGATCGGCAATCCCTTCGTCGTGGTCTACCGGGTTTCGTGGCTGACCTACGCCGTCGCCAAACGAGTGGTGAAAGTGCCGCATGTGGCCATGGCCAACCTGATTGCCGGCAAGCGCGTGGTGCCGGAGCTGATCCAGAATGACTTCACGGCGGCAAAAATCGTCCAACAGATGGAGCCGCTGCTACCGGACGGTGCTCCACGCGAGTCCATGATGAAGGAGCTCAAGGCCATTCGCGGTCTGCTGAATTCCTGCCAGGCAGAAGAAAGCGGCGGGGCCATTGAACGGGTGGCGGCGATTACGCTGGACGAGCTTCAAGCTGCTTCCCCGGCGCGAATCGAAAAATCCGTGCCAACATGAAATCGGCAGGAGCGGGGCTTGTGGTCTCCCAGGTCTGGTCCGCCGCGGCGGGCGAGACCTGGGGCGCCCGGTGAATATGAGGCTGAAAGAAACTCTGACCCAAGAACGGCTGCGATGCGATGATGACTGCTATGCGTACGAAAATGCGGAATTTACGGCTTGCAACTGGACCGCGCCTGCTCCTGGCGGGCTTTCTGGTGATGGCGCTGCTGCTGGCGGCTCCGCTCGGCGCTCAAAGGACCGAGCGGCCGGGTCTGGCCATCACCGGCTACGTAATCAACGCCGAGCTGGAGCCGGCCACGCACCACCTGGCGGCCAGGGTGGTGGTTACCTTTACCGCTCCTGAGACCCTGGAACTGGTGAGCTTTGGCTTTCACCCCGCCCTCAAGGTCACCAAAATCACCGATGAAAGCGGCAAGCTGCTCACCGGCGAGCGGTCGGCGGACGGGACCATCCGCGTCAGTTCGGCCGCCCCCTTTACCAAAGGACAGGTATCGCACTGGACTTTCGAGTACGAGGGCGCGATTACCGGCAATGAGGACGGCCCGGTGGAAGGCCTCAAACTGGCAGCCATCCAGGAGCCCATCACCTATCTGCTCTATCCGGCGCGCTGGTTTCCCATGAACGGCTACCTCACCAACCGCTTCACCGCAGAGATGCACATCCGCGTCCCGCAAGGCATGAAGGTGTTTTCGAGCGGCAGCCAGGGAGCGTCGAAGCCGGTAACCCTGGCCAACGGCAAGCAGGGCGACCAGTTCGATTTCAACTGGGACAAACCCGGATTTCCCGGAACGGTGATTGCCGGGCGCTACGTGGGTCCGGTCTCGGCGGGGCCGGGAAACGTGAAGGTCTACGTGACGGTGAGCCACCAGCAGGCAGCCAACCAGTTGGCGCAGACGGCGGCCAGGCAGTACGACTTGTTTTCCGATAATTTTGGGGCGCCGGAGACCAGCCATCTGAACGTCGTGGAACTGCCCGACGATACGCTGCCGGCCGTCTGGGCGCCGGAGCTGGCGGCCATTCTGGGTTCGCGTGTGAGCGACAAGAGCGGCGTGCGCCTGCTTGCCAATACCATTGCCCACCAGTGGTGGGGCTCCGAGGTGAGCCCGCGGACGCTGAACGACGCCTGGATCACCAACGGCATGGCCCGCTACGGCGAACTGATGTACGTGGAGGATGAGAGCGGCAGGAATGCCATGCACACGGCGCTCCAGGACATTTCCGCCGGGGCGCTGGCCTACGATACCATTCCCCTGTCGAGCGTCTCGCGCCTGAGCCCCTTCTCGCCCGAGTTCCAGTCGATGACGCTCGAAAAGGGCGCCATGGTCTTCCACATGCTGCGCTGGGAGATCGGCGACAAGGCGTTTCTGGCCACGCTCAAAGGCGCTCTGAGCCAGTACACCGACTCGAGCATGCGCTCTTCGGACTTCATCAAGGTGGCCGAGGCCCAGAGCCAGCAGCAGTTGACCGCCTTCTTTGCGCAGTGGATCGACGGCACTGGCGCGCCGGTGTTCACCAACAAGTACGCCGTCTACCGCCTGGGCAACAACAAGGGCTTCCGCACCATCGGCGAAATTCAGCAGGACCTCGACCTGTTCCGCATGCCGGTGGAACTGCGCGTGGAGACCGACGGCAAGACCGAAACCCAGAAGATCGACGTGGTGGGCACTGACACGCAGTACGTGGTGGATACCTTCGGCCGCCCGCGGCGCATCGCCATCGATCCCGGCAACTGGGTGCTAAAGGCCACCCCGGACCTGCAGGTGCGCATCGCCATCCTCAAGGGCCAGCAACTGGTGGCGCAGGGCGACCTGACCGCCGCGCTGGCCGAGTACCAGAAAGCCCTGGAAGCCAACCCGCAGAGTTCCCTTGCCAGCTACCGCATCGGCGAGCTGCTCTTCACCCAGCGCAATTACCAGGCCAGCGTGAACTCCTACCGGGATACGCTCCGCGGCGACGGAGAGCCGCGCTGGACCGAGGTCTGGAGCCACATTGCACTGGGCAAGATCTTCGACATTACCGGCCAGAGAGACCGGGCAGTGAACGAGTACCGGCTGGCGGTGCAGACCAACGACAACACCCAGGGCGCGGTCAACGAGGCCCGGCAATGGCTGCAGAAGCCGTACAAGCTGCCTGACAGCGAGTAGAACGCAGCCGAACCAGACTTGAACGGCCAGCTCGAGGGCTGGCCGTTCAAGTTTGCAAGGGGTTTTGGTTGCCTACCTTTTCGTGGGGTTTCCGCCCAGAGAGATCACTTCCAGATTGACGTGGGCAAGCCCGGACTGGGTCATCGCCAGCTTTTCGGCCGCGGCTTGGGAAACGTCGATGATCCGCCCTTCGTCGACCAGGTCGCCGCGATCGGTGATGCGCACCACCACCGAGCGCTTGTTCCTGAGGTTCACCACCCGCACCATGGAGCCGAACGGCAGCGTGGGATGGCAGGCCGTCATCGCATTCATATCAAACTTTTCGCCGCTTGCCGTCTTGCGGCCGTTGAACACCCCGCCATACCAGGAGGCGAGGCCGTGGAGGATATCCGCCCGCCTCTTAAGGGCGGATTTCAGGGATGCCCTTTTGGGCGCCGCAAGGAGAGCCGGCACGGGACTCTCGACAGGGGGTAGGGGAGGCGCGGTTACAGCGGGTCGGGGAAGACGCGCATCGGCCTCGACGGCCGGCGTGGACAGCGTGACCACCACAGCGGCCAACGCAACCGATGAAGCGCCCGCCAGCAGACAAATCCGAAGCGGAGTTTTCAGGCTCATGTTGCGTGATTTCCTTTTTATTACCATCTACCCATTTTACTAAACTCGTACTCCCTCTGCCCATCAATTGGCAAGAGACGCATGGTATTTTGCTGAAATTTCTAAAGACTTACGCGCTTTTGCCGATAAACCCTTTTATCTCTGCGACTTAAAATTTGCACCAAAAATGGTGCAAAAAGCCGCCGTCCGGACCGGAAAACCCCGCATTGCCCCCGGACGCCTGGATGCCCTGGGGCTGGCCAGGAGCCCAAAAACACCCTCCAGGGCGTGCCAGCCACAGCCAGGATCGTTCGGGCAGGACTGCTCCGGGGACGCAGAAACAAACTCATCGCGGCCGCCGTCTTTTCCAACGGATGAAGTATGTATCGCCAGAAGGGAAGCCCCTTGATCAGGATTGGTTTCGGATTTCGCAGCGCCGTATGCGCCGCACTTTTTGCCGCGGTTGCCGCCCTCGCCCAACAGCCTGCCTCCACGCCTCCGGGCCCTGTCCCGCCGGCCATCCGCGCTGCCAAGAAGATCTTCGTCTCCAACGCCGGGGCCGACAGCGGCCTTTTTCCATCGCCCTTCAGCGGCGACCCGAATCGCGGCTACGGTCAGTTCTACGCAGGCCTCAAGGCCGCGGGCCAGTACGAGTTGGTGGGCGATCCGGCCGAGGCCGACCTGGTGCTCGAGTTGCAGCTCACCGCGCCCAGCGGTCCCTCCAAGGGCAGCAAGGTAAACGGCGCCTCCGACCCGGTGCCCATGCTCCGGCTGGTGGTCTATGACCGCAAAACCCACTACGTGCTGTGGGCCTTCACCGAGTCCATTGAGATCGCCTTCCTGCAAAAGACCCACGACCGCAACTTCGACGACGCGTTGACGGCCATCCTGGTGGACTTTGAGGCGCTCACCGGCAAGCCGCCCGCGGAGCTCCGCTAGAGTCCCAATCGGAAGACTCAGACCGGTTTGCAGATTAATTCCCCCCATCCTGCTAGCGTGAGGGTTGGAGCGGTTCTCCCGTTTGTGTGGCGTTGCCGGCCCCGTGCAAGATGGTTTTCTCCTGGGGGGAAACCCACTCGGCGTGAGCGGTTTCGCATCACAGCAAGCGGAGGACCGCCGGGCCCATCCAGGGCCATCAGCGGGGAGGAACCATGCAACTGAGCGCGGCGGGACTTGAATTGATCAAGAGGTCGGAGGGTTTTCGCAACCGAACCTATCTGGATGTGGCGGGGCTTCCGACCATCGGCTATGGTCACCTGCTGCTGCCTCGTGAATCCTTTCCCAACGGCATCGAAGAGGCCCAGGCCACCCAGATTCTGGCCGGCGACGTGCGCGCCGCTGAGCAGTCTGTCCAACGGCTGGTGAAGGTGGCGCTGACCCAGGGCCAGTTCGATGCGCTGGTGGACTTCTGCTTCAACCTCGGCGCTGGCAGGCTGGCTTCTTCCACGCTTCTGAAGGTGCTCAACGGCGGGCGGTACGAGGCCGCCGCCGAGCAGTTGCTGCGCTGGGACCTGGCCGGGGGCGAAGTGAACGCCGGGCTGAAGGCTCGCCGCGAGGCCGAGTGTCAGCTCTGGACCGGCGCCGCGCCGCAGCAGCAAGCGGCCGCATGAGGAATCTTCGCACCGGTCGAAGGAATTCCTCCCTTGTGCTGCCTTGAAATGGCGCGGCTTTAGCCGCCGTCTTCCACGTCGCCTTGAAAGGGCGCGGCTGGTAGGTCGGGGTTTTAACCCCGACAGAATCCGCGCCACCAACCGGCCAAATGGAACTCTGGGCTTTACAGGCTGCGGAAAAACTCGATCCGGAGGGAGGCGGGGGTTTCAACCCCCGCATAAAGCCAACAGGATCAATGCAGGCTTTAGCCCCGGAGGGACGCTTTTCGCCCGTTTCGCACGAAATCCCGAGTTTTTCCGCAGCCTCGTCAGCCCCCGAGCTGGTACCGGCAAAAAATCCGTCCTCGGTACTTGATCGGAGTCTTCCTAGCCAATCTCCTTCACTTCCAGCCGCTCACCGGCCTTCAGGTAGCCTTTGCGGCGAAACCAGTCCTCCATGGCGGGCTGCAGTCGATCGAGGGGGACGCGGTTGCCGGCTTCGAGCAGCCCATCGGCCAAGGGAAGCGTGTCGTCGAAGACCGCATCGTTGGTGAAGTTGCGCATGGCAAAGTTGTCGATCCAGCGAATGGGGCATGGGTGCGAGGTGCCGGAGCCGTCGATTCGCTGCACTGAAATGCGGCGCACAAACATGGTTCCACTCTAACGGATCGGGGGGCGCCCGCTGCTTCNNGCTTCCGCCCAGCCGTTTGCCTGCGGACCGCGCCGCACTCGCGCTACAGCCTTTTCTCCTGCACCGCCTTCGCGTCCTTCCCCTGCTGCGCCTCCACATGGAAGCGCTTGAAGTCGTAGTCGCGCTCGCTGAAGTGCTGGCGAATCCCCTTCACTAGCAGCAGACGCATCTGCACGGTTCCTTCGCCGCCGGTAGGAAGCCAAAGCTCGCCGTTCACCTGCGCCTGGTCGAAGCGGAAGTTCGAACCTTTCTGGATGTTGGCCACCAGGCCCCCGGCAATGCGGAAATTGTCGTCGAAGCTCACTTCCATGTGCGCCACCTGGCGGTCGGCCTCATCGACCCACAGCGTACCCTGCAGCTTCTTTGAAGCGTCCTCGGCCAGCCCGTGGGTCTTGGCGTCCTTGCGGCCCACAAAATCGAAGATAATCGTCGGCCGGCCACGAAAGCCCTCCCGCCTCGGGTTGCGCACGTCCATGATCTCCAGTACCCGGCTGATGCTGATCGTCTGCCCTTCGAGCGGCTGATCCACCGGCGTCTTCTCCGCCTTCTCCACCAGCTTGGTCACCCGCTCGGTCTCCTTCTGCTCATCGTGATCGTCCAGCGGCTTGCCGTTCTTCTTCACCGTGCGCTCAATCACGTGGCTGTTGACGAAGAAGTCCTCGTTCTCCGAGGTCTTGGTCTGGGTCACATGGCCGTTGGCGTCGATCTCCTGGATAGTCTGCAGGGAGGTGTAGGTGTAGTTCTCGCGCACCTTGTCGAGCTGTTTCTGGTGCTCCTGCACCTCGCGCATGAGCTGGGGAATCTCAGGCAGCGGCGCATTGGCTGCATGCTGGGCCGGGGCCGCCGCCGGCAGGAGCACAAGGAAGCCTGCCAGGCACAAATCGCGCAGAACACGCACAAAAGCATCTCCTCGGGGCTTCGCTGGGCCTGTGCGCGCAATGATCACTGTCGGCTGGACACCGCAAGAGCGGGAAAGGTTGGGAACCCTCATAGTCAACCGGCCCCGGTCATAAACTCTTCTCATTCATGCTATAACGTAAGGCAAATGGTTGGTTCCCTGGTGTACAGGCGGCGCTCAGAAGTAGATTGCCCGGCGCAAATGGCCCCGCGGGCCGATTCAAGGAGGACCCATGATCGCACTGCTGTTTCAGTGGCTGCTGTGTGCGTTCGCCCTGATCGTTGTTTCCCGCGTCGTGCCCGGCTTCTACGTGGTAGGGCTGTGGCCTGCGCTGATGGTCTCGCTGGTGATCGGCCTGATCAACACCACGTTTGGCCGGCTCCTGAAGGGCGTCACCTTCCCCTTCAGCATCCTTACCTTCGGGGTTTTTCTGCTGGTGATCAACGGCCTGATGATCATAGTGGCGTCGAGCATCGTGGACGGCTTCCGTGTGACCGGATTCACTCCGGCACTCTGGGGCGCGGTGGTGCAGGCCCTGCTGGGAATGGTGATCCGGGCCATTACGATGCCTTGATAAGCGGCCGCGCGGGGGAAAGCCCCTATTTCGTCGCAGGCGCAACCGCCGGAGCGGTGGTCTTGTTCACTGCCGCCCCCGGCTGGGCGCCGTGCAGCGGCGTGGTCGCGGGCCGCGCCGGGGCCTTGGCCGGGACCTTGGCTTTGGGAGGCTGAGCCGTCACTGGATGGGCAACCACCGGTCCATTAAGCGTTTGCGGCGTGCGCATCGCTCCGGCGCCGGAAAAGCCGCCGGAAGCGGACGCGTGCGGCATGGCAATCACCCTTGCCGGCTGCCCCGGCTGGACGTGCGAGTAAATGCCCCATCCTCCGCCGGCGACCACAAACACAATCGCCGCCGCGGCCACGCTGCGCACCCAGGCGCTCGCCGGCGTAAACGCCGCGGGCCACGCCAGAATCCGTCCCCTGCGCCCAGCGGCGAGCAGACCGGCGTGGACGCGATCTTCAAGACCCTCGGGCGCGGGAAGGCTGGCGATCAGCCGCAAAGTTTCCTCAGCTGCGCCGTCGCCGGAATCGTTCGAAAATGTGTTCTTAGCCGTGTAACTCATCGCAAACTCCTTGCGTGGCCGAGCAACTGATTACTGACTACCGGCCATTTACAACTGACCATTCACCACTGACTACTGACTACTGCCTTTCATGGTTCAGCAGTCCGGCCATCAAATTCCGCGCCCTGAACAGCCGCGAGCGAACGCTGGACTCGGTGATGCCCAGCACCGAGGCGATCTCCACGCTGGTGAGCTCCTCGAAGGCCGAAAGCATCAGCACCTGGCGCTCTTTGGCAGGCAACTGCTCCACGCACCCCAGCACATGGGCGTGGTGTTGTGCCGCGGCGGCGTGCTCCTCGGCGCTCAGCCCGCCGGAAGGCAGCACGCGGGCCAGTTCGGCCACATCGTCGGTCTCAGGGCGCGTCTTGGCTCGGCGCTTGCGGTCGAGAACGATGTTCCACACAATGCGAATGAGCCACACCCGCTGGTCGCGCACCTCGCCCAGCGTATCCCTGTGCCGCAGCACCCGCAGAAACGCCTCCTGCACCGCGTCTTCCGCATCGGAAGGGTTGCGCAGCACGGAATACGCTACGCGATAGAGAGTTCCGGCGTACTGGCTCACCAGCGCCGCGAGGGTCTCGTCTTCCGCGTGCTGGCGGGCTTGGTCGTCCACAGCGCTTCTCGGAATCTCCATCCAACCTGAGAATACTGCCTGGCCGGCGCTCATACCGAACCAGACGCAGGCGGAGGAAAAAATGCTCGCATCGATAGTCGCGCCTGGCCCCGTGTCTGGTCCCGCATCCAGCCCCGCCGGCCGCCGCTTCGGACGGCAATTCCCCGCCGCCAAAACAAAACTCGCGAAGCCCCGAGGCTCCGCGAGTCGCTAAGTCAGCCTGGCCGCCCTTCTACTGCTTTCCGGCCAGCTTTTGAGCGGCGATGGACCCGGCGGCGCCATCCTTGTCCGCGTCCTTGACCTTGGCCCAGATGGCGCGCGCCTGGTCCTGTTTGCCGGCTGCCGCGTACAGGTCGGCCAGGTCAAGCTGCGCCACGCTGGCTGAAACCGTCTCCGACGGCTTGGCGGCCAGTGCGTTGTAGATGTCGATTGCCTGAGGGTCGCGCGCCGTCTGGTGATAAAGCCCCGCCAGCGCCAGCTTGGCCAGGTTCGACAGATTCCGGTCCCCCCAGCTCCACGCTCCCGCTGCGGCCTTCAGCTCCGTCTCCGCCGAGGCGGTCTGGCCCAGGTCCTGGTACGTAATCCCGGCAAAGTAGTGGGCTTTAGCCCCGTCCGGCAGCCAGCCGAACTGCTGCGCCACGGCGACAAACTGCTTGTTGGCGGCCTTGGAGCGGTCCGCGGCGGTCGCGTACACGCCATTTTCGGCCGGTGCGCCTGGCACGGCCAGCGCCGCGTCGTAGGTGTCCAGGGCAGCGCCCAGCGCGCTGTCGGCCGCAGTCGAGCGCAGGCTCCAGAAAACCAGCCCGCCAACCACCGCAACCAGAACCACGGCAGCACTGATGGCCCAACGCATGACGCCGGAGCGATGCACACTCACCCAGCTGACGCTGCTGGCGGTAGCCTGGGCAAACTTGTCCTTTTTGAGGGCGTGACGGGTTTGAGTATCCACAGGGTCTCTTCTTGTCCTTCGTCTCTCGACTTGCAGGCGCGTCCCTAGGGTTCAGGGCGCAGCCGCTGCAACCCTACTAGTCTAACAGTGCGCCAACGGCAGCGTCCACCTCGCGCCGCCCCTCGCGCGTTTTCGCCGACCCTACCCCTTGCCGTCGATCGCCGCTCCAATCGCCGTCGAGCGAAGGGCGCGGATGCGCTCCATCGCGTTCGACAGCACCGGGCGTTCTTTCGCTGCAATCATTCCTTTGTCGATCAGCGCTTCCACAAAATCGATGACCGGGAGCCCACGATCCCCGGCTTCGCGGACGATTGCGTCGGAGACAGTGACTGTGATCTGCATGGTTGCCCGTTCCCCTGCCCGATTCATCGGCTGGCCGCGGCGATTGAACAGCCCCCACCCCGGAAAATGCCTCCCTCGCACATCCTCACCCAAAGCCCAGCCCCCGCATCGACCCCCCACACACACCTTCCGGGTGCCGGGTGGCCCAGGTCTCGATTTTGAGACCTGGGAATCGAATTACTCCACCCCCGCACCTTGCCCTTGTCGAGCCGGAACGATACGCTAACTGCATGTACGAAGACTTCCACGTAACCGACCGCTGGAGCGGCGAAGACCTGCACTGCCGCTGGAAGGGCACCATCGTGGCCATCGCC
>PLGM01000336.1:0-185 GCA_003139795.1 Acidobacteriaceae bacterium | reverse complement strand
CCATGACCGTCCCCGAAGTCCTCACCCACCTCGACGCCGTAGTAACCGAAGCCAGGGCCCAGGGCGAAATGCCCACCCTGCCAGTAATCGCGTAGCGGCCATTCGGCAACCTGTAGGCCGCAACCGGCAGGCCTGGGTCTTGACCCCGGCAAAACACAACCCCCCATTTTCAAATTCAACCAGCG
>PLGM01000274.1 GCA_003139795.1 Acidobacteriaceae bacterium | reverse complement strand
TTTTGGCCGGTTATCTCACTGTTCTCATCAACTGACGTCCGTAGGCGTACAAAAAGCTATATGTGGCTTGATTTGTCTATCCAGATGCACCTGCTGGCTGCATCCAGACTTGCAAAAGTTGTGTTAGCGGACGGGAAGAGCGTACATCAGGCCGCCTTGCGTCCAAAGGCCGTTTGGACCGCGGGGCAGCTTCATCACCGATTGCGCGCCGAGGTCACGCTCGAATATCTCGCCATAATTGCCAACGGCTTCAATCACGCGAGCCGCCCAAGCGTCGTCGAGCAAGAGATATTGGCCGTAGCCGTGCTGCACGCCGAGTAGACGCTGGATGACTGGATCGCCGCTCTTCTTCATTTCGGCGAGATTCGCCTGTGTCGCCCCGCTCTCCTCCGCCTGAATAAGTGCTTCAACCGTCCAGTCGACAATCGCCGCCCATTGCGGGTCGTCGAGGCGGTAGGTTGGCGCCAATGGGTCTTTGGCGACAACGTCCGGAAGGATCTCAAAATCCCGCGCCAGGTCTTTGAAGGCGATTCTCTCGTAGGCCAGTTGCGAGGCGTCGGCCGTGATGGCGGCGCAGTTGCGGGTGATGAAGGCCGCTTCCATCTCCCCTTCTTCCTGGAAGGAGAAAGGCAGCCAATCGATCTTCTCGCGCTTCATGTAACCCTGAAGCTGGATCTCGATCTCGGTGCCACCCAGGAAGCAAATCTTTTTCCCGGCAAGGTCCTTTGGGGAACGGATACCCATGGTCTTGTTCACGAGAAAGCCCTGATAGTCATAGAAGATGGGCCGGGCGAAGCCGAAACCGGCGTTGGTTGTATTCATGTAATTGGACGATCCCGTGGCGAGCAGCGCGATCTCGCCGGCTTTGAGGGCCTGCAAAGCTTCCTGCTCGTCGCGGAAGGGCTTGACGGTGAATTTGGCGTTTGGCCCCAGCACTGCTACGGCCACCGCCTTGCAGATATCCAGATCGAAGGCGCCGTGATTGCCATGCGCGTCCTGGGTGGAATACTCGGGCTGTTCCGTGTTGATGCCGCAAGGGAGTGAACCGGCGGCCTTGATTTTATCCAGCGTGCTCCCGGCATTGGCCGTCGCCTTGGTTCCAATTGTCAGTCCCGCAATTAAAAGAAGTAAGAGTGCGGAAATCCTTCCCATACGGGTCTTGTTCCTTCCGGACATCTACAAAGATGCATGCACTTGTGAATGCGGCGACCGGAGGGAGACGCCGGCCGCCGCGGGGAAGCCGCTGAGAAGAGACCTAGTTCGACGGCCAGGCGCCGGACGTCGGTAAACCGGGGTTGGTGCTGGGACGAGGGTTGAAGTCCGCCGGAGCCGGATCGATGACCCCGTCGGCGCTCACATCCGCAGGGACGATTCCCAGGATGCGGCAGCCCTCTCCACTGAAGTGGGGCAGGCTGGTAACCAGAGCAGCCGGAATCTCCGCATACGAGGCTTCCAGCGCGGGCGCCGCTCCCGTCAAGCGGTTGTTGTCAAATGCAGTGAAGAGGTTGCCGACGCCGGGAGTCTTATCGTCGGAGGGCCCCAGGTATTTCTGCGGGGCGCCCTGGGGAGTGGTGTAAAGTTTCTCGCCCTTGGCGCGCGCCGCGGCTTCGTCGGGGAGATCGGCAAGCGGAGTGAGATTGAAGAGTTCGTCGATAAACTTGATGATCGAGCCATGCTCGGCGGCTTCATGGGAGATGCCGTGGACTACGCTGTACGGCGAGATCACGATGGCCGGGATGCGCGGACCCTGATCAAGGGCGGTTCCGCTGGGATCCCAGGACCGAATCGCCGGCTGGGTGTGGTCGTAGAGGCCATCGCTCTCATCGTAGGTGATGATAATGGCGCTCTCCGGCCAGTACTTGCTGCTGGCGATGGCGTTGATCTCATCCGCCAGAAGGGCTTCGCTGATCTGCGCGTCGGAGTAGCCGGGGTGGTCGTCGTTACCGGTAAAATCGGCCTCGACCGCTTTGCTGGGCGACCGAGGGACGAGGCTATCCAGGTTGCCATACCCGCCGCGGATGTAGAAGACGCCGCCCGCCGCTGGAAGCGCCTTGGCCGTCATCGCCGCAAAGAAATCGCCGAGGCCCTTCATGTGCGCCTTGGTCTCGACCGGGTTGTTGGCCTCATAGCCAAAGTATTGCACCGCGTTGTGATGGGCGATGTAGTTTACATGGGTAGCTGTGGTGGAAGGATCGGTCGACTCGTGATCGTAGCCCTCCTGGTACCAGGCCCAATTCACCGGCTTGTTATTGTCGCCGGCAATCTTCGTGATGTCGGCTTGCACATCCAGAAGGTCGAATGCGGGGTCAGCGTCGCTGGCCGTGATGGTTTCAATGCGGTTGCCCATGAAGGACAGCGGCAACGTGGCAAAGGTCAGGTTGGACGCGGGGTTAGTCGAGGGAGCGCCGCCGCTTTCGGTCGGCTGCTTGTCCGCCGGAGGAGTAAAGACGTCCAGAGCCGATCCCCAGAAGGGCTGTGAATCGGCGGTAACAGGCAGGTTTGCGCCGGTGGTGTTGATGTTGTTGCCCAGTCCGGGATACTCGACCCACTGCGTCAATCCCGACTGGCCGGCGATTATGGCGATGGCGTTGGGCGTCAAAGGCCCGATCACCGTGTCGAAGAAGTTGTCGAAAAGCGTGAACCTGTCCGCGTAATTCCACAGGAATGGAACGGTATCGCAGTCCACGTGGCTGACGACCAATTCGCCCTTCTGCTTTTGCGCCAGGGTCGGCGCCGGCCCGGTGTAGGTTTTTCCATCGGCGCTCAATGTTCCGCTCAAGCCCTCTTCGGTGAAGGCGTAGCGGTCGTTCCGGGCCACGTTGCTCGCATTCAGATCCAGCTTGGCGTCGATGGCCGCGTGGCCGTGGTTCACGGAGTCCGTGTCCTCGGGGTAGAGGAGCACCATATTGCCGTTGACGTCGGTGACCGACTGAGGAATCTTGAAGGGCGAGA
Organism: Acidobacteriaceae bacterium; assembly: GCA_003139795.1. Taxonomy (GTDB): domain Bacteria; phylum Acidobacteriota; class Terriglobia; order Terriglobales; family Acidobacteriaceae; genus Telmatobacter. The sequence goes on along the minus strand of PLGM01000274.1, from coordinate 5,268 downwards.
TGAGGCTCACCGAGCCGTCCGTATTCACGATCGGCTGTTGAAATCCAGGAGTCTTGGCGGCCGGCTGAGAAAAGAGGCCAACAGCCCCTGGGTAGGTGCCAAAGTGAAAGTCGAAGGAGCGGTTCTCCTGGAAGAGAACGAAGACGTACTTGATGTGCTTCTGGAGCAGAGCAAGTTTTTCCGCATCGGTGAGAACAGGCGCACTCTCGATGCTGAGCGTGTGCCTGGCGACTTCATCGCTTGATTTCGGTGCGATTTCGACAAGTTTCTTCTGGTCGACAACCCCGGCACTCGAGGGGCTTTCGGCCAGCGTGGCGACTGGCTGCAGAATCAACGCAGCCATCATCAGGAATGCGCAACCGGTCTTTATCCATTCATTGCTATGCATGTGTTTGCCTCGTGGAATCGAAAAGTTTTTGCAAGAGTGGTCTACGCCGGTAAAGTTCAGTCACTGCGAGAGCGGCGGACAAGCCGGCAATGCGACGTACACAGTTATGGGATAGCAGACGTGTGCGGCTCGACGGTTGCGCCGGCGTCAACAGTTGGTGAATATAATGTGAATGAGCATCCGCCCGGATTCCCTGTTGGCGCAAAATGCGCTTATCGAGAACAGGGGAGGTGCGATCCAGGGTTCCGGGCGTATTACCGGAATTAACCCTCAACTGACAATGCGCTGTGCGAAAGATTTGGTGCACTCAAAAAGGTGATACAAATCTCACGCTTGAGGTCCCATGCGACATGGGCGTTTGTCATTCGTTATCCCACCATTCCCTCCTGAAAATGCCGTGGTATCTTTGAGTCGGCCAAAACCTTCGTTGACTTTGGACCGGCCATTTCTTACAGTCTAGTAATTCAGTGCAGTGCAGCCGATGCAAGAGCCACCTCAGGCGAGGTGTCGAAAGGGGTTTGACTATGAAACGCACGATGTTTGGCACGAAGTGCCCGAGATCTGTGGAAAACTCGGCCAATACAAAATCCCACAACATACCATTTCTCGTGGTTGTCTGCGTTCTCGCACTCATCCTCTCTCCGTACCTGCATGGCCAGGCCACTGGAAGTTTCTCCGGCAATGTGCTCGATAAATCCGGATCGGCTGTCCCGGGAGCAACCATAATCACTACGTTTCAGGAAACCGGCCTGGCTCGGAACGGGAAGACGGATAATGCCGGACACTATCTGATCCCTCTCCTCCCGGTTGGAACCTATACCGTGCGCGTGGATGCGGCGGGCTTTCAAAGCGCTGAATCCAAAGATCTGCATCTCCAGATTGATGAATCTCGCGAACTCGATTTTTCACTCCTGCCCGCCACGGTAGTCACAACTGTGGCAGTTTCCGGCGAAGCCGTAGCTGTGGAGACAGGTAATCCATCTCTCGGCCAGGTCATCACCGCGCAGGAGGTGTCGCAACTCCCCTTGAATGGCCGCGATTTCGTTCAGCTTGCCACGCTCACCGCCGGCGCTACGGCAGAGACCAACCCCAACAGCTTTTTCACCTCCGGCAGCGACAGCGAGGTGGCCGCGCGCGGCTCCTTCTCGCTATCGGTGGGCGGCTCCCGGCCCAACAGCACGGACTGGCTGCTGGACGGAGTGGACAACAATGAATTGACGGCCGGCGGCATCGGCGTTTTTTCGTCGATCGATGACATCCAAGAGTTCAAGGTTCTCACGTACACCTATTCTGCCGAGTATGGCACCCGGGCCGGACCGACGGTTCTGGTCACGACGAAACAGGGAGGGAACGACTTCCATGGATCGCTTTTCGAGTTCGTCCGCAACACCGACCTCGACGCGAGGGGCGACTTTGACACCACGACCCCGAAGTTCAATCTGAACCAGTTTGGCGGCTCTTTCGGCGGGCCTATCCGACACAACAAGACGTTTTTCTTTGTGGATGGCGAGCAGAAATATCAGCGCGAGGGAATTACCTTCACCGGCTTGGTTCCTTCGATGGCCATGCGCAGCGGCGACTTCACCAACGATCCGTTCGGCAATCCCGCCGGTCTTGCCATCGCCAACCCGAACATGGTCGGTGCGTCGGATGCCTACTTCCAGTGCGATTCATCGGGAAATGCTCTGCCGGCTAATGCCGATCGAAGCCAGCCGCAGGGAACCGCCTGCGCCAAGATCCCCGCCAACCTGATCGACAAAGTCGGGCAGGCCATGATCAACATCTATCCCGCGCCCAACGTCAACTCGGGTAGCTCCACGGCGAGCTATAACTACGTCAACGAGCCTGTCCGCGTTCTGAATGAAACCAAATTCGATGCCCGGCTCGACGAGACGATCACCGCCTCGGACAACCTCTTCGCGCGGTTCAGCTACGACCAGGCATTCTCTTTTGTGCCGGGCGGCGCGCCCACCCTTGCCGAATCCAACGCCTTCGGAAGCAATGAAAACCTCATCAATCACGGGCGCAACATCGGCATCGGCTGGAGCCACGTGTTTTCGCCGCGCACGCTCAACCAGGCCACCGTGGGCTACGACCGGATCTTCGATTACATTGCCTCGCTGGGCAATTTCACTTGCGAGTCGGCCATCCTGGGAATTCCCAACGCCGATCTGGGCTGCTCGTCCACTGGTACCCCGATTTCCGGCGGCGCTTATAGCCAAGGGTTGGTTTCCGCTCAAGTCCAGGGCGGCTATTGGGCACTCGGCGATCGCGGCTACTCTCCATTTCAGGGTGGAACCAACATCTTCTCGTTCAAAGACGATCTCGATCTGATCCGCGGCAAGCATGAAATCCACACCGGCATCGATTTCCGCGGCAACCAGATGAATGTCGGAACTGAGGAATTTCAAGACGGCTTCTGGCTCGTCGGCACCTTCGGAAACTTCACCGGTGCAGGCGTCGCCCCCGGCAACCCCGAGGCTGATCTGCTGATGGGAATTGTTGGAGGGGCCATCCATGACCAGACCTACGGCGGCCCCGTCACCGGCCGCCGCTGGAAGATCTACCGGCCCTTCATCGAGGATGACTGGCGCGTTGCCCCGTCGCTGACCTTCAACCTCGGCCTGGCGTGGGACATGACCAGCCCCCTCACTGAACAGCATAACCGCATGGCAGACTACATCCCTTCAACGGGACAGCTTCTCATCGCCGGCAAAAACGGAGTCAGCAACTCGGCGGGCATCAACATGTTCTGGGGTGCATACGAGCCGCGCGTCGGCCTCACATGGAAAGTTCTGGGCAGCGACAAGACCGTGCTTCGCCTCGGCTTTGGCATCTATCACGATTCGTCGTGGAACCAGGGCGCGCAGGGCCTGTGGCAAAATCCGCCAAACCTCGGCGAGTCCGATCACTTCCCCGCGACTTATTCAGCGGGATGCGCCTTTGCCACTTCATACTGCGCCTCGCTGCCCAACGCGACAGTCGAGGATCCCCCGACCGCCTCCGGTGGCTTTCTAGCCCTTCCCACGCCGCAAAATGTGGCCAGCTATGTCGGCACGTTCAATTACGAGCCCACGAATATCCAGCCCGGCAGAGTTCACCAATATAACGCGAACATTGAACGCGAGTTGCCCGGCAATGTTCTGCTGACCGCTGGCTACGCCGGTTCGACCGGCGGTCATCTTCTGGTCATCGGAAACGACCTTAATACCAGCAGCCCCTCGGGTTGCGGAACCATATCCGGCTACACGCTCGGCTGCCTGCCCGGCGGCGCTCCCTACATCTATCCGTACAATCCTCCGAACTTCAATGCGATCCTGCTGCTCGGCGACGTGGGCCAGACGCACTACAATTCGCTGCAGCTCAAAGCGGAGACCAAGACGCCCAAGTACGGTCTCTACGCGCTGGTTGCATACACCTACTCGCGCACCTACGACAACGGCCTCTCCGATGGCCTGGGCTCGGAACTGAGCGCCCCATATTTCCCGCTGCCCAACTGGCAAAATCTCGATTGGTCGCTGTCGCAGATCAATCTCGACAACAGCTTCACCGCGAGCTTCATCTACGACCTGCCGTTCGGAAAGGGCAGGATGTTCGGAGGCGACTGGAACCATGTGACGGACACGATTCTCGGCGACTGGCAGGTCACGCTGATCGAAAGAATCTCCTCCGGTTTCCCGGTTCCCCTGATCGACAGCAATAACACGTCGGGGACTGCCTTCAATACCGGCGGCGACTCCTTCAACTACAACCGGCCCGACCAGGTCGCCAACTGCAACCCCTATGCCGCCGACCACAGCCAGTACAAGTGGATCAACAAGACCTGCTTCGTTGCGCCAGCTACAGGTAAGCTAGGCAACGCCGCGCGCGTCCCTGTTGTCGGACCTGATTTTGTCAACACCGACTTCTCAGTGATCAAAGATTTTCCTTTGCCCCGGCAGGAGATGGGCTTGAACTTCCGCGCCGAGTTCTTCAACCTCTTCAATCATCCTGAGTTCGGCATGCCGATTCCCGATATCAACCAGGCAGGATTCGGCGCCGTGAATTCCACGGTGAACAATCCTCGCCTGATCCAACTGGCACTCAAGCTATCTTTCTGAAGCCGGGCAATGGGGGACCAACGGCTTCGTTGCCGCTGGAGGATCCGAATCAGCCGTCTGATGTTCTGTACGGTGACATGCGGAAGTAACTGCCGCGAAGGAGGTTTATCCTTCGCGGAGGCAGATGAATTCGTCGGATGCAGTGGAATGCATAGAATTTGTATCCAGAAACGCTGATCGGCGCGCTGACCGTGAGTGGGTTCTGACGTGCTCGTGACGGACGGAAGAACTGGGTTCACCAGCGCAAATCTCGATTTTCAACTTTGTCACGTTGGCAGATTTCAGGGGATCCAAATTTTGGTAGTGGTGCCGTTTGAAATCCACAAGGCTTCCGCGTCGTTGGCTGGAGCGTAAACTTGGGGTATGCCGAAACGAAAACTCCGCATCGTTATCACTAGCCCTGCATACCTGGGCGTGTGAGCGGTGCAGTTCCCAATTCCGATCCACCTTGCCGGATCAGGCCAAAGCCGAAGCCGAAATTACTACCGCTTTCGATGCTCATAAATGCGTCCCCTTGGACAGCAGCCAAAACGCTCTCCGAGTAGTTCAGGAAGCCACTGAAAACAAATAACCTACTCGATGGATCGTATCTGCTCCTGCATGGCCATAAAGTGCTCATACTTGAGTAGCACCGCAAGCGGTTTGTCATTCTCTTGAATCACGAGCGTCTTATCGAGATCGCGCAGTTGGGTCGCATTCAGGGCACGCAGTTTACTGATGCCCACATGCTGCACCGTTGGGTCCAAATACGGTATCGAGACTTGAACGAAGCCGCTGCGG
>PLGM01000288.1 GCA_003139795.1 Acidobacteriaceae bacterium | reverse complement strand
TATACCGCACAGTAGCCAACCCGAAGCCCTCGCGCCGCGCTCAGCGCGCGCGGCGCGTCAAGGCCTGGACGCTTCGCTCAGGGTGTTGGACGGGGGTTGGCTCTACGTCATGGCTGCCAGCACGGCGTCGGCGAATTGGGTGGTTCCGGCCGTGCCGCCTACGTCGCGGGCGCGGGTCTTGCGCTCGGCATAAAGCGATTCGAGGGCCTTCTGCACCCTGTCGGCCGCGGCCTCTTCGTCGAGGTGGCGCAGCATGAGGACGGCGGACTGCAAGAGGACCGTGGGGTTGGCCACATGCTTGCCGGCAATGTCGGGGGCGGAGCCCTCGAAGATGGTGCACTCGAGGCCGAGGTTGGCGCCGGAGGGTTGGTGCTGTTCGGCTTGCGGGCGGCGCCTGCGATCGTTGTCCTGACGGCGCTTGCTCTGGCTCTCAGCCTCGCGCTGGCTCGGGGACGGTTGCAGGAGCAGAGCTGCCGGCCAACCCAAACAGAGCGTCTTAAGCTGGTACACTCAAGCTGTGCAACTGCCAAGCCAGGTGCGCAGGACGAAGGGGTTCGCCTGAACCGCTGCTCCATCCCCGATCGAAATGGATGGGCGGATGATGACCCCTGACGAGATTTCGTTGGGGAGTTTCCTGTCTCCACGAAGACTCGGTCAAAGCCAGGCTCACTTGTGCAGGACGTGACGGCTTTTGTGCGCTCTCAAGCTGGGGGCTCTGTGAAAATTGCCATCGTCTCCGATATTCATGCCAATATGGCCGCGCTGGAAGCGTTCCCTGAGCGGGATTTCGACCAGCTCTGGTGCATAGGCGATCTGGTGGACTATGGGCCAGGACCTCATGAAGCCGTGGAGTGGGTCGAGCGCAACGCTGCCATGGCAGTTCGCGGCAATCATGACCATGCGGCTGGGTTCTCTGTGGACCCGCAGTGCTCGTTGCCCTTCAAGAGACTCGCAGCCGAGACGCTCCGTTACACCCAAGAGGTCTCGACGAAAGAAGACTTGAGGTTCCTGAGGGATCTTCCTGTTCACCGCGAGATTGCGGTGAACTTGACCAGGTTCTATCTGGTTCACTCCACGCCCACTGATCCCTTGTTCGGATATTGCCCTGAGCAGTCGGAGCGTTGGCTCGATGAGGTTGCGCGGATCAACGCCGACGTGCTCATCGTCGGCCATACGCACACGCCATTCGTCCGGACTGTTGGTAAGACGACCATCGTAAATCCGGGCAGCCTTGGTCAACCTAAGACTGGGCGCCCTCTCGCGTGTTATGCGCTTTGGGAAGACGGCCGGATTTCTCTCAAGGAGTATCCCTATCCGCTCAGCGACACCGTTCAACAGATTCGCATGATGCCGATCTCCGCCGGCGATCAGGACGCATTGATTACCGTACTTGAGACCGGAGCGCTGCCGGGCGGCCATGCGACGAAGGCGGAAGCGAATGGTAACCGTGAGGTGGAAATATGACGAATCCGCTGGCAAAGATGTCTGGAGAGCAGATCGGCCGGCTGATCGCCGCGCTTGATTCGCTAATGGACGGCGATCTCGCGGTTGACATGCTCATTGCGTGCGGACCATGTGCTGTTCCGTATCTTGCGGACTTCCTGCTGAACGGTTCCCCGGGAACCATTTCGCTGCCCCGCTGTCGCGGCGCGCGAGCGCTGGGAGAATTGGGCGCCATCTACACGCTCATTTCGTATTTCAGGGAATACGAGCGCCCTCAGGATGGCGCGGTGCTGTTCGCCGAGGACGCGGTGCGAAGTGCCGTAGCTCGTGAGCTTGCGCGCTGGAAGTCCGACGAAGTTTTCCAGGTCTTGCTTGAGGCAGCCGCGCAGCGCGTCACCGGGGGGCTGGTTCTGGCCTTGGGTGAATTCCATCGGCCCGAGAGCGTTCCATTGTTGTTCGAGGTTCTCGAAGACGATCTGTGCCGAGATGATGCCATGAACAGCCTGCGGGAGATTCCCGGCGCTGCCCGCGGATTCGGCATTCTCGCGATTCGTGGATTGACCGGCGTGACGCTCGATGGGCCATCCGCCCGATGCCGCCGGCGCGCGACTATTCAGCTTCTGAGCGAACTTGGCGTTGCCCGAAGCGACTGGCCGGATCTTTGCCGATTCCTTTGGGAGAGCGACCCCGGAACCGTGATTGCCGCGGCCCATATAGGCTTCAGTATCGCACCGGAGACGGAGCTGCCGGAGATTATAACTGCCTTGTTCGAGATTGCCGGAAGCCCCGATTTCGTCCAGGAGGAAGACGTTGACCAACTGCTGGATGCGCATTCCGGCATTGCGCGCGAGATTGCGCTGCAGATAGCGAAAAATAGAAAAGACTCGGGGGAAAAGCCGAATTGGTTGTCGCCATCCTGGCGAATCCTGAATCACGTGCTGGGTAGATCCCTGGAAGCCGGCCATCATGGCGAGACGTAACGCTCCGGATCAGATGCGCATCGAAGGGCAGCCGAGTCCATTCTCCGAGGGCGCAAGGACATGAAGGAACACGTGACCTGCGACTCACGACAATACCGGTTCGGGTATCGTCTGCAGGCTGCGTCCGATCTTCCGGGGGATTTTTCAATCCCGCCTGTTGCAGACGAATGGCTTGCGGCGATCTTCATTCCCGGAGACACCGAAGCGCTCTGGAAGCTGCCGGAGTATCCACCGCGAGTCTATATCCTCACGCGCGAGACGTTGATGGTCTACTCGCACCCAACGGCCAACAGTGCGCCCTATGTGGTTCCGCTGCGGGAGTTAATTGAGATCGACACAGAGAAGGCGCTCTTGTATGGAGTCATCGAGTTTCATGCCTGTGGTTCTTCTGAACGCCTTCGCTACAATACGTTGCACCAGAAACACCTGAATGCTTTCCTTCGCGTGCTGCGGTCAGTGTGGCTGCCCCGGCATGGAATGCCGCTGCCGGCAGTTGCTCTTTCGCGAACAACTCGGGGCATGACCTTCCGATGCTGGTACGCCTTGCGGGCGGAGCTCGATACCGACGAAACACTCCTGGGAGTCTGCTGCCGGCCGCCCATACTGACTGAGAAGAAGGGGTGGTTTCACAAAGCATCCCCAGCGCTGCCGGCGGTGCTGCTGGCGGTGACGGATCATCGATTGATCGCCATCTCCACCGGCACCGGAGAGACCGAGGATCTCTATGGGATTACGGTTCGTTCCGCGGCAACCTGCAATCTGAACGCAGTCGCAATCGGTAGCTTGGCCAATGGATTCCAGTTCTCTCTGAAGCTTAAGAACGGCCGCGAATGGAGGCTTCTCTTTGAAGACGATCAAGGCGCACGAGTGGCTTGCTTCCGGGATCTCCTGGAACGCCTGGCATTGACGGAGCAGGAACTGGCAGCGGATTCCTCGCCGGCGCAAGAGTTTATCTGAGACGAATCGAGTCTGGCTCCCTATCTGCGGCCCATGCGATAGTCCACGTAGAGGATGTGAGCCTTGATCTGGTCGTCCGCCCGGTACTGCGGGAGTTGCGCCATTCTTAACATGCGGAGGATGGCGCCGGGGTTTCCATCGCTCCACTCGACAAGCGAGGGCAAGACCGCTTCCAAGTTGGAAGCCCAGAGTCGACTTCTCTCTACCTCGCGCTGCGCGAACTCCAATGCAATTTGCAGCGGCCAGTTCTTCAGCTCCAGGCGTTCCGACTTGTTGGCACAGAGTGGCCGCAGCGCGCCGATATCCTCCATGTGCGGTGACCGGGATGCAAAGATCACAGGAGTTCGGCCGTAATAGGTCAGATCCTTGATCATGCGAGTTAGAACACGGGAAGGGGCATCGAGCTGGTCGAGAACCATCAGAAAGGGCCGCGCATCGAGCGCCCGGTGCACGATGCCCTTCAACGAGGATGTGGAAAGAGCAGTGAGGTTTCCGGGAACCCTTATTGCTTCGTCGGCAGCATGCAATGCATGGAGCAAAGCAAGCAGGAATTCGCGCGGCGAGCGCATCTGCGCGACGTAGAGGGCAAGCGGCTGGTCCTCGACGAAGGTGTGCAATAAACGCGATTTGCCCACTCCCTCCGGCCCGAAGACGAGCAGGGACTTGCGTATCCTGGCCCGGTTCCGAAGCCGGCCCATTTCTTCTTCGCGCTCGACGCAGCTCAGATATTCAGACGTCGGCTCGCGTTGGGGAGAAGGTAAAGGCATCGGGCTCCATTCTCTTTCATGGGGCGGAAGGCGCATCAATAGAGCGCAAGAGAGCTTTGCGATCCATCACAGAGGCGGCGCATTCGCGGCGCGCAGAGTCTGTCATAGCGTGGCCTTCGATTCTGGATTTTCACCCATTTCATGGCGGAGATAACTCTCCATGCCCTGGACCAGGGAGCGAAGCTCATGGATTTCTCCGTTGAGCGCATCTACCGCATCCTCGGGCACGGCCCCGCATCCGCGCATATAGCTGGGTCGCAGCTCTTCGATCGCGATATCGACAAAAGCAAGGTCCGTGGTGATGGATCGTGTGACGGGAATCTCCGGCGGTTCGGGTTTCATGCGCTGCCAGGCCAGAACCCGCAGAAGTTGGGACCGGAGCCGGCGGATATGGCTTTCTATCTCCCGCGCCTGCGCGGGAGTAACGTCTACAACATAACGGGGAAACGGAGATTCCGATGTTGCGGAATGAAGAGCATGCTCCATGTCACAGAGGAGACTGTCGATGTATTGGCAAGTAACACTAAGGCGTCGCTGCTGGGGCCCGTTCAACTGTCCAGGGTATCGCGTCCTTTCAATTGCCGGTTCGGATTCGGGCATGACTCCTCCAAGTAAGTTTCAGCTTCGAGGAGTCATCTGCCCAGTTGAGCGGTTTCAGGTGGACTCCAACACCCACGTTTGGCTAGCTATGCCTTTGCCGGCTTCTGCCAGCGGTCGTATATGCCGGCGCCTGCGTAGCGGGCCTTTGCCGGAGTTTGCGTTCAATCTCCGGAATCAATGGACGATCATCACCGGGCAATGGGCGTACTTTAGAACGCGTTCCGTGTTTGAACCCAGCATCCAGCGATGAAGGAGGGTGTGGCTGCGCTTGCCTATGACAATGATACTTGCCTGGATGGTTTCCGCCTTGTGGATGATCTGTTCCGCCGGATGGCCCAGGACAATATCCGTTTCGAGTTCAATCTCCTTTTGCCTGGCGCGCTCGCGGATGGGCGCGAAACAGCGCTCATAGCGCTCGCGCCCGTCTTCGAGGACAGCGTTGAATTCCGCGCTCTCGGCGGGCTCCGGCGGGCGGATTACAGAGACGATGAACAGCTTGGCCTTCATGTCTGCTGCCATCGACAGGGCAACATCCACAGCGTGCTCGGCATGCGGAGACGCGTCGAATGCAACCAGTATCCTTTGAATTCCAACAAAAACCGAACTTCCCATGGGCTTGACCTATACCTCTTCCGCGGCCATTGGCCGCTGCACTGCTGGTTCCGATTTCTTGTTTGTTAGCGCGTGGGGAAGGAGATGGCGGGGCAGGAAGAACGAGTTTGCAATCACGGTCGGAATCACGGCGCTGGCGATGACCGTGCCCACCAGGTAGGAATACTGGGCCTGGGTGATGATCTGATGATTCAGGCCGAAGAGCGCGGAGATAGTGCCAAAGGTGAGACCAGTCGACATCATCAGCGTGTAGTAGGTCCCGGAGTTGCCTTCGTAGCGGTGCATCCGGACCGCTGGATACACGGCAATTGCCTTGGTGAGCGACTTGGCCAGGAACAGAATGAGCATGGTGGCGGGAGCGGCGATCAGGGCCGGCACAGAGACAAAGGATCCGGCGCGGATGAAGTAGAACGGCGTGAGCAGCCCGAAGGTGAGGGTTCGCAGGCGGCGGATGAGCGAGTGGTCTTTACCCACCGTTCCGGCTAAAACCATGCCGATCAGGTATGCCGGAAGCACGGCTTCACTTCCCGCCCAGAAGGCCAATCCACCCATGGCAAAGAGAAGGAAGAGAATGTACTTGGCTTCGATTTCGGAGACCCGCCCGCCGTATTTGCGGAAGAACCACGGCGTAACAAAAGGCAGCACTGCGAATACCGCTACTGAAACGACCACAAAGATCAGCGTCTTGACGGTGAACGGGGAGAAGATAAGCCCCAACGCGATCACAGTTCCGAGGTCGTTGATGAAGCACGCGGCAAGGATCGACTTGCCGTACTCGGTAACATTGAATCCCAGTTCGAGCATGACCGCATACACGACGGCCACTGAAGTCGTGGACAGGGCAACGCCGCAGAGCCAACTGGACATGATGGACCAGTGCAGCAGGTAATGCGCGATCGCTGTGCAACCTAGAAAGGGACCGAAAAAACCAGCCAGTCCGATCACCAGCGCTTCGCGCCACTTGGTTCTGAAGATCGCGGGATCGAGTTCCGCGCCGGCCAGAAAGGTGAGAACAATGGCGCCAGTCCCCGCCAGAAACGAGATCCACTGCGTGTTCCCAAGCAGCCCACCCTGCGCGAGAAACAGGCCGATGACGAGCTGTGCCACCGTGCCCACTACGATTTCAGAAAGCGCCGTCGAGATCTTGAACCAGATGGCCAGCAGCGTCGCGGCCAGCGCCAGACCCACCCAGAGTGCAGACAGAGCCCAAGTGTTCGTCATCAAAGCGAACTCCTAAGTTTTTGATCTGGGAACCGGCCGGGACACGACTCCGCGACAGGATTTCCCGCCAGGAGTCATCATCTGTCCGGCCTATTTGGATGGACAGCGGTTAAGGGTGAACTCCGTCACCACAACTAACTTAAATATACCATGTGGCGCTCCGTCGTCAAGACTGCCCTGGCCCCGGCGCAAAGCTAGCCCCACAAGCTCGACTGGTTGTGCAAATCGCCTTCGAACGAATTGAGTGCTCCACGGGGTCTGCTTCCGGGAAGTTGCAGGATGCGCTGGTATCCGCTTTCGAATGGGAGTAAGTGACCGGCAAACCGGAAGTCGGGTCTGAGACGAAACAAAGCTTGGTATTCGGACTATATATATGCGCATTATGTGCCAGATGGAATCATGGGGTTGATCGGTTTGGTCAATTTTTATCAGTTTTCCTCTTGCAATCTGTGAGCATTGGTTCTAATGTTCGTATCGCCGGGTTATGCACGGTGCGCCGCGGATCGAAAAAGGCCGCGATTGGCCGAGAACATCCTGTTCGGAGCAAGCGAGCGGAGCAACGTGCAGCGACGGCTTGAAATGTTCAATGTTTTGAAACGCCCCGCCTTTCCAACTCGACCTCGCAGAATGCCGGTTTGGCCCCGCCTTCGCTCCAGCCCAATTTCGCGCCTTTGGAGAGAAAAGGATATCCATGACCGGCAGTAGCATCACCCGCAAGGAGCAGTCCATGCGCAGGCATCCAGCCGCCTGGGTGCCGACCCTCTACTTCGCCGAAGGCCTTCCGTTCTACGCCGTCAACTACATGGCGCTGTTCTTTTATCAGGACATGGGCCTGAAAAACGCCGTGACTACGCTGGTCATCAGTTTGCTGGCGTGGCCCTGGACTCTGAAGCCCATCTGGAGTCCGATGCTGGAGATGTACAAGACCAAGAAGTTCTTTGTGGTGCTCATGGAACTGGTGGGTGGGTTGAGCCTGGTGCTGATTGCCCTGTCGCTGAACATGCCGGGATATTTCCGCTACTCGGTTACGATCTTCGTGGTGCTGGGGTTTTGTTCCGCGACCCACGATATAGCGGCGGACGGCATCTACATTGCTGCCCTCTCTTCAAAGGAACAGGCCGCCTATGTGGGCTGGCAAGGCGGATTCTACAATCTGGCGCGCATCTTCTCCGTGGGCGGCCTGCTGTGGCTGGTCGGGGTTCTCGGCGAAAGATTTGCCCGGGCGCACGCCTCGGCCCCGGTGGTTCACGCGTGGATGGTTGTCTTCGGCGCAGTGGGGCTGATGCTGGTGGCGCTGAGCCTCTATCACGTGCGCATGTTGCCCACCGGCGGAGAAGAAAGAAAATCGGAAAGTGTGCGGCAGATGGCTGCAACCTTTGCGGATGTCGTTGTAAGCTTCTTCAAGAAGCCGCATATCTTCCTGCTGCTGATCTTCATCTTTCTTTATCGCGCGGGCGAAGGGCAGGTTATCAAGGTCGGCCCGCTCTTTCTCCGCGCCCTGCGCACCAATGGCGGGCTGGGGCTGAGTTCCAAGGAAGTGGGAGCTATCTACGGGGTTTTCGGCAGCGGAGCTTTCATACTGGGCAGCATCCTGGGCGGGTATTTCATCGCCCACCTGGGATTGAAGCGCGCATTGCCCTGGCTGGTGCTGATCTTGAATTTGCCCATGATCGCCTACTGGTATCTGAGCGTCGCGCTTCCCACCAATCCCATCCTGGTTACCACCGCCATGAGCGCCGAAATGTTCGGATACGGGTTCGGATTCGTTGGAGTGATTCTGCTCATGATGCAGGAGATTGCGCCGGGAAAATACCAGACGGCCCACTACGCATTTGCCAACGCGTTAATGAATATCGGCGTGATCCTGCCGGGAGCCGCGAGTGGATGGATCCAGACCAGGCTCGGCTACACGCACTTTTTCATCTGGGTGATTATCGCGGCGTTGCCGGCGCTTGTTCTCTCGCGCTTCATTCCCATGCGCGGAGGGGTCCAGGCTACCCCGCCGCGGATTGCCGAGGCGCAAGGATAGTTCATAACAAAGCTCATACGGAGGTATCGCAATGGTAGAAGTGGCACGAGCGGAAACCGTGGACTCCACAGCTCCGGAGGCCCATGCGGAATTGAAGGCCGTAATTCTGGCGGCAGGCAGAGAGGCAATCACGGCCGACGGCCGTCCCCTGGTGCTGCAGACGCTGGGCGAGCGCAGCATTTTGCAGTGCGTGGTGCAGAATGCCCTGCAAGTTGTCCGAGCCGGGGACATCTACGTGGTGGTCGGATACCGGCAGGAAGATGTGCGTTCTCACCTGGGCCCGAAATTTCATTATGCCGTTCAGGAGGAGGCGCTGGGCACCGGGCATGCGGTGTTGCAGGTGACGAAATTGCTGAAGGATTTTCACGGCAATTTGCTGATCCTCTATGGCGACACTCCCCTGTTCCGGCCGGACACGATTCGCGGACTGCTCAACCGGCACCAGTTGCGGAAGGCGCATCTGACGCTGCTCACCGCGGTCGTGGACCGTCCGCTACCCTACGGGCGCATCATTCGCGATGCCGCGGGCCAGATCATCGATATCATTGAAGACATCGAAGCCTCGCCCGAGGTTCGCGAGATTCACGAGTTGAACGTCGGCGCTTACGTGGTCGATGTCGGGGTTATCTCGGCCGCGCTCGAGAAGCTATCCTCTTCGCCGAGCGATGGCGAATACCGCCTGACCGACTGTGTGCATCAACTCATCCGCTCCGGTCTCCGGATTGCGAATTATCAACTCTACGACCAGGACGAAGTGCAGGGCATCAACACGGCCGAGGACCTGGAGCAGGCCGAGTTCATATTGCAGAAACGCCTCTTCCGCCCCCGCCGGCAGGAAGAGCAGAACATGGTGGCCTTCGGAACCGGCGGTTGGCGCGCCATCATCGGCGAGGGGTTCACCATGCACAACGTCCGGCGCCTGAGCCAGGCCCTTTCGAACGAGATAACCCGGCGCAATGACGAAAAGCACGGAGTTATTATCGGCTACGATCGCCGCTTTCTGTCGAAACAGGCTGCCGAAGCATCCTCTGAAGTTTTTGCAGGTAATAACATCCCAACCATCCTGTTAAGCGAAGATGCGCCCACGCCGCTGGTTACTTATGCTACCGCGCTGGAACGCTCGGCCTATGGCCTGGTCTTCACCGCGAGCCACAACCCGCCGGAATGGAATGGCCTGAAGGTCTTTCACAGCGACGGGTCGCTGCTTCTGGACGATGACACTCGCCGCATCGAGGCCGAAACGAACGCCCTGACTCCCAATGACGTGATCAAGCTGGAACTCGATATCGCGCTCCATGCCGGCATTGTGAAGCACAGGGATTTTACCAACGAGTACGTCGATGCCGTCGAGGCGCTGATCGATCTGGATGCGATTCGCAAAGCCGGCCTCAAAGTCATAGTCGATCCCATGTATGGCGTGGGACAACTTACCCTGGGCACGGTTTTGACCGAGGCCCGATGCCGAGTCACCTTCATTCACGAGCGGCACAATCCCCTGTTTGGCGGACGCTCGCCGGCTCCCAGCCTCGAGGGGTTGCGCATGCTGAGTTCGCAGATCGCAGAGGACGGCTATGACGTGGGCCTGGCGATGGACGGCGACGCCGACCGCATCGCGATTCTCGATGAGCAGGGCCGCTATATTTCGGTCAACGATCTTCTGCTGCTGCTTTATTGGTATCTGCATGAAGTGCGCGGCGAGCGCGGCGGCGTGGTGCGAAACCTGGCGACCACTCACCTGCTCGACCGCCTCGCTCGCCACATGGGCGAGCAATGTTATGAAGTTCCGGTCGGTTTCAAACATATTGTCAACGTCATGCAACAGCACAACGCGCTGCTGGGCGGCGAATCGTCGGGCGGCCTGACGATTCGCGGGCATATTCTGGGCAAGGACGGCATCTTCGCATCGGCCCTGGTGGTCGAGATGCTGGCGCGCACGGGGCAGAAGATTTCAGAGTTGCGCGATCGCGTGTATGCTATCACGGGGCCGCTGTATGACCTGGAAGAAGGCATACCGGCCACGCCCGAGATGCGCATTGCCGTTCCGCGCCGTCTGAAAGAAGCGCCCAGCAGCCACATTGGCCGCTATCCGGTTACAAGCATTTCGCACGCCGATGGCACCAAGCTGTTTCTGGAGAACGACAATTGGGCGCTGCTGCGCTTCTCCGGGACCGAGCCTGTGCTGAGGCTCTCCGTCCAGGCCGATACGGAGGAAAAGGCCACGGAGTTGATGCAGTGGCTGCGGCAGTTTGTGACGGCGGAAAAGTAGGAGCCTGGCGCGATGTTCCGCAGATTCGCGAGATCATTTGAGACTTTCATCTTGAGCCTGGCGGGTTCTTCGCTTCGCTCAGGATGAAATCTCTAATTCTTCATCAGTTGCATTCTTCATTGGAGGTACTTCTTGCGCTACGGCTATTTTGATAACCAGAACCGCGAGTATGTGATCGACCGTGTCGATGTGCCGGTCTCCTGGACCAACTATCTCGGCGTAAGAGATCTGTGCACCGTCGTCTCGCACAATGCGGGCGGCTATTCATTCTACAAAAACGCCGAGCACCACCGCATCACGCGCTTCCGCGCCAACGGCGTTCCGCTCGACCGCCCCGGACACTACGTCTATCTGCGCGACGACGATAGCGGCGAGTATTGGTCGGTGTCATGGCAGCCGGTGGGCAAGAGCCTGGAAAAGGCGAGCTATGAATGCCGGCACGGGCTATCTTACTCGAAGTTTTCCTGCGACTACCAGGATTTGCATGCGGAACAGACCCTGTTCATCCCCATCGACGATGACGTTGAGCTATGGGATGTGAAGATCAGGAATACGGGCGCGAAGCAGCGCCGGCTGAGTGTCTTTGCTTACGTGGAATTCTCCTTCCACCACATCGAGATCGACAACCAGAACCTGCAGATGAGCTTGTACGCCAGCGGCTCGAACTACCGGGAGGGCGTGATCGAATACGACTTCTTCTACGAGCCATCTACCTTTCACTACTTTGCCGGAAACTTCGACCCCGACAGTTGCGACACGATGCGCGACAGTTTCCTCGGCAACTACCGGACGGAAACGAACCCGCTCGCTGTGGAGCAAGGAAAGTGCAACGGCAGCGCCGAGCTGGGCGGCAACCACTGTGGCGCTTTGCAGAAAAAGCTGACGGTCGCTCCCGGCGAAGAATCCCGTCTCGTCTTTATGCTGGGCGTGGGGCCGCGCGCAAAAGGAAAAGAGATCAGGAACAAGTATTCCATCCTGGCGAATGTGGACAAGGAATTTGCCGCGTTGAAGAGTTACTGGCAGAAGAAGTTTTCCGTTCTGCAGTGCAAGACTCCGCACCAGGGGCTGGACACCATGGTCAACACCTGGACGCTCTACCAGGCGGAGACCTGCGTTGTCTGGTCTCGCTTTGCATCGTTCATCGAAGTGGGAGGACGCACCGGGTTGGGCTTCCGCGACACGTCGCAGGATGTGATGAGCGTGATCCACACCAATCCTGAAAAATGCCGGCAGCGCATCGTCGAATTGCTGAAAGCGCAAGTCAGCCAGGGTTACGGTTTGCACCTGTTCGATCCCGATTGGTTCGACAAGGAAAAGCAGAAGGCGCCGGCCTTCAAATCGCCCACCATTGCACATGCGCCCGACGTCAAGAGCATGATTCGCGGCATTGAGCACGTCTGTTCCGACGATGCGCTGTGGATCGTCGTCACCGCGTGCGAATACGTCAAGGAGACCGGCGACGTTGCGCTTTTCGACCAGGTATTGCCCTTCGCCGACGAGGGCGAGGCCACAATCTACGAGCATCTCAAGCGTTCGCTGGATTTTTCCGCCGAACAGGTGGGCCCGACCGGAATATGCAAGGGCCTGAGAGCCGATTGGAACGACTGCCTGAATCTTGGCGGCGGAGAGAGCGCGATGGTATCGTTCATGCACCACTGGGCATTGCGCGCCTTTGTCGAGGCCGCCGGCTACCTGGGCCGCCAGGGCGATGCTAGTAAATATAGCGCTCTGGCGGAGAAGGTCCGTGCCGCGTGTGAAAGAGAGTTATGGGACGGCGAGTGGTATCTGCGCGGCCTGACGGCCAAGGGCTTGAAGGTCGGCTCGCATGAAAGCGAGGAGGGCAAGGTCTTCCTGGAGAGCAATACCTGGGCAGTCGTTTCCGACGCCGCTTCTGCCGAACGCGGCAAGTCTTCAATGGATGCCGTGGATAAGTATTTATTCTCCGAGTATGGCATCCATCTGCTGTGGCCGGCGTTTTCCAGGCCCAATGACGATATCGGTTTCGTGGGCCGGGTCTACAAAGGCGTAAAGGAAAACGGGGCTATCTTCAGCCATCCCAATCCCTGGGCCATCATCGCGGAGTGCAAGCTGGGCAGGGGGGAGCGAGCCATGAAGTTTTATGACTCCATGCTTCCCTGTAAACAGAACGATGCGATCGAAATCCGCCAGGCCGAACCTTACTCCTACTGCCAGTTCGTCATGGGCAAGGATCACACGGCGTTTGGGCGGGCGCGGCACCCGTGGCTGACCGGCAGCGGCGGGTGGAACTACACTGCTGTAACTCGCTGGATACTCGGAGTACGGCTGGGCTTCGATGGAATGATCGTCGATCCCTGCATCCCCGGCGACTGGAATGAGTTTCGCGTCACCCGGCAATGGCGGGGGGCGACTTTTAAAATCACCGTCAGAAATCCGAATGGAGTGCAGAAGGGCGTGACCGCGACTACGCTCAACGGCAAGCTGGTGCAGGGCCCAATCAAGCCGCAACCGGCCGGCTCGGTGAATGAGGTTGTTGTGGCGATGGGTTGATACAGCTTTCCGCGCAGTTCGGGTGCGGCGTTCCTTTTGCCGTTCTTTGCTCCATGGTTCCATAGTCTGCCGGTCAGGCCTCAACGAGTTTTGAAGGAGTTTGCTTATGAAGAGTTACTTTCTACCGCGCACGAGCCGAGTGGCTCTGATGAGTTTGTTGGTTCTTGCCGGATGCTTCTCGCAGTCCCTGGCGCAAGAACGGCATCATGGCAGGATTTTCGGCGCCTACTTCGAAGAGTGGGGTATCGAATACGGCAGTTACAGCATTGCGGATTTGGAAAGGACTGGCGTTGCCGATCAATTGACGCACCTGATCTACGCATTTGGCAATGTGACCACGAGTTCGACGCCGACATGCGCCGTTGCCGATCCTTCGGACGCTTATCGGAATTCCACTCTTCCCAGTGTGAGCGGCAAGCACTATATCGCGCCGCTCTATGGAAATTTTGGCGCGATCCAACAACTCAAAGGGCTCCATCCCCATCTGAAAGTGCTGATCTCCCTGGGGGGACAGGCCGGCGACGCTGCCGGGTGGGTAACCGCCGCCGGAACCGCGGCCGGCCGCGCGAGACTTGCTTCTTCGTGCATCGACATGTTTGTCAAGGGCAACATCGCCGCGCGGATTCGAGCTCCCGGGTTGTTCGACGGTTTCAATATCGACTGGGAGTTCCCGGCCGCGGCAGACAAGCAGAATTTTACCGCTCTGCTGAAAGAGTTCCGCGCGCAACTCAACGCGTTGACGAAAATGACGGGCAAGAAGTATATCCTGTCGTTCGATTCACCCGCGGGCAGGAAGAACTATGTCGACATCGACCTGAAGGCCGCCGCGGCGCAGGTGGATTTCCTCACCATTGACGGCTATGACTATGCCGGTACGTGGGATAAGCAAACCAATGAGCAATCTCCACTGTACGACACGGCCGAGAACCCGTTGCATGACGCGGCTTTCAGCATCGATGAGACGGTAATGGCCTATCTGAAGGCCGGTGTGCCGGCGGCCAAGTACACCATGGGTTTTCCGTTGTACGCCGTGGGTTGGACGGGCGTGCGCAACGTGAACCATGGCTTGTATCAGAATTCAACCGGCGTATCTCCGGTTCTGCTGGCCGATGGATCGGGTTTGTGCCCCAATCCGAACAAGGCCGCTCCCTCGCCAGGTTGCGACACGTTGTTGGCTCCGGGATTCTTGACTTACGCGACCATCGAAAAGCTCATCGACAAGAAGGAGTACATCGCTTGGTACGATGCGGCAAGAGTTGAAGCGACGCTCTACAATCCGGCCACCGGAACCTTCTACACCTACGACGATCCAACTTCGGTGGCCGCGAAGACGGCCTATATCAAGAAGCACAAGCTTGGCGGCGGCTACGTGTGGGCGCTGAATCACGACGATGCCAACGGGTCCCTGACAAAGGCAATTGCAGCAGGCCTCAAGTGATCGAGACCTGACGCCTAGAACGATCGAATGCCACCTGACGTAGAGCTTTAGCAAAACATCGGATCCGTTACCGGCAATCCGATGCGGCATTCGACAACGTGCCCGAAAACATTGGGGACAGGGCAGATCCGCATTTCCCGGACGCCTGCTTTGCCTGACGGCTGATTGGCGCCGAGTAAGTATCCTCCGGGAGAGCCGGAGGCTTTACGGTTGCTGGCACCTCAAAGGGGCCTTTTCGCAACCGGTGAAAGCAAAAGCAAGAACAAAAGCAAAGGCCTTGCAATGCAAACGTCGCAGGCAGGGCACAGGCAAATTGAGTGAGAGCACACTCCCGGAACTGTCAAACTTCTACTGCCACCCCTGCAAAGCCGGGGGATCTCCCTGTTGGATTAGTATAGGGAACAGTCCCCGATGTCAGTTCCAGCCGAAACACGATTCGTGTCACGGCGCTGGCTTGTCGCCATTGCCGTGATGTCCAGTGCGATCATGGAGGTGCTGGACACCTCGGTAGTCAATGTAAGCCTGCCGCATATCGCAGGGACTTTGTCCTCGACGGTCGACGAGGCCACCTGGGTCCTCACTTCCTACATTGTTGCCAATGCAATCATCCTGCCGATCACCGGCTGGCTCTCGAATTATTTTGGACGCAAACGATTGTTAATTACGGTCGTAACCGGATTTACGGTGTCCAGCGTTCTCTGTGGCATGGCGCCCAGCCTTCCTCTGCTGATTTTCTTCCGGGTGGTTCAAGGCATCACCGGCGGCGGATTGCAGCCTCTTTCCCAATCCGTGATGCTGGAAGAGTTTCCCGGAAGGGAACGCGGCAAAGCAATGGCGTTTTGGAGCCTGGGCATTATCGCGGCCCCGGTGCTGGGGCCCACGTTGGGCGGCTGGATCACGGATAACTACTCCTGGCGCTGGGTCTTCTATATTAACCTGCCCATCGGGATCCTCAGCCTGATCATGATCTATCTCTTTGTGTATGACCCTTCGTATATCAAGCGCGGAACCATGCGGTTCGATGCTTGGGGCATGGGAATGCTGGCAATCGGCATGGGCGCCCTGCAAATCATGTTAGATAAAGGGCAGGAAGACGACTGGTTCAGCTCCCGCTTCATCAAAACGCTTGCCATCACCGCGGCCGTGATGCTGACGGCATTCATAATTCGCGAATTGCAGACACCGCAGCCGCTCGTCAAGCTGTCGCTTTTCCGGCACCGATCCTTCGCGGTCGGTATCGTGATCACAACGGTGCTCGGGTTTGTGCTCTATGGCAGCCTCGTGTCTCTGCCCCTGTTCATGCAGGAATTGCTTGGCTGGACAGCCGAAACAGCCGGCTTCTGGACCAGCCCGCGGGGGATTGCCACAGCAGTTTGCATGCCGCTCGTGGGCTACATGCTGGGCAAGCGTTGGGACTACCGATGGATGGTGGTTTTCGGATGCCTCATAGGAAGCATGGCGTTCTTCGGCTATTCGAGAATGGACCTGGACTCCGGGACCTGGGACATTCTGGCGCACCAGATCAACCAGGGGATAGGTCAAACGTTCATATTCCTGCCCTTGACCATACTTATCATGGAACCTATCCCGAAGGAAGAGATACCCTACGCGACCAGCCTGTATAGCGTGATGCGCAACATCGGGTCCAGCATGGGAGTCTCCTTTGTGACCACCTTGCTGGCTCGCCGGTCGCAATTCCATCAAGCCCGTCTTGCCGGCAACATGGCGTTCTCCAATCTACAGTTGCTGCAAGCGCAAAACCAGGTCAGGGCGATGTTTATGCAGCACGGCTCCGGCCCGGTGAACTCCACGCGGCAGGCTCTTGGATTTCTGTATGGCTCGTTACAGCAGCAAGCCAGCTTGCTCAGCTACATCGACGTGTTTCATGTGATGGGCTGGCTGTTCTTGCTCACCGCCCCCCTGGTGCTGCTGATGCGGAAGCCGAAGCGGGACTACCTTCCTTCAACGGCAGTCCATTAAGGCGGTTCTCCAGTTCACGTGGCGTTTCGAGCGGCGTGCAAGTGGACTCCTCATTGCGAAGGCGCAATGACAAAGGTCCCTCATGGCAGAGGTTGACGGCGAGATTCGCGGGTCACAGCCTTCCTGCATAAGGGCCGCAACCGGGCGCTGCTCTGGCCGCGCGGTCTGGGCAAAATTCATCCGGCAATCGCACTCGATGCGCTGACTGTTTTCAGCGGACACCCGATCTGCCGAGCCGTCATCAAGCCGCTGCGCCCCATTCGGAGGGATCCGGTAAAAGACCGCTTCTCCCGCAAGATGGCATGCGGGGAGCAACGAAACAGAAAACCAGCTTAAGGGTTCAGGAGACCCCGTCGCTCGCTCCGGATAGGTTGCGGGCGGCCGTGACTCCGAGGCGTTGTACCGTCTCCGGCAACGAAAGGGCATTGCGCCCCATCAGATTGATGTGCTCGCATATCGTATCCATTCGCAGCCCTGCTCTCTGCCAACCTGGCCCCACTAGGGAGGTCCCAGGCTGCCGAGGGATATTTACCCGCCATCGAGGGGAAAGCGCTCGCGGATTTCGTAACGAGAGCCGGCGGGACCGAGGAAGCTTTCGTAGAGAAGGAATTCCTCGGCGACAACCCTGGTGAAGTTTGGCTGACGGCTTATTCTGGTTTTGAGTTCAAGGAGGTCCTCCCGTTGACCTTTGCCTTTGCTGCGCGCGAGCGTGATATGGGGTTGGAAGGGACG
Organism: Acidobacteriaceae bacterium; assembly: GCA_003139795.1. GTDB lineage: Bacteria > Acidobacteriota > Terriglobia > Terriglobales > Acidobacteriaceae > Telmatobacter. The sequence goes on along the minus strand of PLGM01000288.1, from coordinate 9,896 downwards.
AGCCTCGGGGACGAACCCGCAAAGCTCGGTCGCCGCGGCGACGCTTTGCTGAAGTAAAAGCAGCTCAGGCGTGAGCCTGACACCGGCAAACAGAATCCCGGCGCGATCGAAGAAGCCCAGCTTCTCAAGCCATATGGGAACGGGCGGCAAACGCAGCTTACGCAATCCTGCGACAGTGCATTCGTATTGCTCCCGGCCGGTATTGCCAAGAAACTGCAGAGTGACGTGCCACGACTCGGGCGCCGACCAGCGAAACCCTTCCCCGTTGGATCGAAGCCGAACCGAGGTCGCCGAGAGTTCGTCGATAACTGCAGCCGCCAGGGGTATCCCAACAAAGAGGCGCATACAGAGATTATGGTAAATGTCTTGTTTGACCCTGATGGCATTGTTGAGGGAAGGTTATGACGATGGGGACATGGCGTGCAGCGGGATGCGTGGTCGCGGGACGATAGCGGAGAAGCGGAGGATTGTCGAACAGACGAGAGCCTTGCCGGGCTGAGGGTCCAGCCCCAAAGGGTCTTCTCACTCCCCTGACTGAGCCGCAACTCCGCTGTTGGAGCCCTTCATCCATGCTCTTGTTCCGTGGAATCGGCAAGACTCTGCCGCCACTCTCGCTGCTTCTCCCAAAGCCTCCACAAACCCGCCTCCGATCGAAGCGTAGTAGCAAAAGGCCCCGTGAAAGATGTCCCCCGCTCCCATTGTGTCCACCAGTTTTACTTGCGGGACTGGCACGATCCCCGAGGTCGCGTGGGAAACAAAACGCACTGGCTCAGCCCCCTTCGTGATAGCGATGTTCGTCACGCCGCAGTCTTTCAGGTACTGGAGCACGTCAGCTTCGGTCAGGCACCCCGGCGGCATGAAATCAGCAGAGCAAATTGCGGTATCAACGCTCTTGAGGAGTTCCAGGGTCCCGTCTTTCCAGCTTCCGCCATCGAGCACGACACGGATTCCCCGCGCACGGGCCGCCCTGGACCAGACCTGGCATGCCTGCATGTAATGACCATCGACCAAAACCAGAGAGGCCTGCTCAAGCGCCGCTTCGTCGACCTGCGCGGGTAGCGCGTTCACGCGGGTTGCATTGGCTGAGATGATGTTGCGTTCTCCGCTTCTGTTGACAGAGATCGAGGATATGACCGGCGCTTTGTCGAAGCCGGGATTGAGATCGATGAGCTGGATCGAATATCGCTCGAATTCCTCCATGATTACGCCGGTCAGCGCATGGCGGCCGACAACCGTTACCAGCGTTGGCCTTCCTCCAAGGTGACCGAACGCAATGGAGGCATTGGTGGCCGGTCCACCGACGAACACGTCCTGACTGCGTGCCGCGACTTTCGAGTTGGCCGAAGGAAACTCATCCACGCCGTATACAACATCAACCGTCGCGAGTCCCACGAAAATGCCGTTGGTCACAATCCCTCTTTATTTAAACGCCGTTCGCAACCATTCTAGACCCGCCTGCCGCCCGGTTGACGGGCAACCCGGATGGACTGGAGACGTCACTGAAAGCCCTGGTCCCGGCAACCTGCGCAAAACACTTCGGTGCGCCAGGCGAATACCCCCTCGCGCACTGTTTTTGACGCTTGGTGGAGTGACCCCTTTATGATTTCCGAATGCAGGATGAGATCCTTCCGGGACCCGAGGTGACTCCATGACGATTTTTGCGCCGACGTCGCTCGATTCCAAGCCGCAATTGCGCAAAACGATGGGCTTTTGGGATGTGCTGTTGTTCAATATCGCTACGGTGCTTGGGCCTCGCTGGATCGCGGCCGCGGGGCACAACGGCACTTCCTCGATCAGCTTGTGGGTCCTTGCCGCGGTCTTCTTTTTCGTGCCTGGAGCGCTGGTGATCAATGAGCTTTCCTCACGCTTTCCTGAAGAGGGGGGCCTCTACGTTTGGTCCAGGGAAGCCTTTGGACCCTTTCACGGGTTTGTCGCCGGCTGGACCTACTGGATTTATACCGTCTTCTATTTCCCGGGCCTGCTTCTCGCCAGCGCCTCCATGAGCGCCTACATTGTGGGTGGACGCGGCGCGGCACTCGCGCAGGACCGGACGTTCCTGCTGACGGTGTCTCTGGCAATGCTTGTGGTCGCCGTGGTTCTGAACATCATCGGGCTGAACATCGGCAAGTGGCTCCAGAATGCGGGCGGCGTGGGAACGTATGTGCCCCTCCTGATGCTGTTAGCAATAGCCGCGATTGTTTCTTGGCGGCACGGTTCGGCGACCCATTTCAGCGCCTCCAACATGTTACCCACGTCGAACTGGGACACGGTGAACTTCTGGTCGCAGATTGCCTTCGCATTCACTGGCCTGGAACTCGTTTCTGCCATGAGCGGAGAAGTGCGCGATCCGCGCCGGACGCTGCCGCGAGCCGTATTTGGCGCCGGTGCGCTGATTGCCTTTATGTATATTGTCGGGACGTTCGCCATTCTCTCCCTTGTGCCCGCCGCCGATCTGGATCCCCAGAGCGGCGTCTTCAGCGCCATTACCGTCGGATCTGTCGCGCTGCGCATAGGCTTCCTGGGAATGCTTGCGGCCATACTGGTCACCGTGGGCAACGCCGGCGGCGTGGGCAGCACCGTGGCCGGCATTGCGCGCGTGCCGTTTGTTGTCGGAATCGACCGCTACCTGCCCGCTGCCTTCGGCTGGATTCATCCTCGCTGGAAGACCCCATATATTTCCATCCTCGTGCAGGCCGTGGTTTCCGGCGCCATTCTGCTGGTGAGCCAGGTGAATGAGACGACGCGCGGGGCTTATCAATTTTTAATCGATGCCGGCATCATTCTCTACTTCATTCCATTTCTCTACATGTTCGCAGCCGTCATCAAGCTGGCACGCCGCAAAGACCGCAAAGAGAATCAGGACGCAGTGCTGGTGCCGGGAGGAATTGCCGGCGTTTGGATTTCCGGCAGCCTGGGATTCGCCGTCGTCCTGATCGGCATTCTTGTTTCGCTCGTGCCGCCTGGCGATTCCTCAGACAAACTGGGTTTTGAACTGAAGCTGGTCGTGGGCACTCTCGCCTCGGTCCTGCTGGGCCTGATCTTGTATTGGCGTGGCGCCCGAGCAAAGCGGACTGAGTTGTGAGGCAAGCCGCGCCGCGTCACAACGAGTCAAGTCCCGGTGGCCCGGCTTAGGGGTCAATTCAAAAAACGGAATTTCACGCACGCAATGCAGAGCCTGTTCGCGTTAGATTCTTAGATCGAAGATCGTAAACAAGAATACTTCAACAATCGCAAAGTAACATCAGGCAGCTTTCAACAGGTTAACCATGTTCTCAATGGCCTTGCCGGCTTTGTGATAGGCGGTTTGCAGTTTGCTGTTTGGCCTGCTCGCCGGATCGGGTTTGTAATGGAAGCGGCTGTTGGCTAGCGGTCCGCATTGGCGCTTGTGGAAGAACAGGAAGTGGAGCGCGACGTCAACGCCTTTGGCCGTCAAGCGGTAAGCGTAGCGGCGGGCATCGCGCTCCAGCAAGCCGTGGCTTTTGAGCTTGCGCAGATCGTAGCGGAGCTGTTTGAGCCCATAATTTTTCGCAGAGAGCTGGAAGGTGGTGAGGACTGCCTCGTGAATCTGTTTGGCCGTCCAGCCGCCGACGGTGTTGCCGCCATGCAGGAGGACCTCCAGCAGCCGGGTGATCCTCGGGTCGTGGATTTTGATGCCTGGGAACCGGACTGAGCCGATGGTGATGGGTGGAGCGATCCTCTGTAGCAGGCTAAAGTCAAAATGAACATTGAGGAATTGCGTCTGGAAGCTGGCGAAACGGCTGGTGATGATCTGGAACCTTTTGCGAACGGCATCCTGCGTGGGATACTTCGGCACGCTGATGAACAGCGCCGTGATGAGATTGGCGAAGCCGTCCTTCTGCGCAAAGGCTTACTTCGATGATCCAGCCGCAGCGACCTGAGAGGAAGTCTTTTGCAGCTTCTCCGAGGACCGTGCTTGGGCAGCTTGCCGGTCGTGGAAGTCCTTGAGCAATTCCGCGCGGTTGGCCCGCAGATCGAGCCCGCTACGCGTTGATGGATAGGGCTTGTTGCCTATCGTTCCGGTCCACAGAATGCGGTTGTACTTCTCCGTGTCCAGATGGTCTTCGACAGAGAAGTCCATGCCCTTGGTGTGCTTTGCCCACCATGCGGCACTGTGAAGCGGCTTCGGCGGGTTGAGCAAAGCCGCCTGGTCGAACGCAGTCTTGGGAATGGGCAACGTCGTCTGCGCCAGATACGCCGACGGCACAGCGTTATAGGTCCAGGTCTTCTGCTCGAGGTCGAAGGCATCGGCCATCGGCAGAGTATTGCCGTCATTGAGGTTGAGGTGGGGCGTGCCTAGTATGTCTTCGATGGTGCGCAGCATGCTGATGGTGTTGTAGAAAGTGGAGTCCACATAGCTCTGCTTCACATAGGGCCCGACGACGAAGGCCGTGCTGCGATGAGCGTTGACGTGATCGCCGCCGTTCTGCGCATCGTCTTCAACCACGAAAATCAGGGTGTTGCCGCTGTAGTTCTTGCTGTGCGCCACAGCATCGATCAGCAGGCCGACCGCATAATCGTTGTCCGCAACCTGAATCTCCGGCGTAACCTCGCCGAACTTCGTGACGCCTGCCACGCTGGTGTGGTCGTTGCCGAGGCGTACAAGAGACAGGCTGGGAAGGTTATCATTGGCGTCGAATTGCTGGAACTCCCGATTCCATTCCGTAAAGCGGTAGTAGTCGGGGAAACTCAGATCGAATCCGCGGTAATAGATGTCCGTATATGGGCTCAGAAACAGGCTTGCGCAGTAAGCCACCTGCAGCCCGTCCGCAAATGGATTCGGGTCTGCGGGAATGATGTAGCCGGTACTGTAGCGAGTCGTATCGATGAAGAAGCCGTAATCGCGAACGGACAGACCGGCCTGGTTCGCCGCGTTCCAGATGTAACCTTCTCCTGCCCCGCCTTCAGCGCTGTCCGGCGCGGCCACGTTACTGCTTCCCGGCAAAAGATTGGGATTGGGACCGGCAAGCGCGATGAGCGGATCGGCTGCCACTCTGGCGTTGTAATCCGCAATCCCCACATTCACATTCCGGTTCAAGCCTTCTGCATTGTAGCTGGCTCCGCGGCCGGCATAGTAGACCGGAACTTCTTTTTCGATGTTATCCGTGGTGCGCGCCGAGGTCGACCAGGGCCAGCCGGCGCCGCTCACGTCGGCAACATCGTAAAAGTTGTCGAAATCGACAAAGGCGTTGGCAAGCGCGTGGGCATTCGGCGTTGTTGCTTGCGGGAACTGGGTGATGTTGGGATCTCCGTTGCCCACCTCCAGGTCGCCCAGGATCTGATCGTAGGTGCGGTTCTCCTTGATGATGTAGATCACGTGCTGGATTTTCTTGTGCAGTTCCGCCATCGTGAATTCCTGCTCCCACCTCGGAGGGCGCAAGAGAGGATCACCGCGGATGATCTGATCGTCGCTGAGAAAATGATCGTTCCGGAAGACTTGCCCGGTAAGCTCCGCCAGATCGATCCCCGAAGGCGTCGGGACAATCTGGAAGCCGGCCTTGGTCAACTGCCAGTCGTATTGATTCGAGGCGGCGCAGTTCTGCCCGGTTCCGGCTGCGTTCGCCTGGTTCTGATCGCAATACAGCGGGTTGGGCCCGGTTGCACTCTTGCCGTTCACGATGTATAGCTGCTTTCCGTTGGCGCTCACGCTCACGGAGTTGGGGTAGAAGCCCGTGGGGATCAGCCCTTCCACGGAGCTGATGCCTGCAACCTTGTCGATAGAAACCACGGCCACAGCGTTCAGGCCGCCGTCGCTGACATAAAGGGTTCTTCCATCCGGCGAGAGAGCAAGGCTGTTCGGATTGGCGCCCTTATAGCCCTCGGCGTTGCGGAACAGCTCAACAGGCGCGGTCACTTTGATCTCAGAGATCACCTTATTGTTGCCGGTGCCGATCACCGCCACGGAATCGCTGTTGTCCTGAGCCACGTACAGAAGCGATTGGTCCTGGCTGAGTACAGAGCGGTTGGGGTTGCCGGGAACCGGGATGCGCGCCGTCACCGAAGGCGTGCCGGCGATATTCACCACGTCGATCTCCCGGTCGCGAACGCTGGAGACATAGGCGGTGCTGTTGCCCATGATCGACACCCAGTAAGGATATTCGCCGCCGGGTACGCCGATTGCGGTCGCCGGGGAGATGACTCCGGGGCGCAGGTCGAGCTCGGCGCTCTTCACCCAGGCCGATGCACTCTGGGTCAACACGCTGATCGCATCGTTTTCGTAATCGCACACCACCAGGAATGTGCCGTCCTGCGAGACGGCCAGGCCGGCCGCCATGGGGTAGGTGTCAATGCCGAGTCCGCCGTAGCTGAGTGTGGCATGGTCGGCCAGGGCCAGGTGACCGAGCGCCACAGGGGTCTGCGCTTCAGACCACACCCCCCCTGTAACTCCAAAGACGTGGACGTTGTCATTCCTGCCGCCGGCCACGTAAAACTGCTGGCCGTTCGGGCTAAAGGCTATGCCGCTGTAGGTGTTAGGCAGCGGAAGGGCTTGCTTCTGCACCGCGCTGCCGTTCGAGATGTCGAAGACGAAGACAAACTCGGTTGAGTCGGTCGGGTTGGTTTCGCCGGCGTTCGTGCCGGTGGTGTAATCCATGAGATTGAAACCGCTGGTCAGAATCAGAAGGGTCTTGCCATCTGGACTGACGACGCTCGTCACGGCCTGACCGACAGTGTATTCAAGATTGTCTGCGAGTTGGGGGTTCAGCGGCTGAAAGTGAGCTCCATGCGGAGCGAGGGGAGTAATGAACTGGCCGGTCGAGAGGATTTGCGGATCGCCGGTGCCGAGCTGGGCCACTGCACAGGGGACGCAGTACATGACGCTGGCCGCGAGAACGCCCGCGGCAAGATTTTGCAGAAGAGAACATTTCTGCTGCATGGGGGAAGCCTCCTTCGGCGGTTTCGCCTTGAATCAGGAGTTCGATTTTGCCTCTCGGCTACTGACGAATATACTCCAGTTACCTCCGCTCGCGATCCTTCTTGATTTGTTGCCAGGCCAAAGGCTGGGGGTTGCCCGGCAGGGCCTTTGCCGGGATCAAAAAGCCGTGATTTGGCCTATCTGGAAGCGGTTTCACCGTCGCCTCTGACAAAATCGAGAGCGTGTATGCGCCGGGAAAGCAGGTGGGCGGGGATTTCTTTCGCGTTGTTCCGAACGGCGAGGGCGCCCAGCTGATTGTGATGGGCGATGGAAGTGGCCTCGGTGCAGTCGGGGCCTGGTTTAGCGGCGGCCAAAAAGCTCCAGCGAGTTGAGCAATCCGAGCGCTATGATCACAAGCACAGACCAGCACACGATCGTAGACAAATGCCCATAGTGGCCACCGAATACCCACTGCCAACCCACGATAATGGCCAGGGCTGCCAGGGCAATCCAATACATCAGATTGATTGCTGCATCGCGTCTATTTCGCTTTGTCTCCATGCTGATTCTCCTGGTTCGCGTAATTATAGACCGTTAAGGGAACCGCCGAAAACCTCAGCCATTCGATCGATCTCCCATACAGCTTGGCCATCCTGAAGAAGATCGGGGCCCTGGGCTCTTTCAGCCTGCGTTCGAGGGCCCAAATGTAGCTCTGGACGGCTCCGGCAAGGACCTCGGAGTAGGGTGCGCGGAGGGCGCCGCGTTCGGTAACGATGGCGGCCACATATTTGGCTGGGGTTACGTCAAGGGCGGGGGTGCGTATTGGGCCACCACAGGGAACGCCTCGGCGATCATTGTGCTCCCCGTCGGCGGCTACCCGAGGAAGAACCGCGATGACATCGAGCCGGGCATAAGTGTAGCATGTGTTGCATGAACGAGAGCGAGAAATTTGAACAAATTGGAAGGCTTACCGAGGAGTGCAGCCACACAAAAGGGAAGCTGGCTCGCATCAACGAAAAGTTGGTTAGGGCCAAAACTGCATATCAGGTTGCTTTCCAGAATTTCCTGCATCTGCACGCCAAAGATGGCCGAGTGGTCCATCCGACGCCGCAAGGGGCTCTGATTCCTCTTGAGGGTCTGCTCGACTCTGAGCAACTCATTCAGGCGTTAATTGAAAGGGATCGCCTGGAAGAGGAAGTCGAGGAAATTGTGGAGAGGCTGAAGGCTTTGACTCCGGACCTGTTCTGACGGTCTAGTACCGCGACCGCGTGATTTGGAAATGTCGATCGGAACAGAATGGGTGCCCCTGGTCTTCCGCAGTGGCGGACCGCGGCGGAGAGAACTGGGAACTACAAATTCACGTGGCCGTGGTACTAATACCGCGACCACGTGATTGTGAAATCAGGATCGTGGCGTCCGGCTCTTTCAACCCACGCTCGGTGGCCGAGAGGTAGCTCTGTTGACAAATGCATTTGAAAGGGAATCAAATTGATGCAATCATGCGCCAGCAATAGGCGCATTCGTTGCACCGAACCAATGCTGCATTGGTAGCATCGTCATTCCCTAGTCTGTAGGAACGCCCGGCAAAATAAGGCCGGGCGTTTCTGTCTGTGGATTCAAGTTGGCCACTACCACGCGGGTGGAACCCTCGGATTATCCGGATGGCGGCGCTGGACTAGGCCTTTGACCGCATGATTTTGTACCAAAACTGGGTGCCCCACCTGGGCGCCGGGGCACCCTCTGGGTCGGGGCAGCGCGTGTCGCCGCGGCGACTTTTTGCGCCTGGGGTGGGAGGCCGCGACACTCAATCACACGTACGAAATCACACGGTCAGAGACCTGGTACCGTGACTCGGCGATTTCGTAATCGCGCCCACGAGTTTGGGTGCCCCAGGTCTCGATTTTGAGACCTGGGACCTACAAATTCACGTGGTCGTGGTACGAGAGTGTACCTTGCGGTATGAGCATCGTTGTGATAGCCTGATCGACCGAATGGGCCATGATCGCGTTTGCCCGCTCGAATCATACCGTGAGGACAAAACTCCTTCGCGCTGTCCATCCTTGAATTCCCCAGGGAGGCGAGAGGAGAGTCCCGATGCCGTTCGGACGGAGTCACATCTGCCAGCCCTTTCTAACGCCAAAGACTTCTCTGCCGGAACCCGCCGGGACTCGCCCCGGAGCAGCGAGTGTCCCCGGCCTTCCCGCCATTCCTGCCCGTTTCCGTTCGGCCGCGGCGCGCAAGCCCGCAACCCCAGGATTGCCAGGCTGTATTGAAAATCGATCGAATGGCTGTTGACGGGGAGCGAGGGAGGAGGCTCGACGAGGCAGACTGTCACAATCGGCAGCGAAGGGCCTCCATGTATGTGGATAGACAAAAGGGATAGTCGTGAACAGCGATCGTGATCGCAGGCGTTGGCATCATGATCACTCCACAGTTTAGGTAAAGCGTTGTATTCGGCAATCGGCTGCACGGCAGAACTCCAACGTGTGGGAGCCGCATCAAGCTCACCGAACAAGCCCGGCACTCCCTCACCGCCGCCCTCGAACCTATGCGCACCGCAGCCGTCTGAATCCCCAGGAAACACGTTAACTTGCCGGGCGCCCGTCCCCCTCCGGCTCATCTTGTATTGGAATCAACTCCCCCCTTCAGGCTCATCTTGCATTGGAAGAGAGTTCGGCTCGACAAGTTCTCGCTAGCGTGGTAATATGTTGGGCTAAATAGCTGTGAGACAGAAGGAGTGAGTCTTTACTGCCTTCTGGGGTCCTTTGTTTGCCGCACACCACAGTGCTGGAAAGAGGCCACCGATGAAAAGAATCTCCGCCACATTCTTGATGAACAGAATCGCCGTCGCGTTAGTACTAATTCTCGCCCTCAGTGCCGGCGCGTGGGGCCAAGACACATACATCTGGACAGACCCGACTGGAGTTACTCCCGGAGAGGTCGATGTCACGGTGACTGTCGGCGCCGACGGAACCTATTACTATGTTTTCAAGAACATTAGCGAACCTCTGCACAAGTCTGCAGC
>PLGM01000224.1 GCA_003139795.1 Acidobacteriaceae bacterium | reverse complement strand
ACCTGCGCAGAGGTTCCTTAGCGCATCCAAGATGTGGAAGGTGGTACATTTTTATGTGGTCTAATTACCCTTCGGTCCTTCTTATCCATGTAGGTAGTCTTACACGACGGGCAGTCCCAACGAGTTGCGTCTTCGCGGTTAAAAACGAATACAACATGAATTGCGAAACTCTGGGTCTCCCAACATGACGGGCAATACGGTGTTTCGTCACCATCCTGAAAATAGAACGGCTCCTTAAATGCCATCTTCTTGCGGAGCTGGAGCTTTTTGTTTAGCTCTCCATTTTCTGCGCGGAGCCGACTGTTATCCTCCACAAGCTGAATTATGTCGGAATGAAGGTTCAGGACTCTCGCATAGAGTTCCAGGTTCTTGATCTCGTGGACGGAATTCGCTATTTCTTTTGCATTGTCGAGGATTCCCATGGCGACGATTATCGCATCACAAGGGCGGAAGATGTACAAACGTCAGAAACGCATGGGTGAAACCGGCGGGTGGCCCAGTTCTGACCATGCCGGGTGCCCCAGGTCTCGCCTTTGAGACCTGGGATCCTCCAAAATGCCGCCCATGCTCGCAGTCTTTCCGTCATGCCGCTGCAGAAGCCTTCGTGGTCAATTGAACTCCCAAAGCCTTCATCACCGCCAGCGTAGTCTTCAGCGTCGGATTTCCCTTTGCGCTGAACGAGCGATAGAGCTGCTCGCGCGACAGGCCGGTCTGGCTGGCAATCTGCGCCATCCCCTTCGCCCGCGCCACCACCCCCAGCGCATGCGATATGTAGGCCACATCGTTGGTCTGAAACGCCTCCGCCATGAAGACCGCAATTGCCTCGTCGGACCCGAGGTCCTCGGCAGGATCGTAGTTGGTCAGTTTCTCAGCCATTCTCTACCTCCGTTCCTCCGCCAGCCGCTTCGCCGTCCTGATGTCGTTCTCCTGCGTGCCCTTGTCGCCGCCGCACAGCAGGATGATGATCTCGCTGCCCCGCCTGAGAAAGTACACCCGGTAGCCCGGCCCGTAGTCGATTCGCAGCTCGCTGATTCCCTGCCCCACCGGCTTCACATCCCCAGCGTTCCCAAACGCCAGGCGATCAAGCCGGGATGCGATCATAGCCCGCGCCCGTTCATCTTTCAGGCGCGTTCGCCATTTCCGGAAAGTCTCTGTTTGTTTGAATTCGATCATTGCGGAGACTGTAGTTTATAAACTACCATAAAATCTTCCGAAGTGATAGCGTCTTCAGACGCGAGTGGCTGCCCCATCCTTCCAGCGCCCTCCGAAGAGAACTTCGCGGCAAGGTTGGTCGGCCGGGAGCGGCAGGCCGGGGTTTCAACCCCTGCAATACGACGCCATTCCGAGAGCGGGGTTTTAACCCCTGAGGGTTGCTTTTCCTTCGCCAAGGTTAGCCCCACCGCAGGCGGCTGGCAGACCACCAACCCCATCCCGCACGCCCGGCCCGAAACCTTCCGCACGACTCCCCTGACCACTGACCACTGACCACCGACCACTGTTTTGCAGATTATTTCCCCTCTTCGTCGCACAATGATCTTCAGAAGCTCTCCCTCAAATTGTCCCGGCACGTCCTCTTCGCGCCGCCTTCCAGCCGGAAGCGGCCAACAGAGGCTGAAACGTCCCGTAACTCCTTTGCCAGGAATATTTTGTAGGGAACTTCATTGTTTTCAAGATTTTACAGCGCAACCCTGCCTGTAAACTCAAGAAAACAAGGAATTTGTTTACAAAATATGGGTGGGGGTACCCGATGTTCCAGCTTTGCCGTCATATCAAGACCAACGGTCAGCGATGCCAATCTCCGGCTCTCAGCGGGTCGGCTTATTGTTATTTCCACTCCCGTGTGCATACCATGGCCAAAGCGAAAAGCTCCATCTGGGATGACATCAAGCTCCCCCTGCTGGAGGATACCGCCTCCATCCAGGTAGCCATCTCCCAGATCACAGCTGCCTTCCTCAGTTCCCGCATCGATGCGCGCCGCACCGGCCTGCTCCTTTACGCCCTCCAAATCGCCTCGCACAATATCGATCGCGCTTCCTCCCGTGAGGATTCCGAAACTGTCCACTCCATGACCGTCACCGGCGAAGGCGATGAGCTGGCCCCGGAAAAGGAAATCTGTGAACCCGGCGATTGCGCAAGCTGCAATCGTTGTGATACATGCGACGAATACGATCCCGAAGAAAAGGGCGAGGAGCTGACTAAAGAAGAAGTGGCCAAAATGTAGGCGGGTGGCCCAGGCCTGGATTTTCAGACCTGGGAATCCTCGAACCCCAATCCGCCGGGCGCCCCATCCTCGGCGCAGGTTTATCGCTACTGGGGCCGAAGACCGCGAACAGAACCTCCGTCAAAATGGCGAAAATCCCGTCCGCATCATCCCGGCGACTGTACCCGTGCAAAGGACGCAGGAACCAGGTCACTGTTGATCAGGAGGCTACGGTCCACGCCCTGTAAAATCGCCCTCATCAAGTTGTAACAAACGGTCTCGCCCAGAGCGAAGTACTCGCTGTGAATCTCGATACCACCAATCGCGGGATTGAGAATCGTTGAGCAATCGATGTCCCAAACATTGTCAGGAACTGGATAGGTACGATCAAGACCGGCTCGCCCCAACCGGCGCTTCCCGAAATGCTTTAGACCCGCGGATGCGCCAAGGACATTGTCACGCCCTGTAAAGAGCGCAGTGATGCGGTAGGAAAGATTGGCAAGTCCCTCGCCGTCGCCATGACTCACACTTTCGCCGGCGCGAAACAGATCGTTGTCCACATCCGCCGCCACCATCAGAACCTCTTGGAGGAGGCTGACAAGCAAGGGCATATTCTTGCGCGTCCAGACGGCGTTCATCGCGTACTCCAAGGCGTAATTACCCATGCTATGGGCAATAATGGATGTTTTGGCCTTGCAGGCGTCGTCTGTGTTCTTCGCAGTCTGTTGCTGCTTGAACGACATCCAGTCGTAAAGCTCAGAGAGAACCTCAGTTAGATCGTCGCCCGTCTTTCGTGCTTCGGCACGGTCGGGAAGGTAACCGAGGAGTGCGCCCTTCGATGGCCAATCAAAAGAGACTAGTTCGCCGAGGGAACCTGGCCCGTCAAAGAGTTCTGATGCCACATTGCCATAGGTATTCATAGCTCCAGTCCAAGAAACGTTGAAGCCGTGAATAAAGAGGCAGACGTGCTTCTGGTTTTCAGGAGCAACGCCGAACGGGCTTGGGAACTGGTCGGCGGCTTGAATCAGAAGTTGCTTGAACTCGTCCGCACTTCGTTGCTGCCAGGAAGCCAGCACATCGAGATGGAGATCGGGAGCAATCAGAGTCCAATAAGTCAGGTCTGCTTGGGAAGTACCGAATCCGTCTCCCTCAATGTTCCTGTTGGTGATAAGCCAGCGCATATGCACCTCCTGATCTAACGAATATCACGAAAAGTGCCACATCAATGAGCTATTTGCGGAAATTCCAATGCAATGACGCAAGACGCATCCGCCATGCGCTTCCCCGTCAATCATCCCAAAAGTCAGGCCGTCGGGTCGCCCAGGTCTTGGGACAATCCGGCAGCGACAGGCCGGGGTTTCAACCCCGGCAATCCGCCGCCATTCCGGGAACGGGGTTTTAATCCCTGAGGGTTGCTTTTCGTTCGCATCCATACTCGCCAACAGCCCAAGGCACTTGTCGGGCCCATCGGAGAGCGCCGTGCTGCTGTAGATTCAGCTTCTGAGATGATCTGTCGGTAAAATGAGCAATTCTGAACATCCACGACGCCGAGAAATGTCTTAGATTCGCCCATGGATTTCTCGCAGGCGGCCACTGAAATCGTTTTCTGCATCCTCGTCAAGTCCCTGGCGAAGATAGAAGCCGCAACCCTGCCTAAGCTTTAAGAACTGGAGCAATGATGAAGATCGCCGGAATACTATTGATCATTTTCGGGGTTGCAGCGCTTATCTACGGGGATTCACTTATACGAGCCAAAAGAAAGTTGTGGATATTGGCGCAATGCAAATCAACAGAACAGAAAACCATACGCTCCCTGTTCCTCCTATTCTGGGCATGGTTGCGATAGCAGGCGGCGCCGGACTGATCTATTTTGGGGTCAAAAAGGGCCGTTGAGCACCTGTGACTTTTCGGCGGGTAGCCCACGCCTGACAAACCCTAAAGTTGGGTGGCCCAGGACTGGATTCTCAGACCCGGGAATCCCCGAACCCCAACCCGCCGGGTACCCCATTCTTGACGCAGTTTTCGAGGGAAGACATCGCGGCAAAGGCAGGAGTTCGGGAGCGGCAGGCCACCTCACAGCCCCGTCGTTCCGGTTTCCGGGCCCAGAACCGGCGGGGCATGGACGGCCAAGCGCATTTCAGCAGAGGCAGCTTCGATTTCACTGTTGATCTCAGCGCCCAGAAGAAGCATCAGACCGGTGATATAGAACCAGGTCAGCAGAATAATCACTGCGCCAAGAGACCCGTAGGTAAGAGAATAGTTATTAAAGTAATGAAGGTAGACACGGAGGCTGAGGGAGGCCAGGAGCCATCCGAGGAGGCCCAGGGCGCCACCGGGCGTGAGCCAGTGCCAGCGGCGTTTCTTCGAATCCGGAGCCCAATAGTAGATGACCGCGAAGGATAAGTCGAGAAGAGCCGCTGCCATGGTCCAGCCCATAACTCTCGCCGCGACAGTTGCGGCCATGGCCAGAAGACGATCATGGAGGCCGAGCTGGGCCAGTGCGCCAATAAAGTCTCCACCCAAAAGACAGGCAAGGCCTAAGCTGATGATGATCGTCAGAACGACAGTCAGGCCAATGGCGTGAAGTCGTGCTATGAAATAAGAGCGCGAGTCCTCGATCTTGTAAACGATATTGAGAGTGTCCTGGATAGCCGAAATGCCGACGGATGCAGACCAGATGGCGGCAACGAGTCCAAGAGTCGCCTTGCCCGAGGAGGCGGCAGCCGTCGTCTCGTTAAAGGTATTGAGGACGGCGCCGAGGGCTGAAGTTGGGATTACGAGCGCGAGATAATCCAGCAGCCTATCGTAAACCTGGTGCGCCGATCGAGCGGCCAGGCCGAGAATCGAACTGGCGCAAAACAGAGTGGGAAACAGGGCGAACAGGAAGTAAAAGCCCAGTTCTGCGGCATGCCCGAAGAGACGATCGGCGTTCACAGCTTTCCAGGTGCGCGAGGCCACCACGCGGACGGGAACACCTTGCAGGTTCCAAAGCGACTCAAGAGGAGAGTGGGACACAATCTCCCAGATACGCCGCTGACGGCGATCCAATCGCTGGTCCACGTTGGAACTCGCGCCCGTCATGAGGGCTCCCTGACTCCTGCAGCCGCCTGCGACGCGATTGTAGACGGATGGCCCACCCTTAAACCAGCCACAAACGTGGAGTGTGCCCCATCCTTGCGCTTTTCTCTAGCGCACGGGTGGGTCAGGACACACCTCCCCAGTCTGTCTTTCGTTCTGACGGAATCATGCTACTCTGGCACTGTCCGCAGCCCCTTCCCAACAGAAACCGGAGCCATGTAACCATGCGGAACCGCAGCCTCGCATCCAATCTCGGCTTTTACGCCTACGCCACAGGCGCCATCTTCCTCGGCCTTCTCGGCCTGGCCTCGGGCGACTTCGCCACCACATGGCAGCGCGTCGGCCCGAACGTACCCTTCCGCGAGCCGCTTGCCTACCTCACCGCCTTCATCGAGCTCGCCGCCGGGCTCGCCCTCCTGTGGCGACGAACTGCTCGCGCCGGCGCCCTGACGCTCACCGTCGTCTACTCCGTTTTCACACTCTTGTGGGTGCCCAAAATCCTCGAAGGCCTGAGCGGCTACGACCCCACGGGCAACTTCTTCGAGGAGTTTTCGCTCGTCGCCGCCGGAGCTGTCCTTTTCGCACGGTTCTCACCGGCCAGCTCGCCCATCTCGCGCCGCGAGTCCCTCTTCGCCCGCCTCCCCGGCCTTTCCGCAATCTCTTTCGGCATCGTCCACATTTACGATATGCCCGGCCTGTTGACTTGGATCCCCAATTGGATTCCGCCTTCGCAGATGTTCTGGGCCTACACTACGACCATTGGCTTTTTTCTCGCCGCCGCAGCCATCCTTTCGGGCATTATGGCTCCGCTCGCCTCGCGTCTGCTCACCGCTGAGATCGTCGGCTTCGAGCTATTCGTCTGGATTCCTAAGCTCCTGGCCGGCCCTCATGATCATTTCAACTGGTCGGGCAACGCCATCTCCGTCGCCATCGGCGGCGCAATATGGGCCGTCTCCGACTCCATCTGCCGGGCTGCCAAACGAGCGCCGGTCGCCCTCCCTCAACAACCACAACCCGCAAATGAGGGTGGGTAAGCACAAACCTCCACCGTCCGTCCCCGGTTCCACCAAAACGGCGGTCAGTCCACCCCTAAACCATCCACAAGCGCGTGCCTGCCCATCCCTGACGCGCCCTTCGAGGGAAATATCGCGTCAAGGGTGGGAGACCGGGAGCGGTAGGCCGGGGTTTCTGCCCCGCCAATCCGCCGGCCCCACCGGAACGGGGTTTTAGCCCCTGAGGTATGCTCTTCGTTCGCCTCCGTACTCGAGTCCGAGGTATGATGAGATGAATATCGCAGGGGGTTCAAACAGCATGAATGAGCTCGTCTTTGAAATCGCGCAGGAGGCCGACGGAGGCTATACCGCCGAAGCCCTCGGCGAGAGCATCTTCACCCAGGCCGATAGCTGGGAAGAGCTGAAAGCCAACGTCAGGGAGGCCGTGCAAGCCTTCTACTTCGACTCTGTTGCGCCTACTTCCATCCGTCTTCATCTGATTCGCGATGAGGTTCTGGCCGTCGCATGAAACTCCCACGCGATCTGAGCGGAGAAGCCCTGGTCAAGCACTTCTGCAAGCATTGGGAATATCTGAAAATCCATCAGGTCGGCAGTCACATCATCCTTCAAACCCAGCAGCCAACACCCCAACGCATCGCAGTTCCCGAGCACAACCCCCTCAGAATCGGTACTCTGAACGCTATTCTTTCCGCAGTCGCCGCCCACAAAAGCGTACCCAAAGAGACCATTCTCAAGGACATCTAGAATAGATGTTGGCAGGACCCGGAGCAGTGGGCCGGGGTTTCAACCCCGGCAATCCGCCGCCATTCCGGGTACGGGGTTTTAACACTGAGGTATGCCTTTCGCTCGGCAGGTCTCCCACCCCTGAACTAACCACAAAAACTTCGTTGGGACAGCAAGAATCCCAATCGCGAGGCCCTTCCCCGTTCCCTGTTCCCTGATCTCTTAGCCCTGCTCCTCCGCAAGCCTGCCTACCCCCAAATCCCACGCCCACCATAACTTAGCTTTGCAGGAGATTATCCTCTCTTCATGCACACTGGAAATGAGAGGCGAATGCAACTCCCAGCGCCATTGGGAATGTGAGACCATGCGAACCGTCAGAAACATCACCGTAGCCGTCACCCCCGAACTCTACCGCCAGACGCGAATGTTCGCGGTCGAGTACGACACCACAGTAACCGCCTTGGTGGCATATCTTCTCCAGGCAATGCCCAGGGCCCTGAAAGCCGCGCGCTTCCCGGTCGGTGGCCCGCAATCCGCCGCCTCCGCCCGGCCAGCTCAGTCCGCCAGCCCCCCCGCATCCTCCGCGAACCCACCCACCCCCTCCCCCGAAAAAATCGCAATTTCCGGCTGTGAAGCTTTAAGCCCCAACCTAAACCATGCCCTTTCAAACACTTGCGATGGTAAACCTCAGGGAAATACAGCGCCAATACAGCAGTACGCCGACGCTAAAAAACACATTTAAAAAGACTTACATACAAACCCCAAAACCGCGTACAGCCGCTGTAAACCTGTAAAACAGGGAGCGGTAGGGGCGGACGGCCCACCCCAAAACCAGCCAAAAACCTGCGGGCGCCCAATCCTGGACGCAGTTTTATCGCGGCAAGGGTGGGAAACCACGGACCCACTGCCGTTCGGTGCTTCGCCGGGCACCGTGCGCGCCGGCTCCGCCCTGCCAGCTACGGCGCCGACGTGAACGGCGAAGCCGGCAGTCCCTCCCCATTGAACAGGTTGCACTGCGGGCTGTTGGCCCACCCGTAACGCACAAACACCGGCTCGGCCACCGATTCGCTCGTCACTACCACGGTAGCGCTCTCAATCCTGGCCGTGGCGGCGACGAACTTGCCGTCCGCCCCTGCAACCTCGAAGCCGGTTACCGCGCCGCCTTTCGCCGTCAGCCCCTTGGCATGGTCGAACCACGCGCGAATCGCACTCCCCTCCGGCGTCGCCTGGCGGAAGATCGGCCCCGCGTACTCGATGGCCTCGCCATAGCTGAGGGCGCGCGCCGCCCGGGCCAGCCGCAAACCCACATCCACCTTGTCGGTAGGGTGCACATTGTCCGGGTTGCCGATATCGATCGTCACCGCCATCGCCGTATTGCGCAGTTCCAGGGTCTTCAACTGCTGCTCGCGCAGTGTCGCCCAATCCTCGGCCGGGGTGGACGTGAAGTTCGAAATCTGCACAAAAAGAAATGGAAAATCGCCCACGCCCCACTGCCGCCGCCAATCCTCAATCAGCGTGCTGAACACGCGCTGGTAAAGCGGCGCCCTCGCCAGCACGCTGTTGCTCTCGCCCTGGTACCAGATCACCCCCCGAATGGGAAACGGCGTCAGCGGCGCGATCATCCCGTTGTACAGCATCCCCGGACCCCAGCTCAACAACTGCGGATGCCACGGAAACTGCGGCTCCGGCTGGCCCTGCGCCTTGGCCTCCTCGCGCTGCCGTTGTTCGTCTTTGCCTGCCAGTACCGCGTCCGGTTCGTGCTCCGTCATCTTGCCCCAGGAAACAAACAACGGCGCCAGCGCCGCATCCTCGCCAAGAGCAGCCAACCGCGTCCAGGCCTCGGCCACGGTCCCCCCCCAGGTTGCGTCGATGACGCCCACAGGCACCCTCTCGCGCTGTTCGATCTCCCTGGCAAAATACCACGCGACGGCGGAAAACTCGCGCGCGGTTTCGGGAGTTGAAGCTGCCCAGCCCTCCGTATCGGCGTCGTCCTGCGGATACTCGACGGCCCGCTGCTTGACGATCAGCAGCCGGATGCGCGGATTGGCCGCGTGAGGCAAGTCCTCGTCCGCTGTGGCTGCGTCGCGCATCTCGAATTCCATGTTCGACTGCCCGGAAGCCACCCACACATCGCCCACCAGAACATCGTCCAGCGTGATGGTCTGCGCCGCGGCCCTATCGGCTCCGCCAGCCGCCGGCCTGCCTTGTACCGTCATCTGAAACGGGCCGCCCGCCGCCCCCGGCGAGAGATAAACGCTCCACCTGCCCAGTTGTCCGGCTTTCGTCGAGCGCGTCTCCCCGCGAAAACTCACGGTCACCTCTTCTCCCGCTGCCGCCATTCCCCACACGTGCACCGGCAGGCCTCGCTGCACCACCATGTGGCTGGCCAGGATCTTGGGCAAAGTCACCTCCGCGGAGACGGTCGCGCCCGGAAGCAGGGCAAGCAAAAGCAGAAATCGCAGGTTCATGAGCAGCCTCGCTGAAAACAGGATGCCGGCAGACAGTCCGCTCTGCATGGTCGTGGAAGTCTCCCGGAAAGAGAACGTTAGCACAACGAGCCGCTACGCGTCAGTCCTTCAATGTCGCCGCATGACTCGCGCTTTTTTGTGCATCGCGGCGCAGCATTTCCCGGCAATCCGTGTCCAGGCAGGGACAAGGGATGCATCCCCGGGGACATTTTTGAGGTCGAGAACCTTCAGCCACGAAAGCTGGGCTCTCCTCGCCTGCATCCGCACAAAGATGCTGCACTTTCACAGGATTTTCGCCATACTGAAGGCAACCAAATAGACCTGACCAGGTGGGACCGGTGCTTTCCATGCGCAACGGACGCACAATTACTCTTGCCCTCTTGGCCTTGGCGGTTCTGGCCCTTTATTCCCCGCGCAGCCACGCGCAGGCAGCCTTGCTGATGGAGGAATCCTACGGCTTCTTCGGCGCCCTGAATCGGACCGGGCACAATGCCCTCTACTTTGAACGTATTTGCGCCGAGACCCCCCGTACGGCTGCGCCGCTGCAAACCCGGCGAACCGGGCATCGTCATCGCCCGCTACCAGGGCATCTCCGGATACGATTGGGTGGCGATCCCGCTGCTTCCCTACCTCTATTCGGTCGAGAGCGCTGCACAAGTCCCGGCCCGCGTGAACCGCGAGACCGTCACCCAGATCCGCGACCGGTATCACGAAGCCCATCTGCTCGCTCTGGGAGAAAGCCTGCGTGCGGGCAGTCTGTTCCGGGGCGGCTGCAACCAACTGCTGGGCGTGGCCTATGAGCGCCGCATCTACGTCCTCCGCTTCGCGACCACCGAGGAGCAGGACAATGCCTTGATTGCGCGTTTGAACTCCAGCGAAAATTGCTCCCACTTCGAACTGCTCTACAGCAATTGCGCCGATTTTGCGCGTGTCGTCCTCAACTCCTACTTCCCCCGCGCCTTCCGCCGCAGCCTCTTTCCCGACGCCGGCATGACCACCCCCAAACAGCTCGCCTGGAAGCTCGATCGCTACGCCCGCAAACACCCTGAGATGCAACTGTCCGTCTTTGAGATTCCCCAGGTGCCCGGTTATCGCCACCTGAGCCACTCCAACAAGAGCGTTGCCGAGTCGCTCTCCACCACCCTCTATGCCGTCCCCATCGCGCTGGTCAACCCGTACATCGCCGGGGCGCTGTTTGTGGACTACCTGGCGCGCGGCCGTTTTCATCTCATCCCCAGGCATCCTCAGGTCCTGGCGCCCGGCGATCTCGCCGCATTGACAGCTTCAGCCCGCCCCGCGCAAAATCCGGATAGCGCGGGCATTCAGGCGCCCGCCGCCGCCCACGACCTTGGGGAAACGCAGGTCGATGAGACAGCCAACAGCGGCCTGAAAGAAATGTAGGCTACGCATGAGTGATTCCGCCCCGCAGAGTCTCAAGAACCATGGACGCTACGACCCGCCGTACCACTTCGTTTTCCTCACCGTACTTGTCGTCAACCTGGTCTTCGCTGTCGTCCACCTGATCCATCATTTCGGTTACTCCTCCGAATGGCTGCTCGTGATCTCGATAGCCGTGTTCATCCCTTACGCCAAGCTGCGCACTTATCCCCTCAAAGTGCAGGACCGCATCATCCGTCTCGAAGAACGACTTCGCCTGCAGGCGCTGGCTCCGGCCGAGTGGCACACGCAGATCTATCGCCTCACTGAGGACCAGTTGATCGGCCTGCGCTTTGCCGCGGATGACGAGGTTGTCGAGCTGGCCAAGCAGGCGCTTGAGCAGAATCTGAACCGCAAGCAGATCAAGGAGCGCATCAAGAACTGGCGTCCTGATAACTGGCGGGTCTGAGCCTTCTTTCACTGCGGCGGCCCCGCCCATCGGAGCCGCCGCGGATCGTTCTCTCGCGCCCTTACTCCCGCGGCGGCTCCGCGGCCGGTTTGGCCCCATGCTCTTCGGCCGAACCTTTCCGCTCCAGGGCTTCAGCCTCCGCCAATGCCTCCGTGTCCAGCCCGTGTTCATGGCGGTAATGCTCCACCGGCATCTTCCCGTCCCACCACGCCCAGTTCATCGGATACACATCGGGATCGAAGAATACCTGGTAGAAGTGCCACACCAGGATAGCCAGCGTGGCCAGTATCGCCTCGTAGAAGTGGATCGCGGTCGCCACATCGATCCACCAGCGCGCGATCAGGTCGCCGACCCAGACCTTGGCCCATAGCATGATGCCGGTAACGCCCATCAGGGCCGTGCCCCACACCAGCGCCCAGTACTCCGCCTTTTCCCCGTAACTGAAGCGGCCGAATTTAGGCCTTTCTTTCCTCAGACCCAGGTAATAGCACATCGTTCCCCAAGCATCGAAAGCATCCCTCGGCACAGGCGCGAAATCCAGGATCAACCGCCGCCCTTCCTTTGTAACTGCCAGGTACAGGACGTGATAGATTCCGGCGCCGATCAGGATAACTCCTGCAACCCGATGAACAACGCTGCGCAGCCTCTCGCCCATGCCCAGCACGTCGGCAATCCAGGAGTTCGGGAATTTGAGTGCAAATCCGGTGATCACCAGCACGATGAAGCTGGCCAGCAGCACCAGGTGCTGCCAGCGCTGGTTCTCGGTCATCCGAACCATGAACGGATTCTGCATCCTCCGTCGCGCCACGGCCTTGCTCCGCCAGATGATGGCGTTATGCAGGAACATCGCGCCGATCACCACCACGATCAACACCAGATAGAGCCATCTCACCCAGCGAAGCGCAATCGTACCAATATCCTTTGACTGGCCCCGATCCATATGCACTTTGTTGAGAGTAAACTTCTGGGTAACTCCCCGATGGCACTTTCCGCAGGTTGCGTCGAGATTGGCGCGATTTATGGTAGACCGTGGATCGCTCGATGGCAGAATGTCATGCACGCCGTGGCAACTGGCGCAGTTGGCCACCACCACCGAGCCGCCTTCCGAGGCCAGTCCGTGATAACTGTCCAGGTAAGTCGAGACCCTGCCGCCGGCCACTCCAAACTCCTGAGAAAGCCGCACTCCCTCGTGGCACCGCGCGCAGGTGGTCCGCGCCAGGTTTTGTTCCGACACTGAAGAATTCGGGTCGATATGCGCCTTGATCGAGTGGATCCCGTGGCAGTCCGTGCATACCGGAGCCAGTTGGTTGCCCCGCGCAATTGCCTGCCCGTGAATGCTCTGCATGAACGTGTTTGCGATTTCCGTGTGGCACTTGCCGCAAGTCGCCGGAACATTGGCCTTGTATATCGGGGACTTGGCATCGTTGGCGGGAAGAATCTCGTGCACGCCGTGGCAATCCGTGCATACCGCGGCCTTCTGCGAGCCCTTCTCGATGGCGCGCCCATGCACGCTTTCCTGGTAGGAGATGAAAGCCTGTGCGCTTTCGCCGTTCGACTCCATCAGAAACTTCTGCCCATGGCACCTTCCGCAGGTGGCGGGAATATTGCCGTGATTTACCGGCGACTTGGCGTCGTCGGCAGCCAGAATCTCGTGCGTGCCTCCGTGGCAGTCCCGGCAATTGGCCGCCGCTGCTCCACCGGTCTTGGTCGCCTTGGCGTGCAGGCTGTGCTCGTACGCCACCTGCTCGTCGGCGTGGCAATCGGCGCAGGCCGCATTCCGCCGGGCGTTCTTGTTGGCCGGATCGTTTCCCGCCTTGTGGCAATCCACGCAGGTGAACAGGGAACCGTGGATCGAATGCTTCAGCTTGTCTTCATCCACGTACAGGCTGACCTGCTTGCCGTTCACGTGTTTGGCCATGGAGGGGTTGGAGTGGCAGGCAAGACAGTCTTTGTCCGTCGCCTTATGCTCGGCATTGGCCGCACAGGCCCAGACAAGCAGGGATAAAGCGAGCGCTGGCGTGAGGATTCTTCTGGCAGAGGTCACGCCATTGAGGAGATGCTTTGGCGAAAAAAACCGCAGTGACTGGAGTCACAACCCCAAATCCAACCCACAGCGGCTTCCCTTTTCANNTAAAGCCGCATCCTTTCAAAACATCGACTCATTCGGAGATTTCTCAGGGAATGCGCAAGGGAAGATTGCGGCGGCGATTTTGAGGTCATTTTCCGGAACTTTCTGGCGGGTTTGCGCGTAGAGTTTAGGGTGGAGCCCACCATGATCCAGCGAATGCTTGCCGTTAGCCTGCTCGGCGCCGCTTTTGTGGCTGCCGCTACTCCTGCGCGTGCCGACAACGACGCGGTCCATTTCTTCTCCAACATCCACGTGTCCCCGAATGCCACCGTGCACGACGCTGTCTGCTTTTTTTGCAGCGTGAACGCGGAGGGCGAGGTAAGAGGGGACATCGTCGTCTTCTTCGGGGACATCCACATCGCCGGCAAAGCCAAACACGACGTGGTGAACTTCTTCGGCTCGGTTTCGGCGGACGACAACGCCCAAATCGGCAATGACCTGGTGAGCTTTTTCGGCATGATCCGGCTGGGAGAAAACGTCTCGGTGGGCAAGGACATGGTGGCGATGTTTGGAGTCGTGCGCGCGCCCGAATCCGTCACCGTGGGCCGCGACCGCGTCGGAATGCCGGCCTGGGTCGTTTTCGGTCCCCTGATCTTTTTGGCACTGGTGGTGATCCTGATCGTGCACGAATTCCGCGCCTATCGTCGGCGGCAGTATCTGCGGGGCTATCCCTTTCCACCCCGGCCGTAGCGAGCGGGCAAAGCCACGGCAGACGCTGTAGGCTGAATTCATGAGCAACCTGGGCGCGGGACCGGTCGGCGTGGGTGTGCGGCCGCTGCGCATTGTGCTGCCCGGCGGTAGTGGACAGGTGGGCCATGCGCTGGCAGGCTATTTTCAGGCGCGAGGCCATCATGTAACCGTGCTGACGCGCGGGCCGTATACCGCGCCCTGGCTCACGGTTCACTGGGACGGCGAGCACGAGGGCGACTGGACCGAAACGCTGGAAGGCGCCGACGTCTGCATCAACCTGGCCGGGCGTAGCGTGAACTGCCGCTTCACCCCGGATAACTGCGCCGCCATCTACAACTCGCGCATCGGAACAACGAGGCTGCTCAACCGCGTGATTGCCGGGCTAGCCCGTCCGCCGTGGGTGTGGCTGAACGCGTCGACGGCGACGATCTATCGTCACGCGCTCTTGAGGCCGATGGACGAAGCAACCGGCGAGCTGGGCGGTAACGAGCTTGTCTCAAAAAGGCGGCACGCGCCGGATACGTGGAACTTCTCCGTCCGCGTGGCGAAAGACTGGGAGGCCGCGTTTTTCGGGACGGAGACGCCGCGCACGCGCAAGGTGGCGCTGCGCAGCGCCATCACCTTCAGCCCCACGCCAGGCAATGCGTTTCAAGTGTTTCTCAATCTTGTGCGGCTGGGGCTGGGCGGCAAGCAGGGCAACGGACGGCAGTTCGTTTCGTGGATTCACGAGGACGACTTTGCCCGCGCCGTCGAGTTTTTGATTGGCCATGAAGAACTGGACGGGGCGGTCAACATCGCCGCGCCCAATCCCCTTCCCAATCGCGAATTCATGGAGGCGCTGAGGGATGCGTGGGGCGTCCCGAACGGTTTTCCCGCGCCGGCGCCGCTCATCGAGATCGCCGCGTTCTTTCTGCGCACCGAGTCGGAGTTGGTGCTCAAGAGCAGGCGCGTGGTTCCGGGTCGCCTGCTGGACGCCGGGTTCGAATTCGAGTTCCCTGAGTGGCCCAAAGCCGCAGAAGACCTGGTGCTGCAATGGCGGCACCGGCACGATTGACGGCAGATGACAGATGACAGCTTTGTTTCACTTGTTCGGCGGCGTAATATCCGTCACCGGCAGATCGATGTGCCCCAGCAGAATCTCAAATCTCCGCTGCTCTTCCTTCTGATAAGTCGCCTGGTCCGGCCATAACTCCTTGATGAATCCCTCTTCGTCTGGGTTCGCCGTCGTAGCCACCGTCGAGTTCTTATACCGGATGGTCACGCGATAATCCCAGCGCAGTTCTTCCGACGTGTGATATGCAGGCGTCTCAATCTTCACTGAGAGAATCCGCCCCGTCGACTGAATCTTCTTGAGCAGCGGGTAGTGATTCTTCAGGAAGAGCTGCAGAAACTCCTGCTGATGCCCCCACTGCAGCTTGTAGTAGTACTCGACGGTGTAGGGCTGGTCGGCGCCTCCCTGCGGCGGAGCGCCCTGGGCCAGGAGCGGGGCGGTGAACGAAGCGGCAAAGACGAGGGCAAGAACGGCGAGAAGGATTTTGCGCATGGAGCCTCCAAGGAACGAATGAAAGCAATTGTACCCTGCAGATGTTTTTGGGAGTGGCGTTTTTTTGGGCAGAGGGATTTACGGCGCTGCGGGAGCCGGTGCGGCGCGCAGGTGAAGCAGGCGCTTGAACTCCGGGGAGAACTCCTGAAATAGGTGCTCAGCGCCGATGAACCCAACCTCGATGTGGCCGGTCTGCACCCCCTGCGCCAGCGCCGTGTAGTGGTGCGGCCACCACGTCGCTTCGATCATCGAGCTGCCATATGCGCCGGCGAGCTGGGGCAGGTCCAGCGTCTCGCGGCCGTTGCGGGTATAGGTGAGGAAGGTCATCTTCAGGGCGTGGCCGGAGCGGCGGAAAAAGCCGCGGCAGCCGCAGGCGAAGTAGCGCGGGTCGGTGCCCGCGGCGGCGGCCAGGGTCTCGTGCATCGAGTTCTGAATCAGGTTGCTGCCGTAGCTGCTGCCCGCGCGGCGGATAAAGCCGCCCGCGGTCCTGCGCCACACGGTTGGGTCGTCGATGATCTGCAGGTAGGCCCCGGTGGCGACGGACTCGACATGAAGTACGGCGGATCCGCCGTCTTCGCTCCACCAGCGCTGCCAGCGCTCCCGCCCATCGAGCGGCCTGTACCTGGCGGGGTCGAAAGGGCCGTTGACCGTGAAGGACTGGGCAGCGGCCACGCAGGGCGTCAGGAGCACCACCAGCGCCGCTATTCTGAAAATTTGGGTCACCTGTCCATTTTTACGCATGAACCTGAAAAAGAATCGAGGAAAAAACGCGCAATGAGAGGACCTGCCGCAAATGGGACCGGAAAAACTCCCTGCACCCCAGCGACCCGCGCAAGAATCCAAACCAGCACAGGAGAAACTTCCCCCATGTCTCAGAAAATCGCATTCATTACCGGCGGAAACCGCGGACTCGGCTTTCAAACAGCACTGGAACTGAAGGATGCCGGCGTAAAAGTCGTCATCGGTTCCCGCGACCTGGCGCAGGGAGAATTGGCCGTCGCCAAGCTCCGCGCCGCGGGCGTGGACGCCGATGTGCTCCAGTTCGACATCACCAGGGCAGCCGATGCGCAGGCCGCCTATGACTACTTCGAGTCGCGCTACGGACGGCTCGACATCCTGGTGAACAACGCGGGCATCGCTGGCGGCAGCTTCCCCGGCGCCGGTCCGGAACACTCGGCCGGCGAGGTTCCGCCCGCGCTGCTGCACAAGGTCTTTGAAACCAACTTCTTTGCGCAGGTGGCGCTGACCGGCGCGCTGTTGCCGCTGCTCAAAAAGAGCCCCGCCGGACGCATCGTGAACCTATCCAGCATCCTCGCCTCGCTCACGCTGCACGCCGACCCCAACTCGCCCATCTATAACTCGAAGTCGTTTGCCTACGACGCATCGAAGACAGCGCTCAACGCGTTCACTGTGCATCTGGCGTGGGAGTTGCGCGACACCAACATCAAGGTCAACTCCGCGCATCCCGGCTGGGTGAAGACCGCCATGGGCGGCGAGCAAGCGCCCATGGAACTTAGTGAGGGCGCCAGGACCAGTGTGGCGCTTGCCACGCTGCCCGACGACGGGCCGACGGGCGGGTTCTTCCACGTGGGAGAGCCCCTGCCGTGGTGAGCTGGAGGGCCAGGTCTGACGATCCACCCGCATTTGTGGTGAATCGTCAGGTCTGAACCGACCGCCCGAAATTCCGTCCTATTCCCTGGTCGTGGAACCGTAGTTAGTGGGTTGCGGGGCCGTGCCGCGAATCTGCTGGATGAAAAGAGGCACCTCTTTCTTGATAAGGTCCGCGCGGTCCAGCTGAACGTAATGCGTGCTGTCTTTGGCGACGATTCTCCGGCTGTGCGTGGAAAGGTTCTTCAGATCTTCCTGCACCTGGTTCCAATCGCTCGCCATAAGCGCCGTCATTCCAACTTGGGTTTTGGCCGGGTCCTGCGAGAAGATCAGAATCGGAAGCGCGCCATACGGACCAGTGCGAATGGTTTCCTGGCCGGAGCGGTCGAAGCTGTCCATTTCGGCGGACCAGGCACTGACCTGAAAATGACAAATATCCTCCGCCTGCAACCTGGCAGCGTGAGCATCGAACCCCGGAAAAGGCTGCGAACACTGCCCAGTAAGACGCGGAATGCCCAAGATCAACGTGGACTTCATGAGCAGGTTGCCAAGCAATTGATGCTTTCTCTTAAAAACTGGACAGTGCCAGGTTC
>PLGM01000060.1 GCA_003139795.1 Acidobacteriaceae bacterium | reverse complement strand
CACTTCGACCACGGCTACGCCGTGACCTCGCACAGTTCGCAGGGACTCACCTCAGAGCGCGTCCTAGTCAACATGGACACCAATGTTCACCCGGAACTCATCAACACCCGATTTGCCTACGTCTCGGTCTCCCGCGCCTCGCACGACGCGCAGATTTTCACCAACGACGCATCGGCGCTGGGTAAAGAACTCAGCCGCGACGTGTCCCATGCGCCCGCGATCCAGCAGACACCGGTTTCACAAGCCATCGAACAACAAGCTGCCCACGCCTACGAGATCGGTCAGGGATTTGGTATGGGCATGTAATTTGAGACCCAAGATGACATTCCCCGGATAGCAGCAGCGTAGCCGAGGCCCGGCCGGAGTCAAGGCCGCGCTGCGCGCGCCGCTACGCGGTCGAAGAGCCTTGACACCGGCCTCCCAGCCTCGGCTTATCATCCAAATATCCGGGGAATGTCAGATTGGGTTCTCTCTATCCGAAAGGCGGGGATCTACACCCACGCCGGCACCGGTGGCTCGTTCTCGCAGCTCATCACTGACTTCGGTCACACCCGCGATCTCGTTGCGACTAACAAGCTGCAACAGAAAGCCCAGGACCAGACCGCACTCGCTACTGAGCAGGATGTATTGTTGGCAACGGACCAATCTTTCTACCGACTGCTGAATGCACAATCTCTACTCGATGTAGCAAACGCAACAGTTGCGGCAAGGGGCGATGTCCAAAGCCTCACCGCCGCACTGACCAAAAGCGCGCTCAAGAGCGACCTCGATCTCAATGTTGCCTCTGCCGATCTCTCCCAGGCGCAACTGCTGGAACTGGATGCCGAGAACGAGGTTGCATCTGCGAGCGCCGCTCTCGCCGCTGTTCTCGCCGCACCAGCGGACATGCTCTATCACGCGGTTGAAGACCCCGAGGACGTCCCGTCGCCTCCGCCATCGCCAGATAGCTCTACCGCCATCAATGCAAGCGCGCAAGCCCAACGTCCCGACCTTCAGGCTCTTCGCTTCAACGCCGCGGCCGACCAGAAGTTCGCCACCGCTCAACAGCTTCAACATCTACCGACCATCTCTGCATTGGCGATCGGAGGCATCACACCCGTCGCTCCAGACGGAGTCTTCGTCCCCAACTGGTACGCCGCCGGAGGAGTGAACCTTACCCTCCCACTCTTTACTGGATTCCGAATAGATGCCCAGACTCAGGAGGTTCGCCTTCGTCAGAAAGCTGCCGAAAAGCAGGCCCAGGAACTCTCCAACACCATCGCCCGGGACGTGCGCGTTGCAGTCCTGAACGCGCAAACCGCGTTTCGGCGCATTGCGGTTGCCGATCAGTTTCGGAAACAAACCGCTCAGGCGCTCGCTCTCGCAAAGACACGTTACAAACTTGGCCTCAGCTCCATTGTTGAGCTCAGTCAAGCTCAACTTCAGAGCACTCAGGCGGCTGTTGCCGCCGTGAATGCCCGCTATGACTATCTGCTGGCTCTTCGATCCTTGGACTATGCCCGGGGACAACTTGCGCCTTAGCCCATTGCCGAAAACCGAGGCATTCGTGATGAGTCAATTGCCTCGCTTAGTAGTAGGGGTCGGGGGGCAGATACGCGGGTTCAGCAATCGAGAGCAACTGCTCGTTGGCCAGCTTGAGTTCCTCCTGCGTCTTCCTGGCGTCTTCAGCAAGGAAAGTCCCCGGCGTCGCCCGACAAGCGCTTGGGTCTGGCGGTGTGTCGGTCGCTGGGTTGCCTGTTATGTCCTCAAGAAGCAGGCAGCCGCTCAGCCCTTTTGCATAGAGAAAATCAGTGTCGTAGATCTGCACAAAATTCATCGGTGCGTCGGTGTATTCCCAGTTTCCATAGTTCACGGTCGCAGATTCCAGATAGTCCCGGGCGATGGCCGTTCCTTGGAAGAAGCTCAACTGCAGCACGAATTCGAGTGCCAATGCGGGCGTCAGCGGAGGCTGCGGACAGAGCATAGGATAGGAGGGGCATCCCTCCGCCTGCATATCGGAGTTGCCGAGCCGTTTGTCCAACGTATTGTCTGAAAACGAGTGCGCAAACTGTAGCCCGCCAAGAACCCTCCGCAGGTACTTAGGGATAATCGGCAAGCCTGGTGTCACAGTGCTGGTCGTCGCCGCCAGCCACTTCACCGCATTGGTCCCTAAGTCGGTGGGGTCATAGGACGCGGTCATCCCGTTCTCCTGCGTCGCCTTGGCGTTGTCCCCGACCACCCCGAATTCGGTAAAGTGTTCCAGAACGTCCGTCACGGCCGCACAAGCCATAGCGTGCGCTGGCAAATCGCAATCCGCCTCAAACCCCGGAGCCGGCGTCGGATTGGGCGCGCCCGCCGGCAGCGTAAAGCTCGGCAGCCCGTCGGTAGTTGTCGTCAGAATCAACGTGATGCCGGAAAATGTACTGGCGTACTTATCTATCGCGTCATTCCACTCCTGGACAAAGATCGCAACCGAGTTTTCAAACCTGGCTCCGGCGCCTTCGCTCCTGGCCATCAGCATGTTCCATGCCGTTGCCACATCCAGGCCGTCAATCGTCGTTACTCCTGGCCAGATTTTTGTCGACAGGGCAAGATCTCCGTCTGTATTTCCAAACTTGCCCTGATCCGCTTGGGTCGGCAAAATCATCTCGGCCGAGGATGCTGTTGGTCCCGCCATCTCAATCGACACAAACGCCGAACTTGAAGGCTCTTCCTTGATTCGATGGTGCAGCGTTTTCAGGAAAATCCCCCAGTCGCTCTTGTAAACAGGGCTCCACGGCAGGGGAAGCGGCATCTGTATTTGCGGCTCGCCCTCGACCCTGAAAAAGATGGTCGTGTATCCGCAATGAGACAGGTCCACTCCGGCCGGCTGCGGACTCATAAACAGCGGGTCACAGGAAGCAGAGCAGTTCGGGGTGTTTGGTCCGCATCCGCGATTTTGTATATCGGTCCAAAGCCAGCCCGGAGAATTGAATCCGGGATTCATGATGAGTTGGATCGTCTTTGGCGTTCTATGGGGGTGTTTGTGGTTCCAACGGTGAACAGCAAGAAACACGTCGTCCACTGCATTCCACTGATAGGCCCCAGCTGCCGGATTACGAGGATCGAGGCCCGGATTTTCCAGGCTGATACTGTTCCAACTTATAGCGGCTGCTATGCCGGAAACGGCTGGATTGTCCAGCAGTACCTTCAAGTAACGGAGGACAACCTTGTCAGCGTCCGAGACCGGAATTGTCCCGGGAGCCGCGTCAGTGGCCGGGTCCGCGGAACCCACAATGCCTACAGCCTGGCTGTAGATGTCGTCGACTGCCACTCTTGCATACACTCCCTGGGGCACGCTCGCCGGCAGGAGCCCGGCGACCTGGGCCAAACCAGCAGTGAAAGGTGTCAACAGACAAAAAATCAAGGCGCAAGCTCTGCGAGTCATAAGTTCTCCTTTTCAAGATCAACTTTTCTTCACTTCCCGAAGTGCAAAAACCCGGTCATGCTGGATCGCTGGCTAATCGGAGGCCGCATCACTTCCGGATTTTCGCGGTCTCAGACAGAAAGGCGAAATGCGGGAGCCAATCGCCTCATCCGAATTGAAAATAATTTCTTAACCAGCCAAGCGAGACCTCCTTTGGCTGAAAGCCGGGTCAGGAATTGCCTGAAACACATTGCTCGTTTTAGTCATAACCGAGCCATTGGGTGAAGAATGAAAAGCCGTTGACGACTCCGAAACCCGCGAATAAACTCAGAGTCACTCTGGAAGGGGGCAATGAGACTCATGCCCGAGGATTGCGGCGGTCAGGTAACCGAGCTGTTGCAAAACTGGAAGCAGGGCGATGAAGATGCGCTCCGTGATCTACTGCCCCTGGTTTACAAGGAGCTTCGGCGCCTGGCTCACTACCATCTACAATCGGAGCGTCCCGACCACACATTGCAGAGCACGGCTTTGGTTCACGAAGCCTACCTGCGGATGATGGGCCCCCAGCCGGTGCAGTTTCAGAATCGCGCGCATTTCATCGCCGTGGCTTCGCGGCTCATGCGTCAAGTCCTTGTGGACTACGCCCGCGAACGCCGGGCAGGCAAGCGAGACGGCGGATGCCGAATCGCATTCGAATTCGCGGAAGCATTGCCCGTCAACGGAGACGCCGAACTCCTGGCCCTCGACGATGCTCTGGACGAACTGTCTCGCATCGATGAGAGGCAAGGAAAAATCGTGGAGATGAAGTTCTTCGGCGGACTATCGGCTCCCGATATATCCCAGGTTCTGGGGCTCTCTCGCGCTACCGTTGACCGGGACTGGGCCACTGCGCGTGTTTGGTTACACCGGCAAATGAGCCGGACGGCATTGCCATGACAGGCGACAGCTGGGAGCGTGTCAAGGAGATTCTCCACCAGGCCATGCAACTGTCTCCGGAGCAGCGGAGCGAATTTCTCGATGAGGCTTGCGTGTCCGATCCAGCGCTACGAGAAGAAGTCGAGTCGCTCCTGCTGGCCGACGATGGCTTGCGTCCCGGCTTCTTGGAATCGCCGCCCCTGGCCGGCAAATGGGACTCAGTCGCAAATGGAATCAGCTCCGGTTCTTTGGCGGCTGGACAGATCTTCGCGGAGCGATTCCAACTTGTCCGCAAACTCGGTGAAGGCGGCATGGGGCAAGTCTGGCTGGCCGAGCAGACTTCGCCGGTCAAGCGCCAAGTCGCACTGAAGCTGATCAAGGCCGGGATGTATGACGAGGCGGTTGTTCAACGCTTCCAGTCGGAGCGGCAATCGCTGGCCATCATGGATCATCCCGCAATTGCCAAGGTGTTTGACGCCGGGACGACTCCACAAGGCCAACCATACTTTGTGATGGATTACGTACCGGGGCTACCCATTACCGAGTATTGCGATCAGAAAAAGCTCAAAATCGCAGACCGTCTCGAACTCTTCATCCAGGCTTGCGAAGGCGTGCAGCATGCCCACCAGAAAGCCATCATCCATCGCGATTTGAAGCCGGCAAATATTCTGGCTGTGGAAGTAGACGGGAAAGCTACGCCGCGCATTATCGACTTCGGACTGGCCAAGGCGATCACGCCTCAGGGTGGGGATGAGCCTCTTCATACGCAGCTCGGACTGTTCATGGGCACGCCCGGATATATGAGTCCGGAGCAGGCCGATCCAAATGTGCAGGACATCGACACTCGCACCGATGTGTACTCTCTGGGTGTCGTTCTCTATGTACTGCTCGCCGGGTTGCAGCCATTTGACACAAAGCAGCGGCAGAAACAATCGCCTGACGAGTTGCTGCGAAAGCTGCGCGACGAAGAACCGCCGCGCCCTAGCACCAAGGTCAATAGCGATCAGGTCACGTCGCAAGGAACGGCCGAAGCTAGAAGCACCCAGCCCAGGCAATTGGTAAGCATGCTGCGAGGTGATCTCGACTGGATTGCGATGAGAGCGCTCGAGAAAGATCGGGCTCGTCGCTACGGCACTCCGTCCGAGTTGGCCGCCGACA
Organism: Acidobacteriaceae bacterium; assembly: GCA_003139795.1. Taxonomy (GTDB): domain Bacteria; phylum Acidobacteriota; class Terriglobia; order Terriglobales; family Acidobacteriaceae; genus Telmatobacter. The sequence goes on along the minus strand of PLGM01000060.1, from coordinate 2,814 downwards.
TTCGGCGTTATCTCAACCATGAGCCGGTCGTGGCGCGTCCGGCAAGTGTTGGGTATCAACTGCGGAAGTATGCTCGGCGGCACCGCGTGGCCATGGGAGTGGCAGCAGGATTAGTGCTCGTGCTCGCAGCTTTCTCTGTTTTGCAAGCGCTGCAACTGCGCCGGATTACACGCGAGCGCGACCGCGCGAACCGCGAGCGGGATCGCGCCGCCCGCATCACCGATTTCATGACCAGCATGTTTAAAGTCTCTGACCCGAGCCAAGCGCGCGGCAACAGCGTTACAGCCCGCGAAATCCTCGACAAAGCGTCAAACGATATGGGCACTGGATTGGCGAAAGACCCTGAGGTGCAATCGCAGATGACGCAAGTCATGGCGACGACTTACCAAAACCTTGGCCTCTATCCTCGTGCTCATGAACTGGCCAAACGTGCACTCGATTCTCGCCTGAGCCTGCTTGGGCCGGATGACCCAAAAACGCTGGAGTCGATGACTCAGCTTGGTCGGATTATAGATATCGAAGGACACTATGCAGAAGCGGAGAAAATGGAGAGGCAGGCGTTCGCAGGCGAACATCGCGTACTTGGATCGGGAGACCCGTTGACGCTGGAGACCATGGGTCACCTCGCCTACATCGCGCAGGAGCAGGGCCATTTCGACGAGGCGGAGAAGCTGGAGCGCGAGGCGATCGAAGTTGGAACGCGCACCCTTGGTCCGGCGAGTGCTCAGGTATCACAGGCGATGAAGTATCTGGGAATTTGCCTCTGGTACCAGGGCCGCTATGCGGAGGCGGAAAAAGAGTATCGCCAGTTGCTCGAAGTCGAACGCAGCGTCTCGGGGCCGGATCATCCTGAGACTTTGACGGTGACGAATGATCTGGCATCGTCCATCCAGGCGCAGGGCCGCTACGCGGAAGCTGAGCTGATGTATCGCGAAAATGTGGCCGCCGCGCAGCGTGTGCTGGGACCCGAACACCCGCAAACAATCGGCTATCTGTACAACTTTGCGGGTCTCCTTTTTACCGAAAGCCGCTTGACCGATGCTGAGAAGCTTTACCACGAGGTGCTCTCTATTCAGGTAAAAACACTCGGTGTCGACCATCCCGACACTTTGACCACTCAATCCGAGTTGTCTGATGTTCTCTTCCAAGAGGGGCGTCTCCACGAAGCGGAAAAACTGCAACGGGAAATCCTTGCGACCAGGGTTCGTGTCCTCGGACCGGAAAATCCCCGAGCCTTGGACTCCAAGGGGGATATCGCCAGAACACTGATCGAGGAGGGTGAATACGCGGAAGCCGAAAAGCTTGCCCGCGAGGCTTTCGAAACCGGAATTCGAACCCTGGGCCCGTTCAATGGCAACACCCTGTTTGCTTTGCGGCAGCTCGGGAAAGCGTTGGCCCACGAGCATCGCTACGACGAAGCCAGCCGGCTGTTTCGCGACGTGATCGAAAAGGAGAACAGTTCTTCGGAGCAGGGAGACCGCTCCAGGGTCTGGTTCTACTTCGCGTGTGTGGCCGCGGTTGCCAACCGCTCCGATGACGCCCTTCAGGATCTTCGCGAGGCCATCAAGCGCGGGTATAAAAATGCCGACAGCCTGATGGTCGACGATCTGAAAAGTCTCCAGCAGAACCCACAATTCCAACAGATGGTCGCCACGCTCAGACGCTCGCCCGTATGAATTGAATGCTGTCTACCCTGAAAATCTGTGCCAGCGAGCATGGATCGGAGGCGTCCATCGCCCTCTTCGGAAACCAGCACCTGCTGCCGAAGACTCCTGGTTGCAAATCAGAAGAGTTGAGTTCAGATTTCGCCCACCACAACAGGACCGAGCCCGCGATGTTGGCGTCGGCCGACTGTCTCCGCGATTGAGCGATCCGTAGTTCGCAGCAAACGCATGAGACTGCCCAGCCCCGATAGGAACTTATTTTCAATTCGGATGAGGCGATTGGCGCCCGAATTCCGCTTTTCTGCTGTAGAGCACCAAAATCCGGCCGGTAATTGTTGCCCGAGGCGCCGTCGCCCTGCAAAGGCTGGACGATTCAGTGAAGACTTCAAGGAGATCTTTCATGCGCGATCTACATCCTCTCTGCACGGACGAGAATGGAAATCAATTCGTGCCATGCCACCAATCTAGCCGCCTGTCCGCGGTCCGCCCCTTCGGCGGCAAGGCACTGCCCTCACGCTCCGCCATCAGGGCTCAGGCCTCGCTATTGCTTTTCGTCCTCACATCCGTGGTGGCGTGTTACCAAAGGGTGGGCTTCATCAAAGCGGACCGCAGAAGACTCCGAAACTGGGCTCTAAGACATCCTGATTCGAATGTGGGACCGATGCTGAGAACTCCCCGGATTTTGGAAATCGCGTTCCGATTGATACTTCTGCTTTTGTGTGCCGGCGTCGCTTTGGGTCAGCAATGCCCGACGACGGATGCCACGCTTCCGGTGAATCCGTTGGCGTATCCGAAGCACGGAGGCAAACCGCCGCATCCCTTCTGGCAACCTACAAGAATCTCCGCGAACAACTTGTTCAGAATGGTGTTTTTGCCCTTTTCGACGACAACTCATATCAATTCGCACAGGACTACGCCTTTGCAGCGCCGACACCAGCCGCACAAGTTGTCTCTGGTTATGGGGTCAGCGGGAATGTTGCATGGAAATCAGAGAGTGACAACACGACCTTTGGCGAGTGGAGGCAGTCTTCGTCGCAGCAGGGTGAAGCAAAGCCAAGCTGAGGTCACATGAAAAGCGCAGCGAGAAATAGGCCGACCCATATCGTGAAGGGGAACATCCTCGACGCCCTAGCCTGCATTATTCCTGAAC
>PLGM01000024.1 GCA_003139795.1 Acidobacteriaceae bacterium | reverse complement strand
TTTAGGGCCGGATCAGTAACATTCACATGCCTCTATGAAAAGGGACAACAAATTGGGTTAAACTTCGAGCAAGGAGAAATGCAATGCCATCATGTACACCCTTTCACTCTGTCAACGAAGTGGACAAGCTTCCAGAAAAACGTGTGCATCACAACAACAGTGCCTGTGCTCCTGGCCGAGACATACCAGAGAAAGAACGGATATACACTACGGCCGGATACCGGGTGTGTCAGGTATGTCAGCAGCACAATAGTGCGGGACGCTGACCCCAGCTTTCAGTCGGCATTTTTCGTTGTGCGATATGGCTGGCGAACAGCCTACAATTCGAATTCCTCATCCCTCCGGATGCCTCATCCCCACATTTTCTCCACGCAAGCGTGTGAAGGCGGGAACTTCGACAGTCAAGCTCTGTCGAGACTCCCCTCGATTGGTGCCAAATCCCCGGTGAACTCACCGACGACCACCTGGCGCCGAGGGTGGCTCCCTGAGTCAACAGGCCTGTTTGCGTAAATCCAGGATTCCGTGGAAGCTGATCGGCGGAGCCTTGGCGACATCAGGGTCCGCATCCGGCATTTCCCACTTGGCAGCATTCCCAGCAATCCGCTGGACTTCCTCATCATCAAGCGGAGGGACGCATCTGTCCGCGTTCACCTGGAGCAAAGCAGTCTCAAGCGCCGCCGCTGATAACCCCGCGTTGCGGAGTTTCCCGGCAATGCTGGTGGGCCGGATGTTGCGGTTCTCTGTGATGGGCTGCCCGCCGCCATGGCGTAACCGCCGAGACTCTTGATTTGCCCGGTGCCTCCGCCAAGCACAAACTCACCCACGCTTGGCATCACATCTGAGTAGTAGAGCTGGACGCCGAATTCAAGGCACGGCTCTGTTGCCCCGATGACTCCGTGGGCTTCCTGGAGCGGCTCTACGGCTTGGAAGACCCGCGCGGCTAGACGCGAATACGGAGCGCGTTGCGCAACTCGTCTTGAGTCAACTCACGCACTCTTTGCCACGGGTCCGGCCCAACCGGACCGCTTGGGGCCATGATGTAGACGCGCCGCGCACCTGGATTCTCATTCCAGACCATTGCCGCCCCGGTCAGTCCCGCCACTGTACCGACTTCCCGTTCGCCTTCGACGATCACGAATGTCTGCGTTAGACTCATGCTTTCATTCTAGAGCCTGTTATTAACTTTGCGCCCGTAAANNTTGAGCATTCGGGCAACACATGCCGCGCCTCAAAGTTAATAACAGGCTCTAGCGAATCGGCGGCTCGTTAATATACGGCGGCCCGGGGACCTTCCGGCTTCAAACAGGCGCGGATTTCATCATCCGATAGCGGGGCTTGAGTCCTCCGCCAACCGTCCGGCGAATGGGTGAAGGTCCAATCGTTCTTGCGCCCTCCGCCATGTGTGCGGACCGCCCGCACGGACAAGGCATTCCCGATGCTCAGCGGGAAAGACGGGGCGAACTCCACGCGGAAATCGTCGGGCATGTCCATATGCAAAGCGGGGGCGTTCTCGCGGCGGGGAGTGTCCTCCATCGCGTTTGGAAACGATACGGGTTCCAATATACGGACGGCGGTTCCGCCCATCGCTCCCGCGATTTCCGTGATGCGCCCGTACAGTTGGTCAAGCGCGGCGGACTTCTGGAGAAACTGCGGGTCCATTAGTGGCATTGCGGCATTGTAGCGCAACGGGAGGCCCTTTGATCTAGGGTGCTCCGCAATCGCGCCCACAGCCACGTGGAACGGCCCGGCATAGCGCGATTGGAGTAGGATTGGGGGTAAAGCCACAGCAGGCAAAATCGGAAGAAAAGGGGGCAAACTCCCGGAGGGTGCATGAGCCTGAAAGACGAGTTGGAGAAAATGGGCAGACAGCAGGAAGAATGGGCGAAAGCCGGAAGAATGGGGTTGACGAGTGATCCTTTTGAAGCACACGGCTTGGGAGCAGAATTAGCCCGCCTAACCGAACCCGTGGCCCTGAGAATGCCGGACCTGTCACCGGCCACCTTGCGGATTCAACGCCCGGAAGAACGAGCGGCGGAGTCCTTCATGGAGGGCCTCAGACAACGCGCAGAGAGTTTGGAAAGTGGACTCCAAGAGAACCAAGAAATTCAGATGTTCTGCTACCACGGCCCCGAGAATCTCCGGGTCCTGGAGGTCAGTATGCCGAGCGAAAATGTTGTCTCGCTCCGCTGTCTAAACGCGGACGGCGAAGAGGCGCACGTGACCGGGCACATGCACTCGGTCACGTTCTCATTTCTGATTCACACTATTGTGCCGCCCGAAGTAAAGCGGCCAATCGGGTTCAACATGCCGTCAGAGGGCGAGTGAAGTATGAGCAACATCCCATTCGTTTGCAAGAAGTGCGGCTCTACGACTTTCAAGGTTGCGTCGAAGCCGAAGTCTCTAGATGACATTGACGGCGCGGTCTGCGAGAAATGCGGCACCAAAATGACCAAGAAAGAGATTGAGTCTCAGGCCCGAAACATCGCGTTGGATGCTCTGAAGAAAGCGGGACTCAAAGTCAAGTAGAGCCGCAAAGGTGCCCGGTTACCGGGCGACTTATGCTGAAGGGGCCTGATACAGCTCAATATAATGATCACTGATGGCCTTTGAATGCGGCTCCTTGTCTGGATCATCAGTCGAGATGAGTTGGCACCACGCGATTGCCAACGCGGTTATATACCCGGTAGTGGCTCTGATAGCCTCTAGCTTTTCAGCATCGGCATAATTGGGTCTGACATCTCCAGCCGCATCGAAGCGCCGCCCGAGTTGCTCTATGCCGCCGTGGGTGTAGCCGTGCAATCCGTGAATGTGTGGAGCAATAGCGGCGAAGATTCCTCCAGCATCGCTCTTCTTTTCAACTTCGGTTGCCATGTTGATTAGCCCCGGATACCAGATGCTGTTTTTCGCATTGATCGTGTGGTCGATCTTGACCACGATCAGGTTTTCGCTGTCGCTGTTGTTCATCGATCGTGTGCGAATGTTTGCGCAACCCTCGCCGTTGAAAATGTTCGTTGGGGTTTGCGTGCCTGGCTTGAGTGCGCCATTCGCATCAAGCGGACAGGTGAGCACCGGCGTCGGCGTCCCTGAAGTATTGCTGTAGAGCGCGAACATTTTCTGGTAAAACCCGACTTCCTGGGGCTCCGCTGGTAACACGGTACCGTTGATTGCATCGATCCCGCCCTGCGGCAGTTGCTGCAACACGTACTGCTGAAATGCAGACGAGGGCACAGTCGTTCGAGCCACCAGCGGCAGCGCGATTCGGATGCCTTCGTAATGAGAGAAGAAGAAAACCCGGTCCTTCAGAATCGGCCCGCCCACGCTCACGCCGAACTCATTCACCGTGGAGCGTGGCTTCTTTGCAATGTTCCCCGGCGTGTCGTTGGCATGAAGAAAGTAATCGGTCGCATTCAGCAGCGAGCCGTTCCAAATCTCGTACACGTCTCCGTGAAATCGGTTCGATCCAGACTTAGTAAAGTAGTTGACCTGCGATGCTCCGTAGCGGCCCTGATCGACCGCATACGAATTGGTATTCACGGTCGCTTCCTGCAAAGCGTCCAGGCCAATCACTAGGTTGGTTGAAAGGCCGATATTCAACCCGAGAAAAGGATCGTTGGCGTCGAAGCCGTCAAGAATATAGCCATTCGAGGTTGCGGGAAGCCCGTTGAATTCGACGTTGCCGTAGCCGCCCGCAGCCTTTGCATCGTTCGACGACCCTGCCGTATTCATCAACGCGCCCGGCGCAAACTGCGCGACATAAGTCAGGTCCTGGCCAGGGTTGGGAAGGCTTTTGATGGTCTCGGCCTCGATAGTTGTAGAAGTATTGGGGTTCTCAAGGCTCATCAGGCCGAATTGCGCCGTCACTTCCACGGACTGCGAGGTTGCAGCGGGAGACAGCGTGAAGTTCACCGTGGCGGTCTGGCCCACGGAAATGCTCGCCGGTTCGGAGCGCCCGAGACCGAAACCCTCGGCGTGAACTTCAACCCGGTAGGTTCCTGGGTTGACCTGGCTGAAGAGAAAGCGTCCATTTGCGTTGCTCTGGACCGCTCGGACTGCGCCGGTGTTTACTTCAGTTGCCTTGACCTGGGCATTGGCAATCATTGCGCCGCTTTTGTCGGCAATTGTTCCCGCCAGTGCGCTGCTGGTGCCGCTTTGCCCTAGCAAAGGAAACGAGTTAACTGTAGTTAACATCAGAAAGGCGGCAAAGATGTGCGTTGCGGTCTTGAGCAGGGACAAAAGGAGCCTCCGGGGATCGCAGCAGATGATTGAGCGCAACGGGGAATCAAAGGCGCTAACGGTGCGCCACATTTTTAGGTGCACCTAAGTATTAGGTACGCCTAAGATCGATGCGTGTCAAACTGTGGACTGGAGATTCCTTTATGACGGTGCGCCGCCAACCGAACCCGAATAGTGAGTCTGTGGACAACTATCTCAAGGCGATTCTGGCTCTCGGCGGGCCAGAAGAGAACAGAGTTGCAAGTAATGCCCTCGCGCAGCGACTGGGCGTTGCGCCTGCCTCCGTAACGAACATGCTGCAAAAACTGGCCGCGGGCCTGCCTCCACTTGTCGAATATGAACGCCATCGTGGTGTGCTTCTTTCTGACGCAGGAAAGCGTCGCGCGCTGGAAGTGGTGCGCCATCACCGGCTCATCGAGACATTTCTTTATGAAGTGCTCAACTACCCGATTGAGGAAGTGCATGAGGAGGCCGAGCGCCTGGAACACTTCATTTCAGAGCGATTCGAGGAGCGAATCGAGGCCAAACTCGGGTACCCGAAGATGGATCCACACGGGCATTGCATTCCCGCAATGGATGGGAGAATGCCCAAAGAGAATTCCGTGCCGCTGACGCATGTGGTGCGGAAAGCGACCGTTGTGGTGGACAGCATCTCAGACCGCGATGCTGCCATAGTGAAGTTGCTCAGGACGACCGGCATCGTGCCCGGCGCCCAGCTACGGGTGAGGGGCCGGCACGCCGATGGCGGCCACGATGTCAGTATTGGAAGCAGTGTCAAGGTTTACCATCTCTCACCCGAGGCTGCGGATGCCGTCAAAATCCATCCTCCGCCTTAAGTAGAGCTTGGATCAGGCTAACCGAAACTATCCGGCGGGCTACGGTTCGTGGCCCCAAACCGACTATCGGGGCTCATTGCGTGATCGGCCGTCCAGATTTCTTCCGATCCAACAATTTCCCTGGAACCTCGTTCGTAAGTTCCAGAGAAGCATGGCGTTCCTATCCTTTCGGATGACCCCTTGAAATCCGACCAACTTGATCGTATATTAAATGAGGACTAAATCAGTCGGATATAGGCCACTGCGCTCCTCAAGTAATGCGAGGAACAGGGTCTCAGGTTCTGATCGCAGTTTGTCTTTACTTTGTTGAAATCCGGGGTAATGGGTTGAAGCCGTTCCTACCCGCTGTTCTGTTTGTTGTGATACTTGCGGGCCATGTCCCAGCTCTTTTTGCGGATTCGGCATTCTCTATCTCTGGAGCCGTGCATGACGTAAGCGGCGCGCGCATCTCCCATGCGCACATTGCGGTCCAAGAGGTCGGATCCGCTGTGGTTCTGGAAACAGAGACCGGCGAGCAGGGCGAGTTTCGCATCGCGGCTCCGGCAGCCGGTGGCTACTGGCTCAAGGTCATAGCCGAGGGGTTCAAGCCGCTCACGGCGCAGACAACAATTACTGTTCAGGCACCCGCCACCAACCTGGATTTGACGTTGGAGGTTGCCGAACACACTGAAACCGTGGAGGTTACGGCCGACGCACTGGCCGCCGAGACCACCAGCACCCAGTTAGGCGAGACGCTGGACACCAAGAAAATTGAGAGCGTGCCGCTCAATGGGCGCAGTTTCACTGACCTGATGGCAGTTCAGCCGGGTATTGTTCCGGTCAACACGGCTCAACCCGGCGCCGTCATCATGACCGGCGTGGCCTCGACGCCTCCGTCGGGAGATGCCAACCCCGGCAACCTCTCCATCAGCAGCCAGCGCGAGGCCTCCAATGGATTCAGGGTAAACGGCAGTGACGTGGAGGAAGACGTAAACATGGGTACATCGATTGTGCCCAATCTCGACGCCATCGACAGCTTTCGCGTCCTCACCTCCAACTTCGACGCCGAATACGGCAACTCCAGCGGCGGGCAGGTGTTGGTGACTACCAAATCCGGCGCCATGCAAACGCACGGATCGGCCTTCGAGTTGCCCTCTTTACACGAGCCGCAGAGCAAATCGGGTTCGTTCGCTCCAGCGCATTCAATCCCCTGCCGAAAGTGAAGAAAATAGAACAACTGCGCCAGATCATTACGCAAACGGTAATGGTCCTCATCCAGGATCAGTGGATTACGTGATTCTTCTTCGGCCAGGAGAACTAAGTTGGAACGCTGAAGGCTTCCAGCGCGTATTGAACCTATCCATTCTTTCCAAACCCCGAGATCCGCGACGGTAGGCACTCGCGGCATTACCCAAGTGCCATCGGAGAGTTGAAACTCCGCATCGGGAAGATCTGAATAGACACCGTCGAGCGCCAAGATGGCGAACTTGCTGTTTGTCCTGAATTGAAAGGCCAACTCTGTACCCCCATTAAGGCGAATGATAATGCGTTTGAAAAGAAACCAAATTGCCGGTTTGCGAGCTACACCCAGATTATTTTGCTATCGCGAATGAAGAAGTGGCTCTGGCAAGGTTGTCCCTCCAGCCATACAGATGGATGGATCGTGGCCTTACCATTGGTAACGATTAGGGACCAGTTGGGGTGGACCCCTCGGCTGA
>PLGM01000082.1 GCA_003139795.1 Acidobacteriaceae bacterium | reverse complement strand
CCCCCACCTATTGGGTGGCTGATTCAGGTGTGCGGAATAGGTTGTGGTGTTTGCCCGAATCTCGCCTGCGCGCGAGGTTTGTTGTGTCAGGCAGGATGGTAAGCCCTGGTCTGCTGGAGGATGCGGCGTAGGCATCCAACAATTCTCTCTGCCGCTTCATGTGCCGCTGTTCCACCAACGGAGTCGTGGCTGCGACGAATCCCAAGCAAGTTAACGACGTTGCTCCATCGGAGGAAATATCCATGCTTGAGTTTCTCAGCTACGTTGCTGCCAGGGTCATCGCAGGCGTCATGACGGCGCTCATTCTGGCCATGATCTTCAACCACCAATGCAACAAGGCTGTCCAGTTCACTGGCGCCGCGACTGCTTCCGTATAGGGAGGCCTCATGACAGGTGATCTGTTTGTCATCAACTCGCCGCGGGAGTCATCGTGGATCTCAACTGTTTCTGATGTCGCCTCAACCTGGTTGTGGGAGCACAGCAACATAATTCCGCTCTTTCTCGGCGAGACCTTGCTGGCTGCCGTAATCGTCGCCGTCTTTGTTTGGCGGGAACGGCGTAAGGCCCAGAGAGCAGACGCTGAAACCATGAGAAGAATCGGGGCGATGGAATTCAATCACCGTCGGGAGGAAGATTGAACCCTCGCCGTTGAATCCATCATTCCGCCGCACGTTGCCGTTGAAGCCAACATCCATCCTGCGGTAAACCCTTCACAATTCAACCAAGCAAATCAGGCTTTGAGGAGAGCCTCGCCCATGTTCGCTCATGCTCAACAAAAGTATTCGCGCAGTGTCCATTTGCGTTTCGTTGCAGCTCAAGACTTCATGATTCGCCGTTGTATGCCGCGGACGCCCCAAGTGATCGGGTCTGCCGACAATATGCTTGCTTACTCAACCGGGTTAGTCGGCCGGAAGTAGTCTCTCCCGGTTCAACCGCAAACTCTTTCGATGGTGATCAAGCCATTCTTTTCCTTCGCGCTCCACCGCGACGGACGCCGGGCAGGTTTGCCTCTTTGACTGCCCGGCGAGTTTTTCGATCAACGCGGATTCAAGATCAAACGTCAGGTTTCCGCAATTGGCGGCAGTTTTATCCGCCTCAGTTACGAGGCCGTAGACGCCAAAATCAACGGCGAATTCAGTTTTGCATCGAGGTTCTGGTTTTTGTATGCGAGGGGTCGGGACATCCCTAGAGTTCCGATCGAGTCTTGATACTTTCGACACACTTTGCCTGTTTTCTGGTCCGGGTTTTCCCGCTCTAGTATAGGCAAACAGTTCCCAAGTGGATAATTCACGATTCAACGCACTGCGTTATGGGATGCTTTCGACGTTCAAGAAGCAGCTAACTCATGGCGGTTTCACCCTGGNNCCAATGCACCGTTGCGGCAAAGTCTGGGAAGGACTTCGCTCATTGGGAACCCGCGGCATCAGCGCGGTCAACCTCTGGCGCAGGCATCAGGACCAGAGTGCGTTGGAGAAAGCATTGGCTCGCATCATCGAGACAGCCAATGGCCATCGTACCAAAGGATTGCCCAAGGGGGCGCCAGTCTACGTTGTGTTGCGCGATAAGGCCGATGCCAGAATTCAGGTCTTCGCTATGAAGTGGGGCGTGGACATCGCAATCATCAAGGCCCAGGCGCCAGCCTTGGCTGATCTCGATAGCCTGTGCGTCCCGGACAAGCAGATACCGGCCGGCCTCAAGCTGCTGGCTGCCCTGCTCGGCACGATTCTTTCCCTTGTGCTGCTTGGAGCAGCATCCGGTCTGGTGCACGCCGGCCACGATTGGGTGATGCGCTTCGTCGTCCGATAGTGTCTGTCTTTCCATCTTTCAATCCAACTGGAGAAAGCCAATGGCGGCATGGTTGCTGTGGTTCGTGCCCTCGTTTGAGGCAGGATTCTGGTCTGCCCTCATCGCCGGCAAACTCCGCGGCAGGGGCAAGACCTGCGAGCTTCTTGTATACGGAAGACCCGCGCGGACATGCTTGCCGCTCATCGACGAGCGGCTCCGCAAGGCCGCCGGAACACCGACAAAGTCGCAGGCATTCGCGGCCCGGCGGATTGCCGCCGTCCTGCGCTGGCTTGCCAACACGCGAGCAATGGATTACGCAATCCTGCTCGGACTAAGACGGATCTGGCCAAAGGGCCGGACCATCCGCGCGGAGGTGAAAATGTGCCTCTGATCTACAAGCTGCTGCTCATAGTGCGAGCGGCAGCGCTCTCTGTATCGGCCATCTACAAGGCCTACCAGAAGAATCGGGAGGACTCGAATGATTCTCACTCCGTCTAATACCGGCAACCTTGTCGCCGGCGCCGGTCTTGGCATCTTTGCCTGGAGCGCATTCCTCAAAGCAGACAAGGTACCGTGGCTCAAAAAGCTGATGACCACCAGGCGCAAGGAGCTGAGCCTGGATTGGATCAACAGAAACAAAGGCATCAGCCTTCTGGGTCTGGAAGCAATCAATCTCGGCATCCACGGAATTCTCTCCGCGAATGCTGTCATCTTTGCACTCGGCAACACCATCCTCAACATCTTCATGCTCTGGGCATTCCTGCCATTTCGCATGGCACGGGCTGAAAAGCTGCGCATTCACAACATGCTGAAAGGAGTTGCATGACCAAGCTCACACTGCTCGCCGTTCTTGGCCTGATCTACCTCGGTGTCCTCAGGCTTGCCTACTTCTTCATGGCCGTATTCATCATTCTGTTCTTCGGCATGACCACCTGGGAACTGATTCGCACATTCCGACAACCGGCGAAGCATCGCTTTGCCGCGCAGTAGCAATACATGCAGTTCAAAACAAGGAGCGATACCCCATGAAGATCATTTGTGGATTCTTGATGTTCGTTGCCGCGGTTGCAATCACCGGCGGCTTGTATCTGGCCATCCGCAAGCCGGAACAGAAGAAAGCTGATTTGGAGAGACTCGGCAGCGCATGCAGTCAAATAGCCAATCGTCTTCAGCGGCTCGGCGATTACCTGGTCAGGCTCTACACAGTCACTGTCGCCAGGGTCATTCCCGGTGCATGCAAGGAACGGACCAGCCTGCCCGAACAGCAAAGCTCCGCGACCATCTGATCCAGTTGGGGCGCAGCAATACCGCATGGAGAGAGGAGGCCGCGCCATGTATTTGAAGTTCCGTGTGAGCCGGGAACCTGCAAACGACTTCATCCATTTGTTTGTGAACCGGCTCGCATACGGAATCCAGGCAACGAAGCCTTTGCCGAACGGTTCCATCCCCTACTATCTGGCACGAGATTGGTTGACGAAGGCTCCGAAGCTTCTCGATGCGGATGTCGTGCGGATGCACTTGAATGGCGACATTACCATCAATCTGTTCGCGATCAATCCAGAGACACAACGCTCGAAGTGGGTCGCCGTCGACGCCGACTTCGATGGTGCTCTGCAATCGCTGATTGAATTGCAGCAGGCGTTGAAACAGGACGGCGTCGAAGCCGCGATTGAGCAATCGCGCCGCGGTGGTCATCTCTGGATATTCGGGGCCGCACCGCTGCTAGCCTCTGAGTTCCGCATCTACATTTACAACCTGGCGTTGCGGCTCGGAGTTCCGGTCAAATGCGGCCTCAAAGACGGCATTGAGATCTTTCCACGTCAGGATCGTCTTGAAGAGGGCGAGTACGGCAACGCGCTTCGCGCGCCGCTTGGGGTCCATCGCAAGACGAATCTCCGGTACTGGTTCCCTGCAGCCGCACCACGACCAGAAGCGCAGCTTGGCTATCTCAAGGGACTGCCAAAGCTCACGGAGGCCAGGCTCAAGGCGCTCATTCATGGAATGAGGTTTCCTGAGGCGTATAGACAAGTCGTGGCAGCTCCGTACACTTCAATCGCATCACCATCTGGCCAGCGCGAGTTTCGGATTCTTGAACTCGTCCGCACCACGCGCAGAGACAGCCGCAATTGGTGGGCAAAGTGCCCATCCTGCTCGCTGGTGGGGCGCGATCGGACCGGCGACAACCTTTCAATCCAAATCAAGGACTCACGCTTCTACAAGTGCTGGGCCGGCTGCACAAAGGATGAGATTCGCGCGGCGCTTGGCCGACCGATTCGCATGAAGCAAGCAGCGTAGAGGAGATGGACTCGCAGGCAATCGAAGATGTGTACAACCCAACCTGATGGGGAGGAGAAGAGCATGAGCAAGTGCGTCAACAAAGTCATCTTGATGGGCCACGCCGGAAAGGATCCGCAGGTTCACATTCTGCCGAGTGGGACCTTGGTCAATCTCTCGCTGGCCACGAGCGAGCGCTTTAAGGACAGCCGCGGGGAATGGCAAGAACGCACCGAGTGGCACAACCTAGTTGGATACCAAAGAATTGGGGAGATCCTTCGGGACTACGTCAAGAGAGGTTCGAGGGTCTACATCGAGGGTACCCTCCGCACCCGCTCCTGGGAGGATCGGGAGTCGGGACAGCGCAGGTACCGCTCGGAGGTGGTCGTGACGGATATCAACCTCCTATCCCCGGCCATCGCTTCGAACGGCGCGGGCGAACCTGAGCACTATGCCGGCGGAAACCGCAGCGTGCCGCAGGAGTTCAGCGGCGAAGAGGAGATTGAGCGCGAAGAGGTGCCCTATTAAAACTGGGAAACACCTTCCCAAATTAACTCACGCCGAGCCTTAGCAGCATCCGCAGGTCTGCCCCTGCCAAGCCGATCTACCCTCCTTGACGAGGATAGGAACTGCCACCAGCGCAGCGGCGGCATCAAACCACGCGATATGAAAACATGCGTTCACGCCAAGCCCCACCAGTGCGATCAATGCAAGATAGGCACAAGTGGCCGACTGTGCTGCGTCGGCGGCCAAGGCCGTGTTTCCGCTGTGATGAGCTTCCCGACGCTTCAGCCATGCGAGGACGGGCATAGCAACCAATGCGGCCATGGTGATGCCAATTCCCGCACGGCTAGTTCCAGGCCGCAGCCCGAGAACTAACGATGCAAGGGCCGTCCCCGCTACAACAAAAGCAAGAACGAATAGCAGCATTGAGGCTGTGCGCGTTGCCTTGCGTTCCGAAATGGACATGCTTGGGACCCACTGCAAGAGCACCACAGAGGCGGACATAAGCTCTACAAGGCTATCGGAGCCAAAGGCCAACATCGCGGGGCTGTGTGCGGTGATCGCCGCATACGCGGATACGCCGAACTCTATAACCATCCATACCAACGTGACACCTTGAAGCCAGAAGACACGAGTCCGGGGCGGCGCCTTCTGAGCACAGCCGAAAGCAGGTTTCGAAAGGTGAATACCGATCTGCATGAGATCTGGCATGCCGTCATGCTCTCAGGTTCTCGTACGGGACGCAAGACCACAGCAGCAACTTGGTGAGCCAAGTTGCCAGAACTTCACTGAAGGTTTCGCACAGGAGGAGTTGAGTTATGGCAACAGCAGCGAAATTCGCAGGAGCCGAGCGGGAGAAACTCTTCGCACAGCTCGAAGTGCCATTCGATCCAGCTCAGGTCAAATGGCGGATCATGCGCAGCTCAAACGATGGGCGCTCGGGTCTGGTTCTTCCCTTCGCCGATCCGCGCGCGTACACGGATCGACTGAACCAACTCTTTACGCCGGCAGGATGGACTCGCGAGTACACAATTTCTACCGTCCCGTCTCTGACCCGTGTGGACCGAGGCAAAGTGGTCGTAACCAGCAAGGTATTGGTGGCGACTGCCGTGACTATCACGAGGCTGGGCAGCCATGTCGGAACCGGAGAGGAGTGGGCCGACCGGGAAAACGCGGTGACGGCAGCGGACGCCCAAGCATTCAAGCGTGCCTGCAGTTGCTTCGGGCTGGGGCGCTATCTCTATAGCTTCGGTGAAACCTGGGTGAACTTGAATCGGCGCGGCGAACCCGTTGCGCTTCCTGTGCTCCCAGAATGGGCGCTGCCGCCGGGAGTCACCGTGCAGCCGACCACTGGCTCTGCCGTCGATTTGCACGGCCCTGTCGATCACAAATTGACTGCATCGATTGAGGGGTTCCGAAGCATGCTCGGAGTGGACATCTACGCTGAGATCCTGCGGCGGGCGGGCCACAGTAAAGATGCCCGGACGATCCCCAATGCCGACCGGCAAAGGAATGTCGTTGAGTGGATGCAGGCGGCAGCGCGGGGATTTGAGCGGCTTCATGGGCTGGTTGAAATAGCGGGCGACGCCAGGTTCATCGCCGCAATGGACAACCTGAAGCTCGCGACGACCACCTGTCTTCCAAGCCTGGCGGCATTGAAGCAATTGATCGACGAACTCGAATCCATCAGCGGCCAGCAAGTTGCCTAGCAGCGCCGCTCTCACCAGGAGGAAATCCATGTGTCAGGTCAGGCGGTTTCGCTCTGAGCATAGCCTCGTCAGTATCCCAGTCGACAAGGCCATCTATTGCCGGCACTGCAAAACAGTGTCAAACTCACCCCGTGAACAATGCGGCAAGTGTGGCAGCGAGCTCGTACTGCATCTGGCCACGCTGGTCGACCAGCCGCCCGCTGGCCCGGATTCGGGTCCAGCCGCGCCAGGGTGCATCGTTCCGGTTCTCCATCTGGAGTTGGCCAGGGCCGCGTAGGATTGAGCCATCCGCTGAAACCAAACAACTTAGGAGCGATCCTGCCCGATGTGCGGGTTTTTCGTCCCGAGATCGCCCGGACGAGAGGCGAACTTGCGAACCAAAGAAAGATCAACTTGACATTTAAGTAAAGTAGAACTATCTTGTTTTATATGGCGTGAGTCACAACTATGGCACCCATTCCTGTTTTTGAGCCTGACGGACTCCTGCCATCGGGCGACTATGAAGTGTCGTTCGAGGAATTGCGCGAATCGATCCTGGTACTCGGTCCTGGCGATACTGCACACTACCCCAGTTGGGATCGCACTTGGCGGTTGCACCTCGTTGACAACCTTGAAATCCTGACGCACCAGTTATGGCAGGTTGGCATCCGGGAGATTTACGCAGACGGCTCGTTCGCCGAGGACAAGGATCACCCCAATGACATCGACGGCTATTTCGTGTGCGATCTCCTCCAACTTAGCAGCGGCGAATTGACGCGCCAGCTCAATCTGATTGACCCGTTCAAGGTGTGGACCTGGGAACCAGCATCGAGGAAGCCATATCGTGGCTATCCGAAGAAGCAGCTACCGATGTGGCACCGGTATCGAATCGAGCTTTACCCGCATATCCCCGGCATGGGCATCGGTTGCGGAATCCTCGACCGGTATGGCAATGAGTTGGAGTTTCCATCTGCGTTTCGACAATCGCGCCGCGACGGCAAGTCCCGAGGGATTGTGAAAATCAAATATGGAGGTCAGCCATGATTCGCAACGAGANNTTCCACCTTCAGCTCAAGGAAGAGGTGGAGAGCTACGAGAAGCTGAAGCGGGGAGAATTTGACGAGCTTGATAACCTTCGCGGGCTGGGGCACCTGCTGATCTCGATTCGCATTGCTCAGGGCCTCTCACAAAGAGACCTGGCCAAGAAGCTCAATGTGCATGAATCCCAGGTGTCCCGAGATGAGCGGAACGAATACTTTGGCATAACGCTCGAGCGGGCGATTCGGCTGCTTGATGCCCTCAATGTCAAGTTGCGTACCCAGGTTGAAATTGTGGCCGATCGGGAAGCAGCAGTCGCCTGACCGTTCAACTCCTCTTACAGGTCGATTAAGCCGATAGAAGAACTGACATATGCCAAACGCCAGGAATGGGTCCGTTTGCATTCGACGGTCGGTGTTCACGCGCGACTTCGAAGATCGCTTGCCAGTTCCACCCGAGATACCTCGGCATGCCTGTTGCCTCCGGACTTACCCCCACAACTGGTCGCAGTCCGTCGTAATCCCGATCTGTGACAGATCCACCGGCAACAATACCAGACTGGTAGTGTGCGTAAAGTGCCTCGCGCCCACGGGTTCGCGTGGGAGTTCCGCTCCTATTATACGGATACAAACGGGCAGCGCAAACTCAAAGTTCAGACCTTCGACGCAGCCATCTATAAGACGGAGCGGGATGTATGCAATTGGGTCGAGGCGCAACTGGCCTCCCTGAACGCGAACACCTTGGCCGGCCGTGCTGTTGTGGCGTTTGGCCAGATCATTGACCGGTACCTAACTTTCATATTGATTCCCCCATCTTGATTGCAGCCCCAACCATTTGGAACCGCCGATTAAGGGAAAGGTCGCTCAAGTTGAGACTTATCTCGGGGGGAGTGCGCCAGTTACTCCCGCCTCGACCGCCGCTTTCATCGCCCCGCAGTTCGAGAAAAAGCGGATGAGCCCGGCTGTCAGGGGTTGCATGGTCTCATGGTCGAGACCTGGGGCGCTTGGTAACTCGGGGTAGGTCGTGCGCTCGGCCATCTTCAGTTCGCCCGCTCCCTGCGCGTCCAGGATGAGGGCGCCAAGCTTGCGGGCCAGGCCCAGGTCGAAGCTCTCTGCCACAAACACCAGTTTCCCGCGCGTGGTAATCACCACCGGCCCCTCATTGGTTGTAAACACCAGTTCTTCCGATCCGGAAGGGAGGTCTGCAGCGGCGGAGCGCTGGGCGGCCAGGTCCGCCTTGAGGCCGGAGTATTTCCGCCCCAGTTCGTTGGCGTAGAGCTGGGCAAAAGCCTGCGCCGAACCCTCGTTCTTCCACGCCGAAAGGTAAAACAGCGCCAGTGAGTTGGTGCTGGCCTGCTCCGCCGCGGTCTTGGCGCTCAGGCGCTGGCCGGCCCAATAGATGCCGCCATCCCAGGCCGGTGTAAAATCGCGCGCCGCGTTGTCGCCCCCGAAAAGCTCGGCCAGGATGTGCAGGTCGAGTTGCCCCACCTGACCGATGTCGTAGGGCTTGTAGAGCTTGTCCACAAGAGGATGAATGTCCGGCAGCAGGGGTATGGCCGGAGAATGCTTCCGCTCGTATTCGCGCGGGTTGATGATCTCCCAGGTGGATGTGGGCGGGCGGTCCATGGTGCCGGTAAACGCCGCGGCCTGCCCCTGGTCCATCCACACGTCCTGCTCAAAGCTCAGCCCCTCGCGATAAGGGAAAAGCAGCGACTCGGACAGCAACAGCGGAGCCCGCGCCAGCACCGGGGAACTATCCGAGACCGACATCTGCTGCTTGGCGAATTCCATCACCTCGGGGTCCTTCAGCAGGCTCTTGCCCATGGGCTTCAGGATGTAGTCCATCATCACCGCTGTGGCCTGGCCCTCGACCACGGCATCACGCGCGTCGTCGAGCTCGTCTTTGGCCAGGTGGTCAGTGTCGTCGGAGGAGTTCAGCGAGACGTTGTCCGGGGTCTGGTCGTCCCACTTTTCCAGGTCGATGTGCTGGTCCTGCAGGGCGTGGGTCAGTTCGTGCGCCAGCACCGGCTTTTGCTCTTCGATGCCCACCCAATCCAGCATGTTCACGGTCTTGGTCTTGGAGTCGTAGTAGGCTTCAATCTGCTCCTTGAGCAGCGCCAGCAGAAAGGGCTTGAGAGCGAAGTCGTGGTCCAGGAGGCCGAACTTCTTGAGCACGATTTCACCCTGCTGCAAGCGTTTGGTGCTTTTGTCCTCGTCGAATTTCTCTTTCAGATAGCTTTCCACGGCGGCGCGGCTTATGATCTGCCGCTTGACCGTGCTCTTGATGGGCAGGCCGGTCTCCTGCGAGGAAAACTGCAGCAGTTCATCCACCAGCCCGAACAGTTCTTTGGCCTGTTCGGGCGTGATGCGGGTTTCCTGCTTGTCGGGGGACGGGGATGCCGTCTGAGCCTGGGGAGCAGTCGCGTGCGGGGGCTGCGCTGGCGCCGGTTGCTGCGCTCCGGCCGCCATGGTCGCTGCCAGGCAGAAGGCTGCCGCCGCGATCCGCACCGGGCTCCATCCATGCCGGCCTTTTCCCGCTACTTCTTGCTCCTCGCTCATTCGCTCTCCCTGCAACTCCGCGCTTTGGGGGCCACACGGCTACATCTTCTTCCAAGGCTATAATTAAGATGCGGTCTGGCGCGAGTTTGCCCCTGGAAAACTCTAGCCGCACCCCGGAAAAGATCCCCCATGACTGAAATCGCTTTTGCCGCACCCTCTCAGGCCACTGGCTTGGCCGTACTGCTGGAATCCGCGGCCCTGCCGCATGAACTTGCCGTTTATCGCGGTGTGCTTACCCCACGGGAGTTGGACGCGCCAGTTGCGGAAACAGCGGCGCTCTCAACCGCGGCCGCGGTCCACGACCTGGGATGGCTCCGGCGCGTGGCCGTGCGCGGCGAAGACCGCTTTCGCTGGCTCAGCGGCATGGTCACCAACATGGTCGTCGATTTGCCTGAGAACGCCGGCGCTGGGAACCTGGTGCTCAATGCGCAGGGCCGGATTCAGGGCGACCTCACGGTTTGGCGGGAGGGTGACCTCCTGGAACTGGAGATTGAGGCCGGCCAATTCGATAAGCTGCTCGCCCACCTGGAACGCTTCATCATCATGGACGATGTGGAACTGGTTCCGCTCACCGGCGAAGCGGCGTTGGGCCTCACCGGGCCGGCCGCCGATGAGGTTCTGGCCCGCCTCAGCCTGCCCGCGCTCTCAGCGCCGTTGACGAGCGCCCGCGTGGAGTGGAACGGCGTCGATCTGCGTATCGCGCGCGGCTATGGCGTACTGGCGGCGCACTATGGGCTCTGGGTGCCGGAGGCGCAGATTGGGAAGCTGTGGAAGTTTCTGCGCACGGCTGGGACGACCCCGGTCGGAAGCGCGTCGGTCGACGGGTTTCGCATTGCGGAAGGGATTCCCGCCTATGGAATCGATATGCTGGAGCGCGACCTGCCGCAGGAGACCTCCCAGATGCGGGCGCTCCACTTCAGCAAGGGCTGCTACCTGGGACAGGAGATTGTGGAGCGGATCCGTTCCCGCGGCAACGTGCACAGGCATCTGCGGCAACTTGAGCTTTTTGGACCCCTGCCAACTGCCGGCACGGAGCTGACATTCGAGGGCGGGGCGGTCGCCGGGCAGATTACCAGTGCGGCTGAGCTGGCGTTGCCTCAAGGCAGCCGCGTCTTTGCGCTGGCGATGGTGCGCGGCGAAGCCGAACTGCGCAACCAACCCTTCACCTACACTGCCGGCACGGCCGCCGGGACTGCCCACATTCTGGCCTCGCCGCCTGACCTTGATCTGAATTAGCAACGCATTCACACGCATCGGAAACCTGGAGCCATGAGCGATACCCCCAAATTCACCGTGATTGACCGCCGCAAATTCAAGGCGGAAGAAGAACAAGATAGTCACAACGCGCCTGCGCACGAGCCACCGGCTGAGCCCGCGCCGGAGCCCACCCAGGCTCAGCACGCCTCCGCGGCCGCCGGCCCCCGCCTGGTCGTCAACGAGAAAGAACAGCAGCCGGCTCCGGCCGAAGCTCAAGAGGCTGCATCCGGGCAGGAGGAGCAACCGGAGTCGCCCCCCGCGCCTACCGCCGAGGAGAGCCATGAGCAGAAGACCGCCTACGACGCCTCGGCACAGCGCCTTGAAGACATCATCCGCGCCCAGAATCCCGCTGTGGGCCCGCAGCCGCCGGTCGGCTTCGAGCACCTGGTCCAGCAGTTCTACGTCTCCGCCATGATTCAGATGGGAGCAGGAACGCAGGAGGGCCAGCGCCCGAGGGTCGATATTCTCGGCGCGCGCACCACCATCGACCTACTCGGCGTGCTCGCCGAAAAGACCCGCGGCAACCTCACCGAGGCCGAGGATCGCGCCCTGCAGACGGCGCTCATTGAGGTCCGCATGGCTTTCCTGGAGCTGACCAGCATGATCAGCCTGCAAGCCATGCAGCCCCCCCAGGCCCCGCCGCCTGGAAAACGCTAGAGCCTGTTATTAACT
>PLGM01000266.1 GCA_003139795.1 Acidobacteriaceae bacterium | reverse complement strand
GTCCTTGTGCAGAACGCGGCTCAAGACCCCATTTTCTGGTAGTGCGACTTCCTGCAGCAGGTTGGCAAGAAATGTATAGCCCATAAACTTCTCCTTATTGTGCTTCTTCAAAGTTCTGATGCGGTTGAACGGGGCGAGTACGACCGCCCCCTTGAGGGCGTCACATGGTGTTGGTCGACCGATCAGCGGTCTGCATGCGGCTGAATTGCACCTGTCTTCTGTCAGTTGCTCGCAGTAGATCAGGCGGCGTCCTCGGGCCAGCAGATTGTGAGAAGGAAAACACTCTGCTCCACTGCCTCAACGTCGTGCGTAATGCAGCGATCGAGCGCCAGCAAATGGCCAGCCGGAACCCCAACAGTCTGCTGGGGTAACCGAACCGTCCAACTTTGCCATGGGAACGAACATCAGTCCATGGTTCAGATCCAGCACCTCGGCCTCCACCTTCGTCTTGGCTAGGTCAAAGAGGCTGATGTGCTTGCCCACTCCGCGCACTATGCACGCATAGGCAATGGTTGCCCCCACACTGCCCGCGCCCGCGATTCCAATCTTTTCTGCCCGGTCGCTCATAGATACTCCCCGAATAGTTCCACGGATTCCGTTTCCGACTTCCCATAATAGGTGGGATGAGAAGGCAATGCAGGGACTTTAGTCACAGGACCGATACGTTCGGCCTATTTTTCAGAATAAGCTTGAAGGTTGTTGCCGGCCATCAGTAGGATGGTCGCGAGTGAAAAGAGTAATTTCATGCACGGCTGCGCGGGCGGATAGACGATGATCGAGTCCTGATCCATCTGAGCGATGAATGGAAACAGGACCTGCTCTTCCTTCTGAATGTGCGCGAACATGTCGGTGCGAAGTTCCTCGAGCAGCTCCTCGACATTCTTCAGTTCGGGAGCGCGATCGCTTCGCTTGGCTGCAAGCTTCTGAGCCATCTCGGCCAGTCTCGGCAGTTCCTGGCGTACATACTGGTGATGGACACGAACGATTTGTTGAATCAACCGGTCGATGGATAGGCTTGCGGGATCTACAGGCGGACCGCCGAGTTCCTGAGTCTCAGCATCGGCAAGCTTTTCGAGAACTTGATCGACCGAGAGTTGCAGTTCCGCGCACGCGCGATCAAGAGTCTCATCGGCCTGTGAGCACAGGTCGATGTCGAAGCGCTGAAAGATTTTGGCTGCCGATGGATGCGTGGCAATGATTTCGCGGACGGACTGTGTTGAGGTAGGCATGAGCTCTCTCCACCTGCAACAGTAGCGAGTACCCAACCGGAGCGCAGTAACTTATGTCACTCGGGGTCTAAACCGGCTACGGCGTCGTATCCAAGAGGGTGCTCAAGCCCTTGACGTCCTTCACCACAATTTGTCGTGCGTCCACATCCAACAGCCCTTCGGCCTGCAACCGCATGAGGTTGCGTGAGATCAGCTCGCGCACCGTTCCAAGCTGGTTGGCAAGTTCCTGGTGGCTCGCTGGCAGTTGAAACTCAATTCCACGCGCTGTCTTCTTGCCTTCGCTTTGAGCGAGTTTGAGCAATGTCGAAATCAGCCGTTGGCGAATGGTGGTGAACGACAACTCCTCGATGATACCCACCAGGCGCCGCAACCGGGCGCCTACTACCTGGAGCACCTTGAGCGCGACCTCCGGATGGTCCATGCAGTATGCCTGGAAATCGCGCCGGGAAATGTAGGCAATCTCCGTCTCTTCCGTTGCCACTGCGGAAGCCGGAAACGGACCTCCATCAAAGACGGGCAGTTCAGCGATGGATTCGCCCGGAGCGTTCACCGCCAGCACCTGCTCCCGGCCGCTTATGGAGGTTTTGAAGATGCGTACCTTGCCGCGCGCAATGATGTGCAGGCCGTTGCAGGGCTCACCTTCTGAAAACAACAACTCGCCCGCACTGAACAGCTTGCGCACCGTCCGAGCCGCGAGCGTCTGCAGTTCGGGCTGCGAAAGGGTCGACAGCAGTGCGGTTTTGCCAAGGACGGCAGCCAGATCGATGCGTTCATCGGTCACTTGAGAATTCTAGCAGCCTGGGACTTTGGTCACTGCGCATCCGAACCCTTGCGCAGTCTCGTAGGACCATGAACCCGCAAATCAATGCGATTGATTTCAATGAGCGCCCATTCATCGCCATCTGGGAAGTAACCCAGGCCTGCGACCTCGCCTGTGTCTTCACGGTCCCACCGCTGGCGGCTGTCGGTCTCAGTGAACGCGGGGCACGTGAGCAAAACCTCAAGTTCAGAGTCAAGATGGAGATGACCTCGACCTGGTATTCGTCTCGGCGCGTTTCGGAAACTTATTCCGGTTACAAAGTACTCGTGGAAGAAAGCACGGACCGCATTCTGGGCGCTCATATTCTCGGGAGCGAGGCCGGTGAAGTCATCAATCTCTTCGCCCTTGCCATCCGTTCCGGAATGCGCGCTATCTGCGGAACCAGTGCAAGCGCCCACTTCACTTCTGGCCTTTCGACGGCTGGGAGGTTCCTCAGGGCAAGTCGGTCGTGGCGGAGGTGTACCCGTCCTTGTGGACACGGCGGTTTCCAAGGGAAGGCCGAGACGGAGACGAGCAAGCCGCCTACGCTGTAGCGGCGTGGCTGCAACGGGCAGACCGCAGCGGGTCTCTGGATGGCTATTTCAATCCGCGACTGACGCCGGAAGAGCGAGAGGTCGTCGCTGTCGAAGGGTGGATACTCGGGGCAGTGTGAACCGGCGACCAAGCCCGACTCCACGACACCATTGCTCCCTTACCGCCTCTCTTCGTCTCAGGATTAGAGGGCGCGAAGAGCCCGCCAACGAGGTTCCACTGTGCAGGGGTACCGTTGCCTGTGACGTCGGCAGGCGGTTGCACAGAAGTCGAACAGGATTAGCACTGAAGACGTTTCAGTGTCCGATTATTTGCCCGATTCGGTCATCAGATTTCGGTACGCTGGCCGCTTTTCAGGATCGATCTGGCCAGGATGCCTGTAAGTGACAGTGATGAAATGAGTTGCAATGACTTTTTGAATAGACCTTACCTATATTCAAGCGCGTCCGTTTTGTGAGCCCGTGCTTTCACCTGCGGGACGATGTAGTTGCCCTGCTTGCCCATGGGGATGAAACCGCCGGGCTCGGCGTTTGCCGTTCAGTTTTATCTCGCTGAGTGTAATCGACGCTTTGTATCATTTCAGACTCATAAAATCTCCGTCTTCACAGTTTGAGGTTCCTATGCGTCGGAATCTGATTCGGCATGGCCCTGCAGCCATCGGCCGATTTCCTTTTACGTCACTTGTAACGAATTCCTCGTTCCCTTGCTTTATTCATATGAATGCATAAGCCACGGACATTTCGCCCAATGAGTGCACGCCTTTATCGAGGTCTGCGCCTTTCTCTTCTGCTCTGTATGGGGGGATTGGCCGCCACGGCACAAGAATCGCTCACGTTGCGACAGGCAATCAAGCAGGCTCTGAGGCAAAGCCCTGAGGCTGCAATTGTCCAAGCCGACATCCAGGATGCCACGTCGGCTGCCACCATGGCGCGAACGCAACTTCTGCCGCAACTCGGCTTTACCGAAGATATCTCGCGTGGAAACGACCCGGTTTATGCCTTCGGCACCCGATTGCGTCAGCGACAGTTTACGCAGACTGATTTTGCGCTGAACGCGCTGAACCTTCCGCAGCCCATCGGGAACTTCTCTACGCGCTTCTCGGGACAGTGGATGGCGTTCGACTCCTTCAAGACGCAGAAGAATATCCGCCGCGCCGATTTCCTCAGGGAAAGCGCCTCCTCGACCTCCAGGTCGGTGGACCAGCAAATTGTCTTCCGCGTTGTTGTGGCCTACCAGCAGGTGCTCTATGCGCAGCGGGAGATCGATGTTGCCCAGCATGAGCAGGAGACGGCTGCGGCGCTTCTGACCTCTGTGGATGAGCACGTCAAGGCCGGCCTTGCGGTGGAGTCGGATCGCATGTCGGCTGAGGTGAATGTGGCCGCCCGCAAGCAGGAGCTAATTGCGGCGCAGGGCGACCTGGAACTGGCGTGGACGGCATTGCGCGAAGCGATGGGCGTCACGGATCTGAAGGCGAGCGAGTTGAAGCCGATTGAGCCGCATGCATTTCCGCGGGGCGCGCTGGAAGAGGAGATGGCGACGGCCGCAAAGACGCGTCCTGACCTGACAGCGTTGGGACAGGCGCAATTGGCGCAGGCGTCCGCCGTGGGAGTGGCAAAGTCTGACTTCGGTCCACGCGTGAGCGCATACGGAAACTGGGAAGAAGACCGCACATCTTTTGGTGGCTTGGGTGGCAACAACTGGGTGGCCGGCGTGCAGATCAGCGTGGACATTCTGCCTATTGGCAAGCGCGCACAACTGGCGCGGGAGAGCGCGGCGAAACAGAAGATCGACGCGCAAGTGGCTGCCATGCAGCAGCATCTGCGCCTGGAAGTGAGCCAGGCGCACATTCACCAGAAGACGGCGGAACTCTCGCTGGAGACGGCGCGGGCGGCAATGGACCAATCGGCCGAGAGTCTGCGCATTCTGAAGAATCGTTACGGTGCGGGGCTTGCCACCATCACCGATCTGCTTCGGGCCGAGGATGCCGAGCGGCAGAGCCAATCCAATTACTGGCATGCCGTTTACGGAAATGCCATGGCCTATACCGAACTTTTATACGCGACTGGGACGCTGACTCCCGATGCGGCGGAGGAATTGCAATGAAAACTGTCTTATGGGCAAGTTTGCTAGCCGTTACCGCCGCGATGGTGGCCGGATGTCATGGTACCGACTCCGCGTCCCCTGCGGTTGTACAGAACGTGCAGGCGCGGGTTGTTGAAAGCCAGGTGCAAGAGGTGCCTGTGAACCTGCGATCCACGGGCACGGTTCATGCCAAGGAAACCGCAGTTGTATCCGCGCAGGTGATGGGCCGCATCCAGCAGGTGATGGTGCACGAGGGAGACAGCGTACGGGCTGGGCAAACGCTGGTCGTGCTGGACGACGCGGCTTTGCGAGCGGCTCTGGAGCAGGCGCAGGCGGGCTTGAAGGCGGCGCAAAACGCGCAAGCTGAGGCGCAGATCAACGCCTCCCTGGCGACAAGCACGTTAGACCGGTACAAGCAACTTGAGTCCGAGAAGAGTGTGAGCCCGCAGGAGATGGATGAGGTCTCGCGGCGGGCCGAGGCCGCGGAGGCGAACCTTGAGGCAGTTCGCGCGCAAACCGGCGAGGCGCGAGCTCAGGTAAATGGAGCACACACCATGCTGGGGTATACGCTCCTGGCGGCGCCTTTCTCCGGCATCGTAACGGCGCGGATGGTCGATCCGGGTACGATGGCCGCACCAGGCGTGCCGTTAATCCAGGTTGATCAGGCCGGGGCTCTGCAACTTCAAGCCTCGGTGGATGAGTCGGCGATTGGCGCGGTTCACAAGGGGATGAAGGTGCAGGTGGCGATCGATGGCGCCGGTTCCACGAGTATGACGGGGACCGTTGCGGAGATCGTGCCCGCCGCCGATCCATCGAGTCATAGCTTTCTCGTCAAGATCGACTTGCCTTCTTCAACTCAGTTGCGCGGCGGCATGTATGGAACGGCTGAGTTTGCCAACGGCACCCGCCAGGCGATTCTGATTCCGCGCTCGGCGGTTGTCATCCGAGGCTCATTGGCCTGCGCCTACGTTCTCGACGGTCAAGGGATCGCGCAACTCCGTTATCTCACGCTCGGCACGGGACAAGGCAATCTCGTCGAGGTTCTGTCAGGCATCTCTTCCAGTGAAAAACTGGTTGACGCACCCTCCGACCGCGACCTCGCCGGAAAGCGCATCGAGGTATTGCCATGAAGCAAGACCTTGGAATCGCCGGACGCCTGGCCCATTCATTTCTCAACTCCAAGCTGACGCCGCTCTTCATTGCCGCGTCGCTGGCCATCGGGATCTTCGCGGTCGCTATTATCCCCCGTGAAGAAGAGCCACAGATTCTCGTTCCGATGCTGGACATCGCCACTGTGATGCCGGGCGCATCCCCGGCCGAGGTGGAAGAACGCGTCACGCTGCCTATCGAGAACCTGGTGCATCAGATCTCCGGTGTCGAATATGTGTACTCGACGTCGGCGCCGGGCCAAAGCCTGGTGATTGTGCGCTTTCTTGTCGGCACGCCGCAGGAAGACGCGCTGATCAAGGTCTATAGCAAGCTTTACTCAAATTTCGATCGCATGCCGCCCGGAGTATCACAGCCGCTGATCAAGGCCCGCTCCATCGACGATGTGCCAATCCTGGCCATGACATTGTGGGGCGAGCACTATAACGGCTATCAATTGCGCGCCATCGCGGACGAGATGCAACACAACATTATGCAGATCGGCGATGTATCGGAGACGACGATCATCGGCGGCCTTCCACGCACCATGCGCGTTGTGCTGAGCACGGAAAAGCTGAGTGCCTACGGCCTATCGCCGATGGCAATCGTTGGACATTTGCAAGCCGCAAATGCAAGCGTGCAGGCAGGAAACTTCTCTGATAACAACCAGGAGGTCCGCGTCGACGCCGGTAACCTCTTCACCCGGCGCGAGGATCTGGAAGCCGTGGTAGTGGGCGTGGTTCGCGGGCATCCGGTGTATCTGCGCGACGTGGCAGACAAGATTGTCGATGGCGGCGCGGAACCGGCTGACTATGTCGTCTACGGCACGACGAACTCAGGCAATACAGCGTCGCAGACAGCGCGCCAGTATTCGGCGGTGACGATTACCGTGGCCAAGCGCAAGGGGACGAATGCCACCGACATCTCCAACGCCGTCCTCCGTCGCGTGCATCAGATGCAGGGCATCACCATTCCCAACGACGTGACCGTGACCACCACGCGCAACTACGGCGAGACAGCCAAGAACAAGTCCGACGAACTGCTGGAGCACCTGTTGCTGGCGACCTTGTCCGTCACTCTTCTCGTCGCGCTCTTCCTCGGCTGGCGCGAGTCGGGTGTGGTACTGCTGGCTATTCCGGTCACGCTCGCGCTCACCATGTCGGTCTTCTACTTCCTCGGCTACACCATCAACCGCGTCACGCTGTTTGCTTTGATTTTCTCGATCGGCATTCTTGTGGATGATGCCATTGTCGTGGTCGAAAACATGGTGCGCCACTTCCGATTGCCGGAGAATCATGGTCGGCCGATGAGCGAAGTCGCGGTCGAAGCAGTTGCCGAGGTGGGCAATCCAACCATTCTGGCCACCTTCGCCGTGATTGCGGCAGTACTGCCCATGGCCTTTGTCCGCGGCCTGATGGGGCCCTACATGCGGCCTATCCCCGTGGGCGCATCTGCGGCCATGCTCTTCTCGTTGCTGGTTGCATTTGTAGTTTCGCCCTGGGCTGCCCTCCGGCTCGTCGGCAGGCATCTGGAAGGGGCCAAAATACTCGAACCGGAGACGGAGAACTGGCGGACCAGGATCTATCGCCGCATCATGACGCCTCTGATCCAATCCGCACGCAATCGCGTCCTGTTTTTCATTGGAGTGGTGGTGCTGCTTCTGGTCTCGGTGGCGCTGGTGCCCTTCGGACTGGTTCGCGTCAAGATGCTGCCGTTCGACAACAAGAGCGAATTGCAAGTGGTCATCAATATGCCCGATGGCACACCGCTGGAACAGACGGCGCGCGTGGCCCAGGCATTGGGCGAAGAGTTGGCGCGGCAGCCGGACGTGCTGAACTACCAGACTTACACTGGGACATCCGGCCCGTATAACTTCAACGGGCTGGTGCGCCACTACTACATGCGCCACCAGCCGAATCAGGCCGACATCCAGGTGAACCTGCTCCCGGCAAAGCAGCGCAACGTGCAGAGCCATGCCATTGCCAAGCGGCTTCGTCCGTTGCTCGACGCGATCGGAAACGCGTACGGTGCGCGCATTCAGGTCAGCGAAGTTCCACCGGGACCGCCGGTGGTGCAGACCTTGGTGGCCGAGGTTTACGGTCCAGATCTGGCTGGCCAGACCCAGGTTGCCCAACAGATCAAGTCGATCTTTCAGCACACGCCTGGCGTGGTTGACACCGACTGGTACGTCGAAGACCCGGAGCCCAGACTGGTGATTCGCGTGGATGAGGTCAAGGCCGCGCAGCATGGCATCGCGGTATCCGACGTGGCCCATGCCCTGGCGCTTGCTATCTCAGGAACCGAGGTCGGCCTGATCCACGATCAAACGACGCGGGAGCCTGTGCCTGCGATCGTTGAACTTGACCGCGCGGATCGTTCTTCCGAGCAGGGACTGGAGAATATCCGCTTGCCCAGCGCGGACGGCGGTATGGTCTCATTGCGCGAGTTGGTGATCGTTGAGCACAAGACGATCGAGCCAAGCATCTATCACAAGAATCTGCGCCGCGTGGTTTATGTCACGGGAGACGTGGCTGGGACGGTGGAAAGCCCGGTCTACGCCATCCTTGAAATGAACAAGGACCTCGACCATCTCACCCTTCCGGCCGGATACACGCTGACCCGTTATAACGCGTCGATGCCGGAGTCCACAGACCACTACTCGATGAAGTGGGATGGCGAGTGGCACATCACCATCGAGGTCTTCCGCGACATGGGCCTGGCGTTCGCCGCGGTGCTGGTTCTTATTTACGTGCTTGTCGTGGGCTGGTTCCGATCCTTCATCGTGCCGCTGATCATCATGGCCCCCATTCCGCTCACCCTGGTCGGCATCATGCCTGCTCATGCGATGCTGGGCGCATTCTTTACGGCAACCTCGATGATCGGCTTTATTGCCGGCGCCGGCATCATCGTGCGCAACTCGATCATCCTCGTCGACTTCATCGAACTTCGCATTCGCCAGGGAATGCCGCTGGCCGAGGCGGTGATCGATGCCGGCGCAACTCGGTTCCGCCCCATGCTGTTGACGGCAGCAGCAGTTGTCGTCGGCGCAAGCGTGATTCTTACCGACCCCATCTTTCAGGGGCTTGCACTATCGCTGATTGCCGGGGCGGTGGCATCGACATTCCTTTCGTGGCCGACCATTCCGGTGCTTTATTACATGGTTCACTCCGGCCGCCAATCGGGGCCCAAACTTCAGCCTGAAACCGAACACGGAGATTCCCTATGACAGTCGAACGCGGTGTGCGCCTGATGGCAGGCGTCATGGTGCTGTTGTCCCTTGCTCTTGCACATTTCTTTTCCCTTTACTGGCTCTGGCTGACGGTTTTCGTCGGGGTCAACCTGTTGCAGTCGGCATTCACAAACTGGTGTCCGGCCATGAACATCCTGCGCGCCGTGGGCCTGAAGGATGCCAGCTGCGGCATTGCCAAGTGAGAAGGAGTAATGCAGCCATGACGCCGCGGAAAGCAGTAGTGAGGTCGAACAAGCCATGTCGAAATCAAGGCGGACAGCTCAAAGATGAGGTCTACCGCCAGATGTTTCGGTTGGAGGAAAGCCGTCCTGGCGCCGAGATGGGGCTCGCACTTGCCTTGGTGCGCGCATGGCTGGCCGACGACTTCAAACCTGAAAGCGGCGAAGAGCGAGATTGGCTAAAGAAGGTATCTCCAATCTGCCTTCAGATGATCGAGACAGCTTTGAAAGCGGACACCATCGCGTTTCCCTGTGCTCAACGAAATCCTTGCTGAATCCTCTCCCCGGTGGATCGAAGAGTCTCCGGGGAGAACCGGGCTCTATTCATGCACGCAGGAGAATATACTGGTCTTGCACACGACGACCCCATGCAATGCGACCTGAACTGATCCGAGCCACCTACCTCTTGCACCGCAACACTCCGGAAGCTGTCGAAGAGGCGATCGGTTTGCTGCAGAATACGGTCTATTCCTTCAGCATGAAGGTCTGCGGGCATCCGGAAGATGCAGAAGACACCATGCAGGAGGTGCTCTCCCGTTCCCTCGGACACCTGGCGAGGATCCAGACCCCGCAGCAGATGGCAGTCTGGCTTTACACCGTCACCAGAAACCGCTGCTGGCGCATGCGCCGCAAGCCCGCCAATGCCCCGGCAAACATCCTCTCGCTCGACGAGTTGATGCCGGACGATGAGGAATTGGGGAGATTGCTTGAGGATGCCGCGGCGGGACCGGAAAGCAACCTCCTCGCCGCCGAGCAGCACCATCTGCTGCATCAGGCGATCCTGCGCATCCCGGCGACTTTGCGCATCGTTCTTGTGCTTCACGATATGGAAGAGTTGACCACCGAGCAGGTTGCGCAGGTTCTCGAACTGAAGCAGGGAACGGTGCGGATTCGGCTTCACCGGGCACGTCTAAGTGTGCGCAAGGAGATGAGCCAAATCCTCAGGGGCACCCCTGAGCAACCGAAGAATGCCAGACCCTTCACCGGGAAGCCCAAGGAGGCCAGGGCCAAAGCTGGGCAACGTCCATCTGAATGCCGCGATTTGTTCGCCAATCTCTCAGAATACCTGGACGGCAGGGTGGAACCTCTTACCTGCGAACAGATGCGCGGACATATCGAAGCATGCCCGTCCTGTGTGTCGTTTCTACGCGACCTGCGCGCCGCCATCGATCGCTGCCGATCCATGGATATCCCCTGTGACTCGGCTGTCGCGCCTCGATTGCGCGCCATCCTTACGCGGGAATACGTGCGCATGGTGATGATGCCGGCCGCAAAATAAACATCCGCGATCTTGTACCTGGACAGTGCCAGGT
>PLGM01000015.1:4566-13394 GCA_003139795.1 Acidobacteriaceae bacterium | reverse complement strand
CCGGCAAGCTTGAGAAGAATACTCAATACAGCGTGCAATGAGCTTAGTACGTGCGGTTCGGTTCTACCCAGTGATGATAGTCCCAGAGCCGCAAGTTCAGATTGCAAATGGCGTATGTCGTGGCGGCGAAGCGCGAGGTAATCCATAAGATTCCTGGCGCTTGCGCGGTGATCAGGATGCAGTTCTGGTGCATCGATCAGGCCGGAAGCTTCCAGAGCAAGCATTTCGGAGATAAGAAGACTCAGACTCTTAATCAGCTTTTCGAGTTGTGATTGCTTCGCCTTCTGGGTGATTCTCTCTTTTCTGGGAAATGCCACAATCTTCCTGCCCTTGTCGACCGTGGTTAGGAACTTCTTGGGGTCGTGGTCGCGCATCTGGTTGACCGATCTGTTTGGCCCCGCCACAAGTTTCCTCCAATTGTGAAATTGCACTCCAGTGAGATCCTTGCAGAATCAGGATCACGAAGGCTGTTCACTCTAGCACGGAATCTGGTTCTCATTCGCAAGCGAGATCGTGCTTGCGGTCCTCGTCGGCAGCGCAGTGAAAGCGCTCGGTCGAGCGAAGTTATTCAGAAATCGCAGACATCGATCACTGCTGACAGGGCCGCCGACAGCTAGGCGCAATTGCTCAAGATCCGACCCATTATGCAGAGACTCGGGTGCGCTTGGAGATGTCGAGATGCTTTCGTGGGCTTAATTAAGGACTCAGGGGATCGCCTCTTTCTGGACTGAGCCTCTGCCCCGAAGCAGGGGAAGAGGCTGCTTGAAGGTGGGATTAGATCGTGAAAACCAGGAGTGGAATCCCCGGCCGTCACGACAATCGATCCCACAGCACGAATGGATTAGCCGGGCGAGGGGAACGGCAGGACACTCTTTGCCCGAGCATCCCACAGTGCTTGCAGCACTAATTTCCTAGGCGCGCAGGGGCGCGTCTGTTCCGAATTGCTCACAATTTGAGCATTGAGCAGGGATGTAAGACCTGGACAAGGATTTGCGACATAGAATCGCTCAGGCGTTAACGACGTGTTGTTCGGCCTCTCTTGCGCCGGCCTGGACGGCGAACCTCAGGTGAACCGGTTCCGCGCAATAGGCGCGAGCCCGCAGGAAAGCGGCCATATAGGACTGCGCTACTCGCTTCCAGACCATAGGTCGAGCATATAGGTAGGCACGTTCGCGCATCGCTTGGCGTGCCTCATCGTTGGCCAGGAGTGCGATTGTCGCTGTTGCGATGGCGGCTGAGTTCTCAAATGGCACCAGCATTCCGCGTCCTTGGTCCAGCACTTCTGCGGCGTACCAATATGGAGTGGAGATGATGGCCTTTCCGGCGCCCATGGCATATGCCAGGGTTCCCGATACAGCCTGCGCTTCATGACAGTAGGGCGTGATGTAAATGTCGGCCGAGCCGACCAGCGAAGCCATCTCTTCAGGACTGACAAACCGGTTGAGGAACAGAACCTGGCGTTCCACGCCAAGTTTCTCCGCCAGGGCCTGCAACTCAAGCCGGTAACGATCCCCTTCACGAGCCCGGACGTGCGGGTGAGTGGCGCCCGCAATCATGTAGACAACATTGCTGTGGTTGGCTAGGATGCTCGGCATGGCTCGAATCGCGCTTTCGAACCCTTTGTTGGGAGAAAGCAGCCCAAAAGTGAGAAGGACACTCTTGCCCTGGCAAGAGAGACGCTTCTTATATATGTCCGGCTGCTCAAACGGCAGGTCGGGGATGCCATGAGGAATCAGTTCGATCTTCTCTGCCGGGACATTGAAGACCTCCTGCAGGACACGCGAGGAGTATTGGCTCATCACGATAAGGCGTTCGGAGCGTGCGGCAATCTTGTGCATTACAACCCGTTGGTCCAGATTCGGTTCACGAAGCACCGTATGCAGAGTTGTGATGACTGGCATGTGAAGGTGCTTCAGCAACTCCATGATGTAATTCCCGGATTTGCCTCCGAAGATTCCGTATTCATGCTGTAAGCACACCAGATCGACATTGCTTGCATTCAAATAGTCGGCGGCCGCACTGTAGGACGCGAGATCGCCTTCGCTGATCTCGAATCGCACCCGCTCTGGGTACGAATAGGTTGAATTCCCGTCGTTGACTGCTACCACCGAAAGTTGGGCTGCCCGGTATTCGGCAGCGATCGCGTTACACAGATCTGTAGTAAAAGTAGCAATTCCACACTGCCTGGGAAGGTGATTCCCAATCACCGCGATCCTGACCGGACGTTGCGGGCGAGGCGCCAGTTGAAGAGAGGATATTGAATTGACACCGAATACCGGATGCCGCGCTTCGGGACGCATGAGACGGTTTGATTGCGAATTAAAAGTGGTATTTGGAGGGGCCATTCAACGTGTCTCCAATCATCGTAAGGTTGTGATTGAGGGCGATTTATGCCCTCACAGGAACGTGAATTTGTTTTGCGAGCTCGGATGTTTTATCAGAAGCTGCCATCGAGTGGTCCTGAGCCTTTGAACTAAGCTCTTCTGCGGCTTCGTGATCGCCGCGGTGATGTGCGGCAGCGGCGGCAGTGTGGGCGTGTGCTCCGTAGATATGCAGGTCCGCTGCATTGTCATATTTGCTCTGGGGCATCGTGTTCACCATTGTCGANNCATTGTGTCCAAAGCGCTAATGCCTACAGACGGCGATTGCGGATCCGCGAGAGAATGGCATAGCCAAAGTCCTTTGTGGACATCGTGTGCGAATTAGCCGCGAACCATGGTCAATTGTGGACAGCAAGATCATGGCTGCCCGTCGTAGATTCATCTCACTCAGTGTCGCGTTGCTGCGAACCTATTACCTGTTCGTCAGTTGCAACGCAATTCGTCATTCGAGGTGCTAGCAGCAGGCTCGCTCGATCCGGTGAAGACATTTTCTAACTCACTGGCACCAGGCGAAAAACGATAAGCCGCACACTTTGGGGGTTAAGGGATGTACTACTATTTTGGTGGAATGCACTGGATCTGGTGGATTGCCTGGATATTCTTTTGGATGCTCTTCTTGTCATTCATGACGCCAATGCGCCGATCCACTTACCGGGAAATGCAATCGCCGCTTCAACTCCTGAAAAGGAGATATGCCGCCGGAGAGATCACAAGCGAGGAGTACGAGGAACGGCGGGCCAAGCTGCTGCGGGATGCAAATGTGAAGTAGGGGTGACTCCCTGGATTCAGCCAGCCACAGTCTAAAAGAAATCCAGGAATCATTGCGTTTATCGGGCAAGATTTCGTGGGCCGTGGGTCAGCACAACATGGTGGCAGATCACTCCGCCAGCAACCGCACCACGTGGTTGACAATCATCAGGTCCTCGGCGGGAGGAATGACGCGTACGATGACCGCCGAGTGTTCTGCCGAAATCACCGCCGCGCCATGAACGTTGTTACGCGCCGCGTCGAGCCTGATGCCCAGCGTGCCCAATCCTGCACAGATCTCCGCCCGTGAGGCGATGTCGTTTTCTCCGATACCTCCCGTGAATACCAGCATGTCCAGTCCGCCTAACTCGGCCACATAGCCGCCGATCCATTTGGCAATCGTCCAGGTAAACTTCTCTACGGCAAGCAGCGCCTTCGCATTGCCGTGCCCTATGGCGTCGCGCAGGTCGCGCATGTCGCCGGAGAGTTCGCTCACACCCAAGAGGCCAGCTTTCTTGCTGACTACGGCCTCCAATAGGTCGGCGGCTTCGGTGGCATCTTTGGCCGTCTCCGCGATCTTGCGCAGGATAAACAGGAGCACNNGAGGTGTCCAGGCCCCGCCCGTCACGGATCGCCGCGATTGAAGCGCCATTGCCAAGATGGGCGACTATGAGCTTTTGCGGCACGGTGGGTTTCAGTTGATAAACGATCGACTCGTAAGAAAGGCCATGGGCACCGTAGCGGCGTACGCCCATTGCGGCATACTCTTCGGGGATGGGCATGCGAGTGACCACTTCGGACATGTGGCGATGAAAGTACGTGTCCAGGCAAACGAAGTTGGGAATGCCGGGAAACTGCCGTACAGCTTCGCGCATGATGTAGATGGCGATNNGCCTTGTAGCGCTCCATCTCTTCGATCAATGCGGCGGTGATGCGCTGGTTAGTCTGAACTGTAGGGCCGCCCGAAACCATTCGGTGGCCGATGGCCGACGGCGCGGGGAAGTCCTTGGAATGGAGCGCATCTGCCACCAGTTTGAAGGCAGCGGCCATGGTAGGCAGGGCCGGGGACTCATCGACTAGCTTCTTACCCTTGTTGTCCTTGATCCAGAACTCGCCCTGATCGGTGCCGATGCCGTCGGCCGCGCCCTCGTGGAGTTTCTGCGGTTCGCCGTCGCCGGTTCTATACACAGAGAACTTGATGGAAGAAGAACCGCTATTCAAGACCAAGATAAACAAACCTGCCATAGAAACAACCCTTCGGAGGTAGCTGCAACCGGACAGGTCCTATTTCCTGGTTGGGGTCAAGTCAAACTACCACCCCTTTTCTAAACAATGACCAGTCAGTGTTCTGGTCACAATTGACCGGACTCTTCGTCGCCCCGTGTTGGATAGTACTCGTGCCGGCCGCGCATCAGCTTGCCACATACGAGTCGAATGACCAATTCCGGCTTGGCGGAGGAAGAGACCATGCACGCAACAGCGGTTGAGAAAATCGCACCCCAAGCAAAAGATCCCTTCGAAACTCCACGCAGGATTCTGTCACCCGCGCTCAGCTTTTTGCTGAGGTGGGGCCTGCTTGCCCTGATTGCGCTTGGCGTCGTCCTTTCGGTTGTTCTTGGCCTTGTCCAAAAGTGGCTCTGGATGCGCCAGCTCGATTACGTCGGTATATTCTGGACCCTTCTTTCGATCAAGTGGGGAATCTTCGGCGTCACCTTGATCATTTCAGTCTTGTATTTATGGATCAATCTTCGCTTCGCAGCGAGGAACATCGACTTGGTAGATGGAGATAGCTTCTTCAACAAGGCCTTCACACACCCTGCAGACGCAAGCAGAACGATTAATGTCGACATCAGTCCCAGGCTGCTGGTCTCTGCTATTGATTTTGCCATTGTGGTTCTCTCGCTATTCTTTGCGCTGAGCGTTTCAGGCCAATGGGACACGTTTCTCCGTTTTCGGTATGGCAACTCATTTGGAGTGGCGGACCCACTTTTTGGTGTTGACCTCGGCTTCTATGTATTCCGTCTTCCGTTCTATGAACTGCTGCAGGGAAGCATTACTGTCTTGACGGTGTCGGCGATTGCGGTTCTCGCATTCTGTTCGATATTCGGAGTGCGCCAGTCGAAGTCCAGCGGAAAGATCACGGTGCGCGAAGGCACCCTTCAACACTTTATGGTGCTTCTGTTCATCCTCGTGGCCAACTTCGGTTGGGGCTTCATTCTTGACCACTATGAGCTGGTCTATTCAACCCTCGGCGTTGTTCACGGGGCCGGCTATGCGGCGGCGCATGTCACGAGAACCGCCCTCTGGGTGATGACCGGGGCCTCGGCGCTGGCGTGCATGCTTCTAGCGTTCACCTATACCCGCCCGCGAGCGAAGCAGATCGTCGTCGGCATCGTGACTTATGTAGCGCTGTATGTAGTTGCGGTGCTGGCGTTGCCATACCTCTTTCAAACATTCGTGGTGAAACCCAATGAGCTAAGCCTTGAGACGCCCTACCTGAACCATTACATCGCCTTCACGCGCAAAGCATATAACTTGGATAATATCCAGGAGACGGCCTATCCTGCGCTCTCCGATCTGACTCCCGATGTGATCGCCAGAAATCAGGATACGATTCAGAACATCCGCCTCTGGGACTCACGGCCGCTGCTTCAGACCTATCAACAGACACAGGCGATTCGTCTCTACTACCAGTTCTACAACGTTGATGTGGATCGGTACCGTCTGCCGGATGGCTACCATCAGGTGATGCTTGCGTCCAGGGAACTGGCGTCGCAACTTCCCTCGGACGCTCAGACGTGGGTCAACGAAACTCTTCAGTTCACGCATGGCGAGGGNNGCAGAATCGCAATACGGCTTGAATATAACGCAGCCCGCTATTTACTTCGGGGAGGTTGCGCCTGGGTACAAGATCGTCTCAACCGGGATAAAGGAGTTTGATTATCCCAAAGGCAATGAAAACGTCTATGCGAGCTACGAGGGAAAGGGCGGAATCCCGCTTGACAGCATTTGGAAAAGGCTCCTGTTTGCGTGGACTCAGAAGGACATCAATGTTCTTCTGACCTCCTATCTGACGCCGCAAAGCCGAATTCAGATATGGAGAAGCGTTCAAGAGCGCGTTTCCCAAGTCGCGCCCTTCCTGCTTCTCGATCATGACCCGTATGCCGTATTGAGCGCGGGGAAGCTGTATTGGATTCAGGACGCATATACGGTCTCGGATCGTTTCCCCTATTCAAACCCGCAGACATCCGGTTCAGCCGAGGGGATGAACTACATCCGCAACTCCGTAAAGGCCGTTGTAGACATGTACGACGGAACTGTTTCCTTTTACGCGATGGATTCCAAGGACCCTGTTCTCGCTATGTACGAGCGGGCATTCCCTGGGGTTTTCAAAGACTTGACCGATCTCCCAGCGGACCTGAAGGCTCATCTGCGCTATCCCGAAGACCTGTTCGGAATCCAATCGACCCAGTACGAGACATTCCATATGACCGACCCGCAGGTCTTTTACAACCGCGAAGATCTCTGGGTTCCCCCACAGGAGAAGTACGATGGGGCGGTCAACCCCATGGATCCTTACTACATGCTGATGAAGCTTCCGGGAAGCGGACAGCTTGAGTACCTGATCATGACGCCTTTCACGCCGCAAAAGAGGGACAACATGATCGCCTGGCTGGCCGCCCGGTGCGACTTCCCAGACTACGGGAAGATGCTGTTCTACGAGCTTCCGAAAGACAAACTGATCTTTGGACCGAACCAGATCAGCGCGATGATCGACCAGAGCACAACCATCTCGCAACAACTCACGCTTTGGGATCAAAAAGGTTCGGGAGTCATTCGCGGCAAGCTCATCGTTATTCCGATCGAGAATTCATTCCTCTACGTCGTTCCTCTGTATCTGAAGGCTGAAGGTACGAACTTCCCTCAACTGAAACGGGTGATTGTTGCAACGGGCGATAAGGTCGTGATGGAACCGACACTCGACGAAGCGCTTGGCTCATTGTTTGGGACTGCTGCGCCGCAGTCGGGAATCCTCGGCGGCCAGCAGAAGGGAATGCAGGCACCGCTGTCGAAGGCGACGCGGGATCAAGCTGAGGCCCAACTTGCAGCGGCCCAGAAAGCACTCAATGCACTTAAACAACTGCTGGCCAATCCGGCTCAATAGGTTGTGCACTTGAAGTGAATTGATGATGAAGCTCAAGCAATCCCTAGTGGGCGACGAATTTGCTTCGTGCAGTTATTGGCGCGGTTCCGGATGTAAAAGAGCAACGCCTTTTTGGGGAACCCAGAAAATGTTTAGTTGAAACAGTAGGTAGGGGAAGTGTTCTTCTTCGCAGACCTGAAAGCTGAAAAGCCCGAAGTTGCTTATGCCGGCAAGACCGTCGGCGGTGGAATCGCAGGTCCATGGAATCACAGCGCGGGAAAAGTGAAGTTGAGCCAACTAAGCCTACGCCGGGGAGGTTACCGATGCAACAAGCACAGCCGGGGAGAGCGGCATCAATTTTCGGATTCATCTTGATCTTCCTGGGGATCATTTCGCTTGCATACTTTGCATCCCCCATACGGCTCATGCTTCGGGAGACCATCGGACAAGGCACAATCAATTTTCTGCCTCCAATCCTTGGAGCCCTATCGCTCTGTGGTGGTATCGCTCTTTTGCTTTCCGTACGCCAGAGGACGGTGAAGAAGAAGGCGAAGCTATGAGTGGCACGCTGTGGATTCGTTCATAGTGAAGTCCTGATATACGCGAGCATCCTGGGCACATTGCCGACCTGATTCATACGCATCGTGATAGTCGAAACCGCCTTTTTAACGGCTGCATCAAGGGCAACGGTCGCACAGAGTGTTCGGCGCGTGTACCTAATTGCTCAGAACATTAGCTTTCTAGGTGCAAGACTTGCTCAGAAAGCGCAATGCGATTCCACTGCGGGTTTTTATGCATTCCACACGGAACTGACGCCAGTTAGCCGACAATCGTCCCTTGCCAATGCACCGCATGCCGGGAGCAATTCGCCCGAGATAAACCGCATTTAACTGCGAGATAAGGAGAAGGCAATGAGCATTACAAATTCTGTGGTAGCTATCTACGATACCCACGAGCAGGCGGAGCATGCCATCAAGGAGCTGCAAGAGGCGGGAGTGGACATGAAAAGCCTCTCGATCGCCGGAAAAGATACGCATACGGACGAGCATGTAGTGGGCTACTACAACGCTGGGGACCGCATGATGCGTTGGGGCAAAATAGGAGCGTTCTGGGGCGGATTCTGGGGCCTGCTGTTCGGGTCCGGCTTGTTCCTCATACCCGGACTAGGGCCGATTCTTGTAGCCGGACCGCTGGTGGCGTGGATTATCGCGGGCCTTGAAGGAGCAGCCGTAGTTGGAGGAGTCAGCGCTGTTGGGGCGGGCCTGGTGAGCATCGGCATCCCGAAGGATAGCGTGCTCAAGTACGAGGTGGCTCTAAAGACAGACAAATATCTGCTTGTTGTCCACGGCACAGAAGACGCGGTCGACAATGCGAAAAACATCATTGCAGGAACCGAACATAGTTCGTACACAGTTCATGGCGAGAGGGTCCTCGCCTAACCGCATGCAAGAATGCGCCGTGACAGCACTGGACTCAGAGGGGCTTTCTTGAGGCCGGCCGATCACGGCGTGGCATGAAAGGAATTCAGTATGAGACAAAACAGTTCGTTTGCAGCT
>PLGM01000015.1:0-4518 GCA_003139795.1 Acidobacteriaceae bacterium | reverse complement strand
CGGCTGGGCAAGTTCCGCTCCCTTGAAGGGCCGGGATTGTTCCTGATCATTCCAATCGTGGAGTCGATCCCCTATTGGCTCGACACGCGCGTGCTGACGAGCTCCTTTAAGGCAGAAAAGACGCTGACCAAGGACACAGTTCCGGTGGATGTCGATGCTGTTCTCTTCTGGAAGATCGTTGACCCGAAGAAAGCGGCTCTTGATGTGCAGGACTACCAGAGCGCCATCAACTGGGCCGCGCAGACGGCGTTGCGCGATGTGATTGGCAAGACGATGCTCTCCGACATGCTTGAAGGCAGGGACAAGATCAGCGCGGACTTGCAGAAGATCATCGATGTGCGGACCGAGCCGTGGGGCATCAACGTCATCTCGGTCGAGGTGAAGGATGTCTTGATTCCATCGGCGCTGGAAGATGCAATGTCGATGCAGGCACAGGCAGAAAGAGAACGCCAGGCCCGCGTGATTCTGGGTGACTCCGAACGCCAGGTTGCAGAGAAGTTCGGCGAGGCGGCAAAGACCTATTTGAACAATCCTGTGGCACTGCATTTGCGAGCCATGAACATGCTGTACGAAGGGCTCAAGCAGAACTCGACGATCGTGATTGTACCCAGTACGGCCGTCGAATCGATGCAGCTGGGCGGTCTTGCCGGATTGACGGCATTGACCATGGGCCTTGGAGAGGAAAAAGCCATGAAGGAAAGGGCGGCCAGGGGCGCTGCGATCGCTGGCCTGGAGGACTCTTCGCTTCCCCTTACGCCATCACAGGCTGTTGAGTTGGGTGAGCAGCCGGCAGTCTCAACAAACGGAAGCTGAACGCTCTAGTCCAGGAGTCAACGATCGATCTCAAAGTAGGAGCAGTCCCTGATGAAACTGCAACAACTGAAAGAAACCACACAGGCCCTTTTCATCGATGAGAAGGGCCTGCTTGCAATGGATGAGAGCACCGGGACCTGTAACAAGCGTTTCGCAAAACTTGGAATTCCGCAGACCGTGGAAGCCCGAAGAGCTTACCGCGAATTGATTGTGACCACTCCAGGGCTGGGTGAGTCGATAGGCGGAGCGATTCTCTACGATGAGACCATCCGTCAACAGACGAAGGACGGTGCTCCCTTTGTCAAAGTCCTTGTCGATGCAGGGATCATCCCCGGCATCAAAGTGGACACAGGCGCCAAGGAACTGGCCGGCCATCCGGGTGAAAAGGTCACAGAAGGCCTGGACGGATTGCGCGANNGCGCGCTTTGCCAAGTGGCGCGCTGTGATTGCCATCGGCCGAGGCATTCCGAGTTGGGGCTGCATTGAAGCCAATGCCCATGCTTTGGCTCGCTATGCGGTGCTGTGCCAGGAGGAAGGCCTCGTCCCCGTGGTCGAACCTGAGGTCATCATGGATGGCGAGCATACGTTGGAACAGTGTCGCGAGATTACCGACGAAGTGCTGCGCACTGTGTTCACCGAATTGTTCGCGCAAAGGGTGGTCGTGGAAGGCATGGTCCTGAAGCCCAATATGGTGCTTCCCGGAACGGCCTGTGCAAGTCAACCGACATTGGACGAGGTGGCCGACGCTACCGTGAACTGCTTCCTGCGAGCCGTCCCCGCAGCTGTGCCGGCGATTGCGTTCCTGTCGGGCGGCCAACCTGCGGAATTGGCTACGGCCCGTTTGAATGCGATGAACGTCAGATTCAAGTCAAGGCTGCCCTGGGCATTGGCGTTTTCCTTTGCTCGCGCCATCCAGCAGCCGGCCTTGGAGATTTGGCATGGCAGCCAGGACAACGTTGCGGCAGCCCAGCAAGCTTTGTATCATCGTGCCCGCTGCAATCAGGCTGCGCGTCGCGGCGAATATTCCCGGGAGATGGAGACGAAATGACAGGAAGCAAGCACAACCTGGAAGGAAATAGTGGCGACAGGGGAGAACCCGATCCGGGTCCATATTGGCGGCGCATGCATCGTGACTGGCGCTTCTGGGTAGGCGCAGTTCTCATGGCAGCGGCCCTGTCCGTCTACGTGCTTAGTGGCGATCTGGCGTGGGTTCCAAATGGCCACCGGCAATCTGCGATGCCTGCGAGTGCTGCGAATTGAGTCGAGCTTCACCTG
Source organism: Acidobacteriaceae bacterium (assembly GCA_003139795.1). Lineage (GTDB taxonomy): Bacteria > Acidobacteriota > Terriglobia > Terriglobales > Acidobacteriaceae > Telmatobacter. Next base: position 2,430 of record PLGM01000015.1, on the reverse strand, counting down.
TCGTACCATCGCGGCGTTACTCAGGTGGGTACAGCCATTGCACTCGCAGCAGCACCTTCTCGAAACTGAAGTTGTCGATGTTGAAAGACGGGCACAATGGGTAAAACACATTTGTATCCTCTGCGGTTCGAACCGATCTATCAATATCGCTTGTGGGGCGGTCGCCGCCTGGCCAGCTTGCTCTCAGCGCCACTTCCGGGCGACGGACCCATCGGCGAAGCGTGGGTGCTGAGCGACCGCACCGACCACCAAAGCCAGGTTGCGAATGGACCGCTTAGGGGCCAGACGCTTGGCCAGGTGATCGAGCAGTTCCGAAAACCGTTGATGGGCAAGCTGTCTTCGCGCTTCACCCGCTTTCCGCTGCTGCTCAAGTTTCTGGACGCACACGAGATGCTTTCAGTTCAGGTACATCCCAGTGACGATTCCTCCGAGCTGGTTCCAGCGGGCGATACGGCAAAGACCGAAGCATGGGTTGTGATTGAAGCTGAAAACGGAAGCCACATTTATGCTGGCCTGAGGCCGGGCACAACTGCCGGCAATCTGCGGCAGTCTCTCGACGATGGAACCGTTGCGGACCACCTTGTGAACATTGTCCCGAAGCCGGGTGATGCAATATTCATCCCTGGGGGAACGGTTCACACTCTGGGCGACGATGTCGTGGTTTTCGAGGTTCAGCAAAATAGCGATACGACATTTCGGCTTTACGATTGGGGACACATCGATCTGGAGACCAAAGAGCCGCGGGCGCTGCAAGTTGATGAGGCTCTTGCCTGCATAAAGTTCGGAGAGAGCAACAGTGGCCTGACCGCGCCCCGCGTGGAGACTACGTCACCTGTTGAGCGCGAGAGACTCTTCGATTGCCATGCCTTTCTGGTGTGGCGAGTCCTTGGGCAAGACCCGTTCACTGTTGGAGCGACGGCAGAGCCGCGCGTGTTGGTTGGCATTAAGGGATCAGGCCGAATTATGCATAATGGCACTCCCTACGCGGTTGGGAAGGGAGATGTTTGGCTCTTGCCGGCGGAGGCCGGAGAGTGCGCGTTTCAACCCAGCGGAGAGATAACGATGCTGGAGATCGCGATCCCTTGATGGTGCAGGAAATCGTCTGTGCATTAGGATCTCAAACTGGGAGATGAATGAAAAAGCTCATCGTATTCGATTTGGACGGCACCCTCGCGCCCAGCAAGTCGTCGCTCGCGCCACAGACTGCGGGGCTGCTGCGTGACCTCTTGGGCATCATCAAAGTAGCAGTCATCTCCGGAGGCACGTGGACCCAATTCGAAAAGCAGCTTCTCACTGATCTTCCCCAAGGCAGTCTCCTCGCGAACTTGTCCCTGCTTCCAACTTGTGGAACAAAATTCTTCCAATACGAAGGGAAGTGGACGGAGCTCTATTCAGAGGATCTGACAGCGGACCAAAGAAAGAAGATTATCGACTCGCTGAACAAAGCTGCGGGTGAATCGGGCCTTCACGCCGAGAAGGTTTGGGGGAAGGTGATCGAGGATCGAGGAAGCCAGGTGACATTCTCCGCGTTAGGTCAGCAAGCGCCTTTGGCAGAAAAGGAAAAGTGGGATCCCGATTTTGCCAAACGGAAGAAGATCACAGCGATCCTGAAAACCCTTATCCCGGAGTTCTCCGTCCGCATGGGCGGTGCAACCTCGATTGACGTGACCAAGCCTGGCATCGACAAAGCCTACGGGATAGGAAAGCTGAAGGATACTCTTAACGTCTCTTTGAAAGAGATGGTCTACATCGGGGATGCCTTGTTCCCAGGCGGGAACGATTATCCGGCGGAACAGGCAGGTGTTGTGTCGATTCCTGTGAAAGGACCAGACGATACTAACCTGGTCATCAAGACAATCATCGCTTGCTTAGGTAATAAGTGAGCGTACGCTCGCGAGGAGATTTGATGAGTGGATTCAAGTTGCACCGCCTCGGCATGATCATGGAGCCCGAGCCGGGCAATCCGCATGAAGTGGAAGGGGTTCTGAATCCCGGAGCAGTGCGCGGTCCCGATGGTGAACTCTACCTCTTTCCGCGGCTGGTTGCGAAGGGAAATTATTCGCGGATCGGGATAGCGCGCGTGCGGTTCAATGAAGCCGGCGATCCGGCAGGTGTAGAGAGGCTTGGCATCGCGCTCGAGCCAGAAGCCGATTATGAACGGCGGCCCGACGGCAGCGGGGGCTGCGAGGATCCTCGCGTTACGTTCTTGGAACCGCTTCAACGATATCTAATGACTTACACAGCATGGTCGTCTCATGGCCCACGGATCGCCCTGGCTGTATCGGAGGATATCTTCCACTGGAGACGCTTGGGGCTTGCTACTTTTGCCTCGGCAGACGGCATCGAGTTCGGGAACGTGGACGACAAGGATGCCAGCCTCTTCCCGGTTGTGATTCCCGATCCAACCGGGCAGCCGGAGCTGGCCTTGCT
>PLGM01000078.1 GCA_003139795.1 Acidobacteriaceae bacterium | reverse complement strand
TTGGTGGCGACCCGGCTGAAGAGGCGCTTCCGGCTGAGTGGCGAATCGAAGTCTCGTTCGGTAACGGCCAGGACATTGGCGGAAGGATAGGCTTGCCGGGAATGGTGCTCGATGTGTCGATGGGAGTCATGTCGTGCCTCCTGGTTCAGTGTAGCGAAGGATTCGGATTCCCGGAAGGCACCGGACAGCTCCGGGAACAGGGACTGCTGAATTGGCCGAAATTGTGGCATTTCCACCTCGCCCAAGTGAGAATACTCGCAAGTATAATATATACCTGATATATTATCTACTTGGGTTCATGTTGGATCGATTGCCTATACCGGCTGGCCCGACCGCCTCTATCCGATCGCGCCCCATGGTCGTGTCCTTTATAAGAGCAAGCCCGGACCGTTTGGCTTTCACCCCGAGGATCTGGCCTCTGCCCTTCAGAAAGTAGTGGGCAATCCCCGATCAGCGTCAAGATCCCGTTTCTTTAGCCGGCTTTATTTATAAACGTTCTATGGTTGGCACCGAGACCAACTCCGTAACGATTGCGTCGTGACTGAGCGCGGTTTGCAGCGAGTTCTCTGCTCGCTCTGATCGGGTCTGCCTTTTCTTTGCCTGTGTGAACCCGTGCGCGAGCCGGAGGGCTCACAAAACCCTGGGATTCGTTATGCACGAATCCGGTCCGAGTGCGAAACCGACTCTCTTCCAACACAGGCCCAGCGTTACCCCTCTACAGTAAAGCCCAGACCAGCGATGAATGTTACGATGGCTTCCTCGGCGATCTGGTCGGGATCGAACACTACCGTCACTTTGCAGTCCGGGTAGATCGATTTGCTCGACCTTATACCCCTTTGTTGAAGGAGCATGGTATCAAGGCCGGTGGCGCAAGTGATGCAGCTGAATCCTTTGACACGATAGATCGCGGTCTTGCTTGCTCTAGCTTCGATGGCTGACAAAGGAGCAAGGCCGGTACTGGCAAGGGCAATTATTTGAAGAAAACGTCTGCGAAACATATGCCTCCTGAGGATATCCCGTCGGTGTAAATGAGTAACTATCTCGCTGTCGCTGTGCCTGCCTCATATCTCCACGGCGTCTGGGTGCTCGCCTTGTCGGAGAAGCGTGTATCGGTGTACTCGCCGAACTCGAGTTTCTTGTCCAGAACCCCCGTTTCGATCATTAGATCGCGCACCATATCGAAGTCGGCTTTGCGTGGAGCGAGGGGTTCGTACATAACGCGATCCATCGGATTGGTGAGCGCCCATCGAAGCAGCGCAGGCTTCTGATTGAAGTAGAGGCGGCCCACGAAATCGGCGGCATCTTCACGATGAGGCTTGCTGGTATTGAGCCAGAGACCGGATCGCGCGATGCCATCGACTAAGACCTGGACTACTTCCGGACGGTTGTCGATCAGATCCTGCCGTACCACAAGGATGCACGACATGTAGTCCGGCCAGTACTCTCGTGCCTCAAAAAGGACCCTGCCGTAACCTCCCATCTCCGCTTGGGATGGAAACGGCTCAGCCATCACAAAAGCGTCTATCGCATGTGCCTGAAGCGCACCGGAAACATCCGGCGGCGCCATCTCTACCATTTTGATTTCGCCGGGCTTGATGCCCCACACCTTCATGGCGCGGAAGATAAGCAGTCGCTCGTCGGAAAAGCGGCTCGGTATCGCAATCGTATGGCCACGCATATCCGCGAATGTTTTGATGGGGCCGTCCTTTTGAACCACGACGGCGCTCCCGTAGCGGTGTCCCAGGTAGACAATTTTGATTGGAACTCCCTGCGCCTTGAGCGCAAGCGCCATTGGAGCTACGATGAAGGCGGCTTGCACACGGTTGGAAATGAGCGCTTCCTTCATCTCGGGAAAACCCTCGAACATGAGAGGCAGAAACTCCTCGCCCGATTGAGAGTATTTTGAAATGTAGTCCGTTACCGGGCAGGTGAGCTGGCAGGTGACGGGGATGTAGGCAACGGTAATCCTGCGCTTCTCGATCGGACGATAGTTGTTCAGAACGGCAACCCAATTCACGTTCAAATAGGAATGCAACGCTGAAATGAGTACCAGCCATCCCAAGGCCAACAACAAGCTCTTCATCTTAAGACTCATGGCGGAACCCCCATCGAACCGATGGTAGTCCTTCCAGGCTGCGGAACCCCAGATCCAATATCAGCCCGATGACACCGATCAGCAACATTGCCGCAATAACCAGGTCATAGCGCTTGCCCGAATTTCGGGAGTCTATGACCAGATAACCAAGACCGGATTCGACGGCAATCATCTCCGCCGCGACCACGACCACCCATGCGATTCCGAGCGCAATCCGCAGCCCTATCAGGATCTGCGGCAGGGCAGCGGGGAAGACCACTCTCGCGAGTAGCTGCGTAGACGAAAGACCGAAGTTGCGTCCAGTGCGCTGGAATATCGAGGGCACACTGGAAACGCCGCTCACGCACGCAAGCACGATCGGAAAGAACGCGCCGAGAAAGATGAGGAAAACCGCGGCACGATCTCCCACGCCGAAAAGGATGATCGCTATGGGAATCCATGCGATGGGGCTGATTGGCCGCAGTATTTGCAGCACGGGGTTCACCATTTGATTCGCCGCTGGATACAATCCCAGCGTCAAACCAAGCGGAATTCCAGTTACTGCCGCAGCGCCGAAGCCCACAGCGACGCGGCGCACGGAGTCCTCGATGTCGTCCCAGAGAACGCCCTTATGGAGCAACTCAGCCATCCCCTTCTCAACATCCAGAGGCGAGGGGAAGATATTGGTGCCTGTCCAGACAACGCAGTAGTGCCAAATCGCGAACAACAGCGCAGCCGCGAGAACCGGCCAGAAATATTTCTCCCAATTCCTTGGCTTGGACAGCGAATTCATACGGTGTATGCCTGGCCGATCTGCTCCAGGAGTTTGTCGCGAAGCTCCAGGTAATGGGGCGAGCTGATATTTCGGGGACGCCGAATGTCGATCGTGAGTATATCCTCAATTCTTGCCGGATTCGAGCTCAGCACAACAACTCGATCGGCGAGTTGCACTGCCTCGTCGATATCGTGCGTCACAAATATGATGGTTCTCCTTTCCGTTTGCCAGATTCGAAGCAGTTCCTTGCGCATGGCGAGCCGGGTGATAGAATCCAAAGCCCCGAAGGCTTCGTCCAGATAGAGGATGTCCGGATTGACTGCCAGGGCGCGCGCCACCTGAAGCCGCTGCTTCATGCCTCCCGATAGGTCCGAAGGATAAGTGCGCTCGAAGCCCTGCAGGCCGATCATCTGAACGTAGTGGGCGACCCGGTGCTCACGTTCCGCACGCGGCAATTTGGATAGACCGAACCCTATGTTTCCTTCCACCGTCAGCCATGGGAAAACCCCATGCTCCTGAAAAACGAGAATGCGGCGAGGGTCTGGTCCATGGACGGGTTCACCGTCGATGATCACCGATCCACTTGTCGGGGCAAGAAACCCCGCAAGCACATTGAGCAATGTCGATTTGCCGCATCCGGAACGGCCGACAATACAGATGAACTCTCCATCTGAGATGTCGAAAGTGATGTCCTCCAGTACCGAGACGCTTTTGCTATCGCGCTCGAATGCCACACACAACTGCTCCGCGCGCAGTTTCATCGCTGCAACCGCTGGCGTATTGGCCGCATTCGTCAGTGACACTAATCCTCCGAATAACTCCAGCGGAACGACTTCACGCGTTCAAGCGATCGCATTCCCAGATCGAGAAGCAGTCCGATGGCCCCGATGATGACCATGCCAGCCACCACGAGATCGTAACGATTGCCGGCATTGCGCGCGTCGACAATCAGAAAGCCCAATCCGGAGTTGACGGCAATCATCTCGGCTGCGACGACGACCAGCCATGCGATGCCCAATGTGATGCGCATGCCCACGACGAGTTGCGGAGCGACGGCCGGATACAGCACACGGGATACAAATGCGAATGGGCTCAGGCCGAAATTGCGCCCTGCATCGATGTATAACGCGGGGATGTTATGGACGGCGCTCATGGCGGTCAAGAGCAAGGGAAAGAAGCACCCGACAAAGATGAGAAAGACGGCAGCCATATCGCCCACGCCGAACCAGAGGATCGCGACTGGAATCCATGCAAGCGGCGAAATCGGGCGAAAAATCTGAATCAGCGGATTGAGAGCCATTTCAGCGCGGCGATTCCAGCCAATTGCGAGCCCCAGAGGAATCCCCAGAGAGGCGCCCAGTGCAAAGCCCCAAGTCACACGGAAGAGCGAGGCAACGATATACTTCAGCAAGAGACCGCTGTGCATCAGGTCGCCGATGGCGCGCAAGACGCTCAGTGGACCTGGTAAGAGCTGGCCCGGATGCCGATTGATGGCAATCTGCCAGCAAATCAACAACACCCCAATGAACAGCAAAGGCCGGGGCTGAACATGCAGTTTCAAACGCATTCGTTCACTTTCCTCATCCGTCGCCGGCAGTCCCTGATATCTGAATTAATTCAGTTCGCTTCCGCGCAGAGAATTCAGCATCGAAGCGCCGCGCGTGCGGAATTCATACTTAGGCCTAAGTTTATCTTAGCCTGACTCTGGAGGTCTGTGGTATACACCTTTGTGCCGATGTAGGACTCCACCAAAAGGTGGATGCGAGCGCGCCTAGCTGTCGGCGAGTATTCCGATGCGCCTGCTCTTTGCAAACAACCTTATGTTTCCATCCTACCGACACTGGATGATCTGGACCATGGCGAGGTTGCCGTATCGGCAGCGGCCTTGGAGTTGAATCCTATTCTGCGCGGAGGCTGTAAATCCTGTGCATCGAGGTAGAGACCGAGGATAGGGTATCTGTTGCACAGTTTCCGGTTTTCTGCTCTGGATATGTCTTGCTGGGAAGGAGAACGATGCCCAAAGAATGGGGATTGCTTGGCCGACTGAGCTAGCCGCCATTACCGCGTTTGTTCAATCGTCGATCTGTGCATGGGGTCTACTCCCAGATCGGTCAGATCGACACCGGCCGTTCAGCTGGGCATATTCTCTATGCTGCCAATCGGGCCTGGGAACTCGATAACGACCAGGTAAACCATGAGGTTCGCCTGGCCGTTCCGAGCGGAGAAAGCTACTTCTTGAAAGAAGCCAGAATCGCCTTCTGATTCACGAGAATCTCTTTCTGATTCACGAGAATTTCATCGAGAGACTTCTGGTTCTTTTCAATAGTTGCCTGGTTGTGAAGGATGGATGTCTGGTGGCTGAGGATCGTTTTCTGATTTTCCAGAATGGACGCCTGGTGGCTGAGGATCGTTTTCTGATTCGCTACAACTTCCTGGTCTGCCATATCTCCTCTTTCTTTTTTTTTGCTGCGTTTGCGGTTTACGACGGATGGACGTTCAGGCTTGTGACCTGAAGACACCCGACGCTGAAGATGAAATACATTTGCCTGCCTCAGGTGGGAGGGTGAAAGCAAGTCCACAGATTTCCGAGCACTTCATCCCAACTGCACTTAGGCTTTGTAATTGTTGTCTTGGCTCGAATTCCTTGTCTGTTTCGTTTTGCTCAATTGCAATAGTTGCGTCGTACCCCCTTTCTGGTTAACTGTTGGATTGTAGCGACGCGCAGAAGTTACTCCGTTCGCTTCTGGCTAACGCTCTGACCGGGCCACTGGCCACGGCCATCTCTGCTGCGTGCGATCTTCGCACCAATGCAGAAGCAGTCTCGGTCATTCTGGAGTGTCCGCACTCTACGATTTCGGCCGCCCGCCTCTGCGCATCGCGCGTCACCATTTGCAGCAGCACCAAGGCAATTCGACTGCATCGAGAGGACCGAGAACCCGCCGCCGTTTCCATGCGCAGCGCATCGAACAAACCTGGCGTAATCGCAAGCGGTTACAAAGTTATGACCTGATCCGGCATATTGCCGGCCAGAGCCTTGTAAAGGTCCGGGAAACACCCGATCGGCACATCGGCAATCAGCTTGTCCGCGATGCCGCGCTCGTAGCAACAATGATCACAGCACATCAAGAGGATGTTCTGTTGGCGCGCGACTTGGGCCAAGCGCTCTCCCAGCGGATTCCCCATCTGAAGCACATAGCAGTTATCTTCGAAGAAGAACATGGCAACCACCTCGGCCCCGTGCCTACCCTGCTCCAGTTGGGGTAGGATCATTTGGCCAAGCTTGTACGACACGGTGTGGCCCTGCGTCGAAAATATGTACGAAACTTTCAAGGGCGACTCCTTTGAACAAAATGTTGTACCGCGATTTTCAGTGCATTCATGGCCAGCAGTGCCCGATCGCGGCGCTCGAACGGAACCTCCTGGTGGAAATGCAAAAGATGTTCCGCTTCCAGCCTGAGGACATGCTCTACGGGTAGGCCGATCACTAACTCTGACAGGTGCTCGCAAAACGCAACTAGCGTGACGCAGGTCGTACATCGGTAGGCGGCATTCACGATGCACGCACCATCGAACTCCAGACTGAATAAGGCGCAGTTCAGGTCCGGCCCGAACACGATGGGCCCTGCATCGGGAAGTGCTTCGCCCCAGGCAGATCTCCGGTAGGCTCGCCGGAAGTAGCCGTAGATCGTCAACGAGCCATCTAGGTGCGTAGTTCCATGTTTGTCATCGGCCATAACGCAACCAAGTCAGTTCCGCGGCGTTCCGCCGCACGGACGGCATCAAGAACAAGGGGGTTCAGCCTACTGGTGCCGCTTCAGCAGGTTGCCGCCTCAGAATCACGATCTTCTCTTGGGCAGTGAGAGCCGAGAAATGGAGTCCTGCACTTCTGTCCGTTTCATCCATGGTTTTTGAGGGATTCCAGTGGAACAATGCCTCGCTGAATTGCCGCCGTAGCCGCCTGCGTCCGGTCCGTCACACCGAGTTTGCCCAGCAAGCTGTTGATGTGTGTCTTCACCGTGGTCTCCGAGATTTCAAGCTCGGTGGCGATCTCCTTGTTGCTCATGCCGTTCACGATTTGCTCCAGCACGTCGAACTCGCGCGGCGTCAGCTCCTCGGTGCCCATGCGCTCGGCCAGCTTTCCTGCAATCGCCGGCGGAATGTGCGATCTGCCTGCATGAACCGCGCGGATCGTTGCTATCAGCTCTTCGGAGGTCATGCCCTTGAGCAGATAGGCGCGCGCGCCGGCCTGTAGGGCGCGATAGATGTCCTCATCGCCGTCGTAGGTGGTGAGCACGATGAAGCGCGCCTGCGGCGTCTGCATGCGGACACGCTTGATGACCTCGACGCCGGTGAGCCGCGGCAGCCGCAGGTCGATCAATACAATATCCGGCTGGTATTTGCTAAACTGCGCGATGGCCTCGACACCGTCAGCGGCCTCGCCCACCACCTCCAGGCCGTCCACCACATTCAGTAGCGCAACCAGCCCCTGGCGCACCACATGGTGATCCTCCACTACCAGGACGCGAATCGCTCCCTTAGTCACAATTGCTCCATTGCCGACTCTCGCGACTCGATTGTCGGCCTGGCGTGCAGACGAGCGTGGTTACCAAACCCGTTTCGCTCGTAGTCTCACGCCTTCCGCCAATGGCCGCTGAGCGCCTCACGTACTTTCGGAGCAATCACAGCAGGTTCCACAATTGCTCGGGTCTTTGCATAGTTGCATAGTTGCGTTTTGTGGCATTGACGGCTTTGGTATACGGGCGGCTTGCCTGACAAATCGCACGTCCATTGCCCGCCTTTTGCCAGTAGGAAAGGCATGTATACGGGGAACATCGAGATGCGGGTTGTCCATCCAGAAGGCGCGCAGATTCGTTGTGGAGGCAATCCGCAGTTATCTCGCCCATAGACGATCCACTCGCTTTCCATTACCCGAGGAGTTGCCGGAATAGTCAAGAATACGCCGAAGAGAATAGCGCGTCTTGCATCGCATGGCGGAGCGAAATCTCCACCTATCGATGGATGGTATATGGTGCCGCAGAACCTGCCAGTTGCAACAGCTTGAGCAGGAACTTGCGGTCAATCGAAGGCAATGCAGGTCGGATCACTCGCTTGTGTTGCCGCTCTCCTGCAAGAGCCAGATCAACGGTCAGAGTAGCCAGCGACAATGCCCGCGCCGATGCCCGCGCAACCAGGCAATCAATCATCCGCGCGCCGATGAAGAGCAGCGAGTCCATCTCTTCGACAGGCGTCTCGAAGTCAAAAAACTCCTTCAGCGTGAACTCGGCCTCGATGGGTTGAAATGGGTGGGCCGCTACTCCTCGCGCAACATTGCGCCAGAGCTTCGCTTGCTGACCAAGCCGTGCAATCAGATCCACCTCAGGCAATGCGGCCAGTTCTCCCAGAGTGCGAATCCCCCAGATGGCAAAGGTTTCCGCGTGGTTCTCTTCGAGATTCAACACGGCAAGTGGGAGCTTTGCAAGCACAGTTGCTTCCTGCCCTTCTGGAATCACAGTAATTCCGCGTGATGTTGCAGCCTTTAATCGGGCCGTATGAAAGTTCGCACTCACAGAAATCGAGGCACGAAAACCCGCTGTGGTTAGAGCGGCGCGCAACGTTTTGGCCAGTGTTTCCGGTGGGCCGAATAGCAGTCCGGTACCTGCGATGTCGAGAACAAATGTACTGGCCGTTGCCGCACTTGCATCTTCAATACGCGGTGAGAATTGCGATATATATTCCAGTAACACGGCACGCACTGCGGCCTCAACCTCTACGGAGCGCGCCAGCAACCGCAAATCGGAGATGCCTTCGGCCTCCAGCCGCGTCATTCCCAAGACTGCGCCTTTCAGATGCGCCGCACGATTCAATGAGCAGACGATCTCCAAAGGCGCACGGCCTTCGATCACGGCCACAGGCTCCGATTGCAATTCGGTCCGCAAGCGCAACAATGCCTGAGCGGGAAACTCCGGCGCACAAACGCAGGCATAGAGTTCATCGCTCATGCTCGTTCCTCCGCTCCCCATGCGCTTGTTGCCGACCAGGTTGATGCAGGCGGCTTCCGAGCACCTTGCACAGACTGAGTGAAACGCTGCCGCCCACGACGCACCTCAAACGAAAAGCCATTGAGTACAGTGCCGCCCGCAGTGTGCGGCTTGCAGGGCGCGCATTCCAGAACGACCGCTGCGCTCGATTGCGCATAGGCCACTTGGCCCAACACAACCAGGCAACAGCGTGTGCGATCCGCCGCCTGACGAAACCGGAACCAGGTCGCGAGCGGAATCCGGCATCCGTGTTCTGGCACCATGTCACCCAGGTCCAGAACAATGGCGGCAAACCCGCCTGCCTGAAGCAAGAGGTCGGTAGCCCGCAACGCTTGGTCGAGCCGCGTCCAAACTGGTGCTCGGGTCTTAGCCTTCCAGCCTGGAGAGATTCTTGATACGTTCCCTGCGCTTACTGTCGAGGCGCCGCAGCACCGTACCCAAAGCAATTGCTGCAAATTAACGCCGCTGGCCGCCGCCGACTCTGGATCGAATGCGTCACCTGCATCCACCCAAGCGCAAACGCGCTCATCCTGTGTTTGTTGGGCAAGAAACGAGAGCGCCAGCCCCGTCCGGCCTGACGATTGAGGCCCGGACACTTCGCTGATAGCCCCTACCGGAAACCCGCCATCAAGCAGGGCGTCCACTTCAGGAACCCCGGTTGTCGCAGTTTCACTTATTGTCCGCGGAACAGGTGTCAGCGCCGCCGGAAAGCGACGGTCGAGAGCGCGCTCGATTTCCACGCGAAGAGCAGTAGCGGACGGCATAGCAGGACCAAAGGCGTATTCGCCATATCTTCGCCTTATCTTCAGGCAAGACCCGTCATGCCGTCAATTGGATTTCACCAGATTTATATAATGCTCATATTTTTCAATGGCTTATCTTGTGTCGGACATTCTACTTGCTTCGGCAATGTGCCTATCTGAGTGGGCCAATCTCTTTCACTTCTTCGTTATCTAATGCCTGGTCTGATGACGAGGAACTTGGCGACTTAATGAGGCTCGGTAGAGAGCTCCTCTGTCTCCGGATCCTAACGCACTTAATTTAAGTGCGTTCCGGAATCCACGAGCGATACGAGGGTGCCGAAGGGGTGTTGAACTGGAATTAAGATTCCAGTCCAAGCAAACTCTATACCGTGCCGATCCCTTGTCGATCAACAAGCATCTGCCGAAAGTTCCGGTTCGCCTGTAGAGTCACTTGTTCTGTGGAACAACCCCATAGGTCTGAGACCTGCGCCGCTACGCGTAAGACCTCCCAAGGTCCCGCAGGTCCTCTTTCTCCCTTGCAGTACGGTCCGTCTGTTTCGAATAACAGTCTTTCCTTTGGAGTTTGCTTGACAATGTCTCTTCCTCTGTTTGATCGAAGTATAGCGGGGTTGACGGAAAGGTAATGGCCAGCTTCGATCGTTCGCTTTAGTGCGGAGTCGTCTCCGGTAAACCAATGAAAGGTCGCGGCTCGCACGTTGAGTCTGTCAAGGTGGTCGAGAATCTCATGTTCGGCTTTCCTTGAATGTATGGACAGGACCTTGCCGGTTTGTTGAACCTGTTTCAGAACGAAGATAAACGACTCGATCTGAGCTTCGCGCGTCGCCAATCCCTCTTTGCTGAAGTCGAGACCAATTTCCCCTATGTAAGATGTCTTCGGCAACAGTTCAGAAAATAGCCGGCACTCCAACTCGGAATGCGGCGCGAGCATCGGATGCAAACCGAGAGAGAGTCGTACATTTGGTAATTGAGAAGCGTGCAGGAATCCGTCTCTGAAGTGACTTGGCAGGTTTGTGACCGCAACTATGGTCACACCCGCACGTTTCGCCTTGCCGGCGACCAATTTGGGATTTGGATAGCGGTCAAGATGGCAATGCATGTCGATCATCAACGCACTATACCTGCCATTCTTTGGAGATCCTTTCGCGCCTTATCTCGAATCAGTTGCCGAATTTCGTCAAATGCTCTAGCGATAAGACACGAGTATTCGTCCATCTTTCCAATCTCCAAGATTCCGTTGGAAAGCAGGAAGGTCTGGATCTGGCTCGTAGTGTAGTTGTTTCTCAGAAACGACATGCACGCTCTTAGGTCCGCAGGACCCCGTTCATTCATGCCAAGCTGTACCATTCAGCGCAGCAGAACAGGCGTCTTGGCGGCTTCACGCTCAGCCAGAAGAAGGCTATCCAGCGTACGCGCAAGGAACACGATACCTATCTCGCCGAGCTGGAATCAATCTTGCGCGGCATTGAAAGCTCAATGGAGACGGCCAATCTTTCGCCGCGCCGGCTTTCGACACAGGAACTCTTCGAGGAACTGAAACATGCGCAGCACCCGACGCGGCGCGATCAACGCCCATACTATCCCGGCGAGGATCTGATCCAGTACCGCTCCGCGCGCGAGCAGGCTACAGAGGCCAGCATTCTCAATGAGACTGAGACTTACCTCAACATCGATGGGTATCTCTATTCAGTAGTGAGCCTCAAGGAACTTCCCGATGCGACGTTTCCGGGTGTGCTGCANNGTCATCAGCGCGCAGGTGTTTGTTCCCGACCAGGTGAAAGTTCTCAAGGGGTACAAGAAACGCCTGCAGAAGATGATTGCCGCGCAAAAGGACGCGAACGGCAACTTCAAATCGAATCCAGAGGCCGAGGTTGCACAAGCGCAGTTGATGCAAGTGCAGCGGGACATCATATCGAGTTCGCTCAAAACAGCGAAGCTGAGCCTGTCGGTTGTGGTGCGCACCTCACAGCCGGCGGTAACATTCGGGGATCTAGAACGGGCGGAGCGTGATCTGGCCAACCGCACCCAGGAAGTATTGAATGCCTTCAATCGAACGTCGGACAGATGTGCCTGCTCCTCGTGAACAGCAATCAGACGCACAGATCGCCCGTTTCATCGTATCTGGGTTGAGGAAAATCCCTCTGGCAAGCAAATCTAGACTCCTTGATGATTTCCGAGCATCAGGAAGGGCATGTGAACAGAAACGTTTTGGCGAGATTTACCTGCGACTGAGACGGGAGGCTCAACCAGAAATCCATGATTAAGAAAAAAGCATCCGTCTTAAGGCGTCGAGCTCTCCGAATCGAGCAGTGCAAGGGGCACCCGCTCTATTTGCTGTGTCTTACTGGAGCTGAAGTACTGAACGTAGCCGACATTTCTCGGGTCTCAAGAGACGAGGCAGGAAAGCTTCTCGGGTATCAACGTGCAGAAGTCAAGCGCCACGTCCAGGGGATAGTGGATTACCTGAATAGCGATAATGTCCTCTTTCCAAACTCTTTGATCCTGGCTCTTTCCTCACGGGTACGCTTTATCGCGAGCCGAGGCCCCCATGTCAGCGACGGTTTGGTTGTTGCAGGCACACTCGAAATTCCATTGCCCCGTCAAGGCGGACGCAAGCCAGCTTGGATCGTAGACGGGCAGCAACGCGCTCTGGCAATTTCCAAATCTCGCCGGAAAGGGTTGCTCGTTCCGGTGAACGCATTCATTGCCGACGACGTGGAACTCCAACGCGATCAGTTCTTGCGCGTCAACAACACGAAGCCTCTTCCTAGAGGTTTGATTTCCGAGTTGCTCCCCGAAGTTTCATCGCCATTGCCAGCAAATCTCGAAGCCAGAAAAATCCCCTCGGCTGTATGTGATCTCTTGAATACTGACCCCGCTTCTCCGTTTTATCAACTTATTCGGCGTAGTTCCTCATCGCCAGCGGGAAAAGCGAAGGCGGTGGTTTCCGATACGTCAGTTATCAAGTTTATTCAAGAAAGCATTACGTCACCGTCTGGTTGCCTGTTTCCTTACCGCAACATGGCCTCTGGTGAAACGGACTTTGAGGGCATTTGGAAGGTCTTGGTTGCGTATTGGACTGCGGTAAAGCAGACTTTTCCAGAAGCCTGGGGAAAACCTCCAAGCAAAAGTCGTCTCATGCACGGTGCGGGACTCCGTTCAATGGGGAGATTGATGGACCGTGTGATGTCTTCGATCGATCTTTCGTCGCCGCATGCATTGAGTGAAGTCAAGCATGAGTTGCGCGTCGTTGCACCTGCTTGTCACTGGAACAGTGGCACATGGGAGGAGTTGGGCGATCTGCACTGGAATGAGATTCAGAACGTCCCGAGGCATATACGCATTTTGTCTAGCTTTCTGATACGCACATATGTTCAGAATCGAGGACTCACAAGATGAAGTTCTTTTTTCCGGACAGCCAAGACTTTGTTGATGAGTCGTTTGATTTTGTGTCGGAGACTCGCTCCGATTTGCGAGTTCGCCAGCGGGATGATCGCTATCCGCATGAACTTTTCCATGAAGCACCATATGACGGAGTCTTAGTCTCGAAAGCAGTTGTCGATGGACTCGGCGGCGGTACTGGAAAGTACAGCGGAACCGGTTCATGCGTGTCGGCGTAAGAGAGTATTTCCGACTAGGCAATAAGAATCTAGAGACCATGGGCGATTGTGGTGCCTTCACCTATGTTCGAGAAGAAAGACCTCCTTACACAGCTGCGGAAGTAGCAGATTTCTACGCGGAATGCGGTTTTGATTACGGATTATCTGTTGATCACGTAATCCTTGCGTATAAGGCCGACTACGATCAGCATGAAGATGGACTTGAGGCGGTGCCTGAAGATTGGAAAGCACGCCAGGAGATGACATTTGAATTGGCAGAGCAGTTCTTCTGCTACGTCAAAAGAATGAAGTATCGATTCACTCCAATAGGAGTTGCACAGGGTTGGAGTCCCCAGTCCTACGCGCTGTCTGTCAAGAAACTCCAGGAGTTGGGGTATCGGTATATTGCGTTCGGTGGTTTTGTCCCTCTGAAAACTCGGGATATTCTCACCTGTCTCCAAGCCTCAAGTTTAGTGCGGAAACCTGAAACACAGTTTCATCTTTTAGGGATCACGCGTTGTGAAAACGTTCACGCTTTCGGAGATTATGGTGTTGTGAGCTTTGATAGCACATCTGCTTTGCGCAAAGCATTCAAGGACGACAAGAACAACTACTATACCCTTCAAGGAACCTATTCCGCGATTCGGGTGCCGCAAGTAGATGCAAATCCGGAACTGCTCAGGCGCATCGTCGCCGGACAAGTCAGCCAGGAAAAAGCGAGAGCATTGGAGCAAGAGTGCCTGGCAACCTTGGGGAAGTATGACGCCGGAGAAGCGACCCTCGACAACACAATTGATATCCTCCGATCCTACGAATTGGTTTTTAACGGATCGGTTGATCGGTCAGACGCATATCGACGGGTTCTAGAGGATCGACCTTGGTCTGAGTGTCCCTGTGAAATCTGTCGCAGGCTTGGCATTCATGTGATTATCTTCCGCGGAGCCGAACGGAATCGGCGCCGTGGCTTTCACAATCTTTTTGTTTTTAACCAACAATTGCAGGGACACATAGAGCAGCGGCATCTATGTGTTTCGTGAGTTTCAGCGAAATGGATCATGCGAAATGAACAACAAGAACGAATTGAGACTGCCGGCGCTTGAAATTGTGCAAGGGCGAAATCGTACTTTCTACAGCTTTGCTGTTGATGGCAAGTTGCTCTCTAAGTTTTCTACCGTATCACGCATTCGGCGCGACGGAGACGATCTCGTTGCGGGCTACCAAAGACCTGAGGTGTTTTCGCACATATCAGAGATCAGGAACTATATCGAATCCAAGGATCCACTACTCCCAAACGCGATAGTGCTCGCATTTGACCGCAGAGTGAAGTTCGTCCCAACTGTAAGTAGCAAATCTTCCTATTGCCGGGTGGGAACTCTCATCATTCCGTTGGTAAACTCTGGAGACGCCAACGGAAGCCCCGGGTTGATTGTTGATGGACAACAGAGAGCAGCGGCTATCCGCGAAGCTCGTGTAGACAGTTTTCCGATTTGTGTAACGGCATTCATTGCGGACGATGATCGAGAGCAACGAGAGCAGTTTATCCTTGTCAATTCGACGAAACCGCTCCCAAAGGGTCTTATCTACGAGTTGTTACCAACTACGGAAATGAAACGTGAGCGCTATCTGAACGCCACCCTCTACGCCGACTATGGAACCGGCTTCTGCAGACTGTCGAGTTGCGCGGCATGACGGATCTTCCACTGGTCAGGCAGCCATGTGGGCAACTGGCTGATGGGCAGCGAGGGAAGATTGACCAGCAACTGTGTTAAGTAGAGCTGAGGGTCAACATTTTGCCGGCGGCAGGTGCTGGTCATGCTGGAGAGGATGGCCGCCGTTCTTCCGCCACGCGGGTTGCCAACGAACAAGCTGTTCTTCCGATTCAGTACAACACGCTTCATCTCGCGTTCACTCACGTTGTTATCGATGGGCACCGCGCCATCCGCGCAGAAGACATTCAGCTCCTGCCACTGGCCCAACGCATAGTTGATCGCTTCGCTCATGGGATGCTTGGGCAGCAACTGCTGCTTCCACTCAAGAAGCCGGTCATGCAACTCCGCCAGTAGCGTCGCGGATTGTTCGCGGCGCAACTGCAGTCGCCGTTCAACAGACGCGTCTTTGGCCTGCCGTTCAACGGCATACAGCGCACGCACCCGCTCGACCGCCTCTTGGGCGATATCGGGCGCGGACTTCTCCGCATCGATGATTTTCCGTTTCATGTGCGCCCAACAACCGGCGCGCGTGATCGCATTGCCGACAACGACTCCGTTGTAGCCCGCATAGCCGTCGGCAAGAAGTATCTGGTTGTAATCTTTCAGGAAGCGCTTGGGACCATCGCGGCCGCGATCCATTGTGAAGTCGAAGACGTTGTATGGTTGAGACTCGTCACCAACGTAAACCCACATGCGCGCATTCGCCGTCTTCTCTTTACTCTGCATGGGCATGATGGTGTCGTCGGTGGCCACCACATGCGATGTCCGCACACGATTCGCCATCAGTTCATAGAGCGGCTCGACAAGGTCTGCCACATCGCCACACCAGACAGACTGCGTGGCCCGCGAGATCTCGAAGCCCTGACGCGCAAAAATATCTTCAAGCCTGTACAACGGAAGATAGTCACTGAATTTACTGGTTACGATGTAACTCAGCAGGCCCGGCCCGGCAAGCCCCTTGTCGATCACCGCCTCAGGCTTCTGAGCCGCATGGATATTGGGGTTTTCGCCATTCGTCTCGCAACTTGCGCAGGCGTACTTCTTGCGCACATGATGCAGACGCTCGAAGTGGCCAGGCATATATTCCACCTGCCAGCTTTCATCCGCGCCGATCTCTTTGCGCGTCTCGCCACAGCATGGGCAGAGGCGCTCCTCCGCGTTCAGTTCGTAGATATGAGTTGTCACAGGCAAGTTATCAAAGTTAGCCATATTACGACGGCCCTTGCGCCGCTTCACGCGGCGCAACTCGTCAACCGGCTCCGATGCAGGTGGAAGATCTTCTTTGTTGATCGGCTTCTGGGATAACTCCTCGGCAAAGTTCAACAGCATCTGCGCAATGTCTTTGTCAGAGTGCAAGCGATCTGCGCGCGGGCCGTAATACAGCTTCTTGTAACGCTCCAACTCCAACTGAACGCGAAGCAGTTCAACCTGCAGTTGCTCGACCAGCGCGCGCAACGAGGCGCTATCTTCAGGCAGTGTTATCGAATTAGATGCGATCCCCATGCTTTATATATTTAGACGATCAAGCCATCCCGATGTCACCTCATGCAACCGCGTTTTCCCGCATATTCATTGGTTGTTTCGATGGCCGTTCATAGCGTGGCACGCGCTTCAACTTCGTCATGTCGATGCCGTCGAGCAGCATCGCCAACTCACTCGCACGCAACTCCACAGAGCTTGCATTCGCCGCGACGCGTGGTAACTTGAACACGCCAACTTCAAGCCGCTTGTACCACAACACGTACCCATCGCGGTCCCAGGTGAGGATCTTCAAGCGGTTGCCATTGCGCGAACGAAATAGAAAGAGATGACCACTGAGCGGGTCTTCGCCGATCACCGATTGAACGCGCTGAGCAAGCCGATCAAAGCCGCAGCGCATATCGGTTGCTTCGCTGGCGAGCCATATTCGCGGACCAGCAACACCATCCAGTGAGCGCAGACTCGGCAGGCCGATCATGACTCCTGCTCCAAGACGGAAAGCAGACGACGCAGATGCTCCGCATCAAACCCCGGAGCCACAATCAAACTCCAGCCACGACGATGGCGCAGTTCGATCCCCGCCGACTGCGCGGTTTCTGAAATTGCTGGCTCTGGTGTTTCTGTGGGGGCCACCTCAACGGCGAGAAACGGCGAGGCCGCAGCCCGCCGCAAGCGCTTCTTCCAATCGTAGAACTGCCAATCGCGCAGGCCCCGCTCACGACAGAATGCCGCTACGCTTTGGCCGCTTGCGGTTTGATCCGATATAAGAACTCGCCAACGTGCCCGTGATGCTTCCGTGTTGTCCGCCATAACTCAATCATGACGGATGCAAACAACGACCTCAAGATGGAGTTTGGATACCGCTCACAAATGATCGGCATAGGGGGGAGAGTCACCTCTCCTCCCCTGCCACACCACCGGACATGCGGGTCCGCATCCGGCGGTTCGAGAAGTTGAGGTCAGCAGAGACGGGGGATTCCCACCTGATCGGCCCAGCTTAGATCGAGAGCCGCATTCAGCGCCTGACCACTGTTCCGCCACAGACGGCGGTAATTTCCCGCCACCATGCACGCAACGTCTGGACTTGCCCCTCGTGCCAGAAGTTCTCGATATGCAGTCCTGCCGCGCCGCCATTGCTTGAGTTGGATGGCTCGCATTCGATGGCGCATCCATTGGTCCAGTTCCTTCCAGACCTTCGGAGTGTCCGCCAACCTAAAATACGCCTTCCATCCCAGCACATAGCTGCGCAGCCGTTCCGTCACCTGTTCAAGACTGCGTCCGCCCGAGCGACGAGTCAGTTGCCTCACTCGCTGCTTGAACGTCGCCATCGCCTTCGTGGCCACGCGGCGCTTGATCTTGCCGCCAGGGGCCACCCAGAAGCTGTAACCCAGGAACTTGCGCTGAAAAACACTGGCCACCGCACTCTTGGCCTGATTCACCATGAGTCGCAGACGCCCGTAGAGTTTCAGCAGCAGAGCCATCACCCGCTGGCCTGCGCGACGGCTGCGAACATACACATTCGCATCGTCGGCATAGCGCACGAACGCGTGGCCCCTTCGTTCCAGTTGCTTGTCCACCTCGTCCAGCAAGACGTTGGCCAGCAGCGGAGACAGTGGACCGCCTTGCGGCGTTCCCTGCTCCCGCTCCTGAAACACCCCGCCGTCCATGATCCCGCTCGTCAGATACGCGCGCACCAGCCGAATGACTCCGGCATCGGCAACGCGCTTCCGCAAGCGGTCGATCAGGATGTCGTGATGTACCCGGTCGAAGAACTTCTCCAGGTCAACGTCCACCACCACGCGACGGCCCGACTGCACATACGCCTGAGCCGCATGAACGGCCATGTGCGCACTGCGGCCCGGACGGAACCCGTAGCTATGCTGGCTGAAGGTGGGATCGAGCAGGGGTTGCAACACCTGCAACAGAGCTTGCTGGATCAACCGATCCGTCACCGTCGGGATACCCAGCTCGCGCTGGCCGCCGTCCGGCTTCGGGATCATTACCCGGCGCACCGGCTGTGGCCGGTACGTCCCCTGCAACAGTTGTTCTCGGATCGCGGGCCACTCCCACATCAAACGCTGGGCCGTCTCGTCGATCCCAAGACCGTCGATTCCGGCTGCGCCCTTGTTGGAGCGGACCCGCTTCCATGCCTGTTGCATATTCTCTCTGGCCAGAACCACGGAAAGTAGTCCGGCACCCGTGTCCTCCGCTTCATGGAGCGGGCGCGGGGCTTCGTCGCTGTCCGGCGCGGACAGGGCTTCACCCTGCCCCTTGCCGGGCCGCTCCGCTTTCGCGGACATCTGACGCATTGCCCTGCGCATCGCCATGCCGGATTCCACTCCTTCTCGTTTGGCCCTTCGCTCGCCACGGCGAGCTACTACGGCCTCGGCTGACTTCTCGCTCCGGTCAATCACCGTCGCCCTTTCAGGCATGAGGCGAGATCTCCCCAGGTAAGAACGCACTCCTTCACTGCACGACCGCCGGATCTACGCCACCGAACCTTGGTCACAAGAGCTTCGCGGCCATTTGCCCGCTCGCCCTGCTCGGCACCGCCTTCTATCCGGTTCTTGTTCATCGGCCCGCAGCTTCGCTCCACGCTTCCTCCCCACACTCGGTCGCCCTCGTGCAGTTGCGCTTCACTTCGCTCGTTGTGACCAACTCGCGACGGGACTTACACCCGTAAGAGTGCGCCCATGCTGGGCGCACAAACTACCGACGCTTTTACAGAAGCGTCGGTTCCCCGCGCAATTGTTGGCACGTCTGAACTCTGACAGTGGGTCTCCGCTTAGGGGAAAGATCCGTACTCCAACAACTCCATCTGGAATCGTGCAGGATAACAGTATTCTCAAAATGCTCGAAAACAGTTTAAGCGATGGCCTTCTGTATCGCTATCGCGACCCGGAGACCAACCAATCCGACGTGGAATCGATGTTGCAGATTGTTAAATCTTTTTGGAAAGCAGCGTCGATTGTGTTCCCAAAGGCCTGGGGCCTGCCTCCAGCAAAATCTCGTCTGATGCATGGAGCTGGCATTGTCTCGATGGGATACCTGATGGACGCCATCGGGGAACGGTTTCGGGATGCGAAAATACCGCATGAAGAGCAGTTTCGTCATGACTTGCTTCCTCTTGTTGATGTTTGTCGATGGACAGACGGCTATTGGGATTTTGGTCCTGGCGTCAAACGGAAATGGAATGAAGTGCAAAATACGCCGAAGGATATTCAGATGCTGGCGAACTATCTGATGGTCCAATATAAGGCCTTGGTTTGGAGTCGCCCACAGAGTTAGGGAGAAGTGAATGCGACCACAGAATTGGAGTCGTTATTGGTCTCCCATTACTTCATTTGCATCCCTCGGAATGGATGCTGGATACTCTCGGCCTGAAAGGCGGAGAGCATAGACCGTATAGTTGAAACTAAAACCTAAAACTCGACACCTCGAATAGCTTGGATCGAGCGCGTTTATGATTTGCCGCGCAACTTGAAGTGATCCTCGATGGCTCGAAGTAAACTCGAAAATCCCTTTCCTTGCGCGTACAAGAGCGTTCGAGTCCCGCGATGTGCGCGAATAAAATCTGTGGCTGCGTGCTTGGCAGCAGCCCACACAATGATGAATATGTCGCTGTTCTGAGCGAGAGCACGAAGACGCGAAGTCCCGCCAAAATCCGCATTGCATTCGACGGATATCCCCGGTGCGGCTGCTTCAAGCACACATTTTGCCTGGCGACTTGCAGTCTCCAGGAGAGAATAGATGGCGACCTTCTTGTCCAAAAGACACAGAGCGAAACTATCTTGAGCGGTTTGATGCTGAACCGTTTGGAGTTCCTCAGAGGACCACCCAAATTCGATTACGAGTTGCCGCACTGCAGCCAGTTGTAGGGTGCTGAGTCGCATTTTGATCGCGACAATTCGCGCGAGCAATTGATGCATGAAAATCTCACGAGCATCAGCGTCAGGCGTGGCATGACGCATAAACGCTTCAATCACCTCGAGTGTCCAAAAGATCATTTCGATGCCGAAGCCTTCTCCGGCTAATTCTCCAACGTCGTCGATTAGTGCTCGATAGTCCTGTACATTGAGTCCAATAGTCAGCAAACCTTCGATGAGGACTTGACTGGAGTCGTAGGTGGAGACTCCTCTAGTTCCGCCCAGAGCTAAGAGGGTTAACAAACTGGAATAAACCGGAGCCAACGCGGGAGATGGAAACTTAGGATCACGTCTGATGGCCGCAACAAGGAACGGGAGGGCTAGCGCTGTGCGTTGCGCGGCTAGTTGATCGGCCTGCGCAGCGCCTAAACTATCTGTAAGTGTTTGCACCTCCGTCGGATCTGGAGATTCGCTAGAGATTGGCTGCGTATTCCGGTCGATGTAGGCCGGTGATTCCATTGGATGTGAGCCACTGATTCCGGTGTGACGTGGGCCGGGATTCCGTTGTGATGTGGGCCGCATTTTTTGTTTCACCGTAATCGTGGCCCACATGGCGTAATCCCGGCCCACAACGAATGGAACGATGGCCCGGAACCACCGTAATTGCGGCCCACATGCAACGTAACGGTGATGTGGGCCAGGGCCGGAGCAGGCGTCGCTGGTAATCCCAGGCAGATGTTTTCCTGAAATCAAAGGAGAACATGTTGCCAGAAAAGAGATTACCCATGCGACAGTTACGTGAAGTCTTGCGTCTCTACTTCGAATCCCACCTCGCCCCACGGCAGATCGCCGCGATCTGCAAGGTGGCCAAAAGCACAGTCCAGCGCTATCTGGAGCGGCTGAAAGCGGCGGGACTGAGTTGGCCTTTGCCGGCCGATCTGGATGACGTGGCGCTGGAGCGGCGCTTGTTTCCGCCGCCTCCGGTGGCGTCGCCGGAGGAACGTTGCCTGCCGGACTGCGCGGCGATTCATCGAGAGTTGAAGAGCCGCAAGAATGTAACCCTCCAACTTCTGTGGGAAGAGTACAAGCAGGCGAATTTGTTGGGCTACGCCTACAGTTGGTACTGTGAGCTTTACCGCGACTGGCAGCGTCGTCTGGACGTGGTGCTGCGGCACGAACACCGCGCCGGAGAAAAGACGTTCGTGGATTACGCCGGGCAGACGGTGCCGGTGATTGATGCGAAGAGCGGCGAAGTTCGTCAGGCCCAGGTCTTCGTCGCGGTGCTGGGCGCCAGCAACTACACCTATGCCGAGGCCACCTGGACGCAGAACCTGTGGGACTGGATTCACTCGCATGTGCGGGCCTTCGAGTTCTTCGATGGAACGAGCCAGCTTGTTATCCCGGACAACTTGAAATCCGGCGTGAAGAAGCCTTGCTATTACGAGCCTGAGCTGAATCGCACCTATGGCGATCTGGCCATTCATTATGGCGTGGGCATCCTGCCGGCGCGGCCTTATCGCCCACGCGACAAGGCCAAGGCGGAGGTCGCGGTACAGATCGTTCAGCGATGGGTGCTGGCGGCGTTGCGCAAGCGCCAGTTCTTCAGCCTGGCGGAGTTGAACGAGGCCATCCTGGAGTTGGTTCACAAGCTGAATGAGCGTCCATTTCGCAAGCTGGCTGGCTCGCGTGTTGAATTATATCGGACGATAGATCGGCCGGCGTTGCAGCCGTTGCCGCTCACGCCGTTCGTGTATGCGGAGTGGAAGAAGGCGCGCGTCAATCTTGATTATCACATCGAGTTGGGCGGCCATTATTACAGCGCTCCGTATCAACTGGTGGGCAAGGAGGTGGAGGCGCGCAGCACGCACGGGACGGTGGAGATCTTCTATCAAGGCAAGCGTGTGGCCAGCCATATGCACAGCAGCAAGGCGCATGGCGCCAGCACCAATGCGGCGCATCGGCCGAAGTCGCATCAGCAGTATCTGGAGTGGACGCCGACGCGCATCATCGAATGGGCGGGCAAGGTTGGTCCTTTCACGGCACGGCTGGTGGAAAACATCATGACCAGCAAGCCGCATCCGGAGATGGGTTATCGCTCGGCTCTGGGAGTGATTCGAATGGAGCGCAAGTATGGCGCGGCGCGGTTGGAAGCGGCCTCGACGCGGGCCGTGCGCTTGAAGCTCTACCGCTTTCAAAGCGTGAAGTCGATGTTACAAAGCGGCCTGGATCGTCAGCCGTTGCCAGAGTTACTGTTGATGCCTTCTCCGGTAACGCATGAGAACCTGCGCGGGCCTGAGTATTATGCTGCCCAAGAGACTCGTCTGGAGGTTGGCCAATGCTGAACCAAGCCACTCTGGACAAGCTCCATGCACTGCATCTGACGGGCATGGCGGAGGCGTATCAAAAGCAACTCGAAGAGCCGGAAGCGCGCGGTCTGAACTTCGAAGAGCGCTTCGGCATGTTAGTCGACAACCACTGGACGTGGCGTGAAAATCAGGCTCTGGCGCGCCGCTTGAAGAAGTCGAAGTTATCTTCCGAACCCTGCGTGGAAGACATCAATTACCGCTATCCGCGGCAGATGGACCCGGCAACGGTGCGCGGGCTGACCAACTCGCAATGGGTCGCGCAACATCTCAATCTCCTGTTCACGGGGCCGACCGGAATCGGCAAGACGTGGCTCGGGCAAGCGCTGGCGCAGAAGGCCTGTCGCGATGGCTACAGCGTGTTGTATCGGTCCGCGGCCAAGCTCTTCCGCGACCTTGCTCAGGCGCGGGCCGACGGCAGTCTGGGCCGACTGCTGGAGAGCATCGCGCGCACCGATGTGCTGTTGGTGGACGACTTCGCCATGGCTCCGTTGAGCGACGACGAGCGCCGCGGCTTTCTGGAGGTCTGCGACGATCGCTATGGCCGGCGTTCGACGGTGCTGACAAGTCAGTTGCCGGTCGAGAGTTGGCATGCGCAGATCGGCGATCCAACCATCGCCGACAGCATCCTGGACCGGCTGGTTCACAACGCTTATCGCATCGAGATGAATGGCGAGTCGATACGCAAGAAGAACAAGTGCACGGGATCGAACTCAACCGGAGGACGCTTATGAGCACTCCTCGGTTGATCCTCAAACAGCCCACCGGATGGTTCGCCGCAGGTCGAGAGTTTGCGCAGGCCATTACGCTGCTCTCCGATGGCGCTTTCAAGCTCTACGTCTACGCCTGCCTGCATGCCGGCCGACACACCGGTTGTCTTCGTGCAACGGTGGAGGAACTGGCGCGAGCTGTCGAAACAACACCATCGGTCATCGCCATGCACGTGGATGAACTCGAAGAGCGGGCCGTCTGTTGCGTACGCAGAGACCAAAGCCCGCAGCTTGTGCTTCAAATCCACGACCGCTTCTGGCCGTATCAGAGGCAGCAAACACCTGAACGCTCCCTTGAGCCAGAGACAGAGTTCGTCGAGAGAGTGCGCGCCCTGTTCCTGGCCCCAGCTTGCGTTCAGGCCAGCTTCTCAGCCGCCGATGAAAAGTTGGCGCTCGGCATGCACCGACGAGGCGTCTCCATGGAACAGATCACTCGAGCCATCCTGCTTGGATGTGCCCGCAAGTATGTCGCCATGCTCAATGCCGGAAGCCGAACCCCGATCACCAGCCTGCAATACTTCGCCGACATCGTCGAGGAAGTGAGCGAGTCGGCGATACCGGAAAGCTACTGGGAACCGCTTCGCGCGAAGGTCACGCGCATGGAGCAGCAGTGGCTGCACGCCCATCCACCGAGCCTCTGAGGCCTTAACCCGTGGGGCGGCCTTCGGCTGCCCCACATCATCAAGACAACGGCCCACATCACCATCATGCCGGCCCACATCCAACGGAACCGTACTGAGTGAACTGGAGACCCAGGCCGGCACTTTGCTAGACGCTGATGCCGTGCGAATTTGCGTGGCGCTCTTCCGCGAGAAGCGATTGGTAATGCCAGGGCAAATCTACCGTTGAAGGGGTTGCCGCTGCGCTCAGTAAACTGAGCTTAAGAACTATCAAAACAGTTCGATGGCAGGTTGGCTGAGGTCGCTGTCGACCCTTCCTCCGGCCACGGCAAGATGCGTGACCGTCTGACTGGCCATCTTGTATTGACTGAGATGAGCTTCCAGCAATGATTTGAAGGTGGTTTGAGATCGGCAGTCCCAGCCTGGACAATTTGCAGTATCGCTTAACTGCATCAGATGGTCGCGCATTTGTTCCAGCGCCAGTTGTACATGCTCCATTCTCTGGCGCATCACGTCCTGAAACTGGATATGCCCCATTGCTTCGACAAGCCGAGTGACGCTCTCCGCGTAGTTGGCGTCCACCTCGTTAATAACGTCCAGCAATAGTTGGCTGTTCTTGCAGAACTCCGCCTGCATATCTCCAAGGTCTGACACCAACTGACTCATGGCGCTGCTTGCCTCATGCTGTTCCAGCGAGTTATAGGCATCCGCCATCTCCTCTTCCACTCGCTTGCAGGTCGCATTGATCTTGGCCGCAATGTCGGCTGCGGCCTGGGTGGAGCGCACGGCCAGCTTTCTTACCTCAAAGGCAACCACAGAAAAACCCTTGCCTGAGCTGCCGGCGCGCGCTGCCTCAATCTCGGCGTTCAAAGCCAACAGGTTGGTCTGCTGAGCAATGGAAGTGATGACTTTGATCAGCGGTGTCAATGCGCCGACCTCGCCGGCAAGTCCCTTTATGCGCTCGAAGTTGTTTCTAAACTCCTCCGTCTGCATATTTAATTGCATCTCAATGGCGCCAATGATCTCCTTGTTGTTCTGGACGCGAATCTCAGTATTTGTCGTCAACTCCTGGCCGTTCTTGATGGACTGGGCAATGTGCTCTCTCTGATGATTTGTCTTCGCATTGAGGATGCCGATCTGCTCCATCACTTCCAGGACCTCACGCTCGGATTCGGCCATCGAATCGCCGATCTGGTGGTGCATTACGTCAATGTAAGGCTTCGAGTCTTTAATGTCAGATTCAATCGCTTTGCGTGCCGCCAGTTCATGCGAAATATCTTCGAAACTGCGCTGACCAAATGCCCACATATCGCTGACAGCGCTCTTGTCCTGTTTCCAGTTCGTATGCATAATTATCATTCCTGGAAGCAGAATGAAGAGTAAGAAGAATTCGGCATTATGTTGCCAATGCTCCATGAAACAATGACCTTGCTCGGCTGACAAGGAGAACCATAGCAGAAGATTACATATCACACCGACCGCCGACTGCCCGAGCAGCCGGTTTCTAATGCGGCGTAAACGTATCTTGCCATTTGTCATGACTTGAACTCCCGTTCATTTGAACAGGCAGTTGGAAAGCTGGCATAATCGAGTGAGATTGATTGTTGAAATACAATCAGCTCCGATGCCATATTCTTACGCTCCTGGCAAAACCTGCTTGATGACTTTGATCAGATCATTGCCGGCTAGCGGTTTGACCAGCCATCCAGTCGCACCCAAGCGCTTTCCTTCTGTGCGCTTGGATGTTTCACTTTCGGTGGTCAGCGTGAGAATCGGAGTAAAGCGAAATCCGGCCATCGCGCGGATCTTCTCAATCAACTGAAGGCCGGTCATTCCAGGCATATTGATGTCGGTAAGAATCAGATCGGGCTTGACTCCCGATTTCAATTTGTCCAGAGCAGCCTGACCGCAATTGGCCTCCATGACTTTGAAGCCGCTAAGAGTCAGTCCAGTCTTGAGGCTCATCAGCATGGTCAGTGAGTCGTCAACAATCATGATTGTCATTGCCATACAATCGCCTTTCTATGCAGGTTTGAGCACGGCCTCAAGCCAGGTGCGCAACTCAGGGTCTTGCGGCCAACGGTCGATGCTCGGCCGAGCCACCATGAGCACCTGAAGATTTGCAGTATGCAGATGGGTGCAGGCGGAGAGATCTACCTTGGCCGACGGATTTTTCTGCAAAGCTTCCAGCAGCGCCTCAGCCTCTTCCACGCGCGCCACATCTCGAAAGATCACGCGGTTTTTCTTGAATTCAATCGCCATCAAACGATCTCCCGGATATTCAAAATCATCAGCACGGAACCATCACCCATCAACGCGGAACCGGACCATACAGACAAGTTGGAGAGGAAGCCCGCCATGGGCTTTTGAATCACCCCCAGCGTCTCTCTGAAGCCGTCCACCAACAGACCCAGTACTCCGTCCCCCGTTTGCACGAGCAATATAGATAGTTCATCGTCCGCATTGGCAGCAGGTTGAGCGGTAATTCCGAGCAAGCTGTTGAGTGCTTTCAAAGGAACCACGCGCCCACGCAAAACTGCCGTCATGCTTTGCTTGATGCGATGAATGGAACGTCTGGGAAGCCGCACCGTTTCGATCACATTCTCCATAGGTACGCCAAAGAGTTGCCCGTCCGACTCAATAACCATGACTTGGGTCACAGCCATCGAGAGCGGCAGCGAAATGCGAATTGATGTGCCCTTGCCCACTTCACTTTCAACCAAGACCGAGCCGTTGAGTTTATCGACCGCAGTCCTAACTACGTCCATTCCCACGCCGCGACCTGACAGGTCGGATATCACCGCGGCAGTGGATAATCCGGCAGCAAAGATCAGATTAACGGCCTCGCGATCACTCATGCGCTCCAGTGCCGCTTCGTCGATCAGCCCTTTCTCATAGGCCTTTCGCTTGATCACCGTCGGGTCGATGCCCTTGATCGAAGTAATCGAGCGGGACACACACGTGAATGTTTGCGCCACGGCAGTTGATCTGCTCTGCGAAGTTGGCACCGAAGCGGCCATCGATCCGTTGCTTCATCTCAAAGCCCGCTTTGCACACGAAGCTTACATCCAGTTTGCCGCTGATCTGGCGCTGAAACGCGTTCGTGAAATCTGAGAGCCAATGAGCATCTATGCGTCCCAGCCAGAATCCGCAGCCATTACCGACGAAGACTTCTTGAAGTTCAAAGAGTACTTCTACCGTCGCACTGGCATAAGTTTTGAAAAATCCAAGCGCTACTTTGTCGACAAGCGCCTGGTGGAGCGCATTGAAGCCACTGGAACGGGAAGTTTTCGCGGCTACTTCACAATGTTGCGCTTTCAGGCTTCGGGTGATGAGTTGCAGCAGCTCACCAATATCATGACGGTCAATGAAACCTATTTTCTGCGCGAGGAATATCAGTTCAAGTGCCTCGTCGATTCCATTCTTCCGCAGATTGTCCATCGCAGGACCGGCGCGGATCCCATTCGAATCTGGTGCATTCCCTCATCGAGTGGCGAGGAGCCATATTCGGTGGCCATGTTTCTGCTGGAGAACTGGCCGGGCATCAAAGAGTGGGATGTGGAAATCATCTCGTCTGACATTGATACGAGCATTCTGCGCCGCGCGCGCGCCGGACGCTATTCGGCCCGCTCTGTGCAATATATTCCCGATCCCTGGTTGAAGAAGTATTTCAAAAGCGTGGGCGATGAGTATCAACTTTGTGACGATCTGCGTCAGGCGGTTGAGTTCACGCGCGTCAATCTCGCCGAGCCAGCCGACACGCTCTCTGCTTGCAACACCGGCGTCGGGCCAGTCGGAGAAGAGGGCGTCGCCAGTATCGTCAATGCATTCATCGAGGCCGGCTCGCAGAGCGTTGTCTCCACTCTCTGGGAACTTGAGGATCACGCAACGGCGCACCTGATGACCGTCTTCTATGACCACCTCGGCCGTCGCGAGGAGAAGGCCGTGGCTTTGCGACAGGCACAACTTGAAATGCTGAACTCTGGAGCGCCGCCGTACTACTGGGCGGGCTTCGTGTTCGCCGGCAATCCTCGCGGCAGCCTCTTTTCAGCGCCAACGGTCAATCTCACTCCAAGGAGTTCCCGATGACGGCGAGTCATTCTGCCACGACAGCGCCTCCACAGCTTTCCACTAGCGAACGCCGCGCGATCCTCGACAAGGTACTGGCCGCCCTGGAGAAGCGTTTCTATAAACCTGAAAAGTTGAATGACGATTGGCGCGCCGCTGTCGATCACCACCGGCCATTGATTGAAGCAGCCAGCACGCCAGATGGCTTTGAGCAGGCCATGACTGATTTGTTGGCAGAGTTGCACGCCTCGCATCTGGGCTTCTTTCACGGCAGCGCCCGCAGAGCTTCCAGCCGGGCCGCGCTGAGCGCAACCTACCTTGCCGACGAAACGCCTTTCGGCAAGCGCTGGATATTTCAGGATGTTCACTCAGGCGGCGCCGCATCGAATGCCGGAATCAAGCCAGGAGACATTCTTCTCAACGTAGATGGGCGGGAGATTGTCCCGCCTGAGCATCCAGTCTTCGCGATGGGCAAGCAAACCAGTCTGGAGATTGTTGGCGGCGACAATCAGCGGCGCGCCGTCGCGGTCGATGTGGCGCGGCCCAAAGGAAAGAAACTCCACTTTATCGAGCCGACGCTGGTTGAGGCGCGCCATCTCGAAGACGGATTGGGCTATCTGAAGGTTGCCATGTTCCCTGGGCTGGTCGGCGTCGAAGTGGCCAACGAAATCTCTCGCGCTGTCGAGGGGCTGGGAAAGATCGACAGCCTCATCATCGACCTCCGTGGGAATACCGGAGGAGGGATCGGAGCCCTTCGCGTCATGAGCTTGCTCACGCCCGGCATGATTCCGGTAGGGTTCGCCCTCGACAGAAAGCGCGTCACGCCCGATCTCGATTCAGAGAAGCAGCGATTTCGGAGATTTCATGCCATCCCTGCCTCCAAAAATGCGCTCTGGTTGCTCGCATTGAAGTTTGCGCCGGCAATGCTGGCCAAAACGCCCATAGTGCTTGAGACGGAGGGGTTGGGCCGCAAGGAGTTCCACGGAAGGGTGACTCTCCTCGTGAACCGCCACACTGCAAGCGCCGCCGAAATGATCGTCGCGTTTGCTCAGGAGAACAATCTGGCCAGAATCATCGGCGAGAAGACAGCCGGGAAGTTGCTCTCCGCCACTTCAGTCAAGGTCGGCCAGGGATTCCGGTTGGCACTGCCCACTGGAGCCTACCACACATGGAAAGGCGCAGTACTTGAAGGAACGTCCATCCAACCCGACGAACTCATTGAATTCGATTGGCAAGCAGCACAGGCAAACAAGGACAGCCAAATTAAATATGGCGTCGAATCTATCGGGAATCGGCAAAATGTATGAGGTGGTTGAATCTCCAGGAAATGCTGTTTCCACAAACCCGAATGGAGTTCCCGACGAGCGCCTCTGCAATTTTGCATAAGTCCAATAGCCATTCTGGCCACATCGGCGTTTACCAATACTAATCCGAGGTTAGTATCGGTGGTGGGTGAATTTCAGCACGGTTTAGCTTATCAGCGTGGCGTGCTGGATATTTCGCAAACTGCTTGAGTCAGTGCAATAAACGTAGCTTCCAACTGCGCTGTGATCGTCGTGTAAATGTTATCGAGGCTGGCATCTTCGGGCAGGTTCAGCCGACTCCGACAGCTCTTCTTCATCTCTTCTGCCCTGCTTTGAGGGAGCAGGTGCTTGTAAGCGACGCGCAGATCGTAGAGGACAAACAACGGTGCGAGTATTTCTCCTGCCGACGACATGCCAAGACGTCTCTCCGCCCAGAGCTGAAGCGTTTTCAGTTCTCGGAGCCCTTCCATCTTCTTACGTTCGTCTTGGTTGAGGAGACTCCTCAGCATGTCTTTCAGAGGGCCAACGTCAAGGCGCTCGATGAAGAGCTTTGTCATTCGCTCCATGGCATCTCCGAACTCTGATTCTGTGAATAACGCCGGCCTACAGAGTGCCTTAAGTAGCGTTGCGGCTTCGGCATCCATCTTGAATATTTTCAAAAGCTCGAACTTCTCGATCAGAGCGGCGGCGAACTTGCCAGAAACGCGTATCAGTCGCCGCTCCTGAGATGCCCCAGTAAAAACGGCTTCGATTTGCCCATCATAGAATTCGCATCCGATGGCATGATCAGATGGTACGTTGTGCGCGGCGAGCAACAACTGATCCCGAGAAGATAGTTTATCCAAATCTCCGAGCCACATGATGAGCTTGCCATTCTCGTTGACCCCAAACGATATATAACCTTCCTTTGTATACAGCG
This sequence comes from Acidobacteriaceae bacterium, assembly GCA_003139795.1. Lineage (GTDB taxonomy): Bacteria > Acidobacteriota > Terriglobia > Terriglobales > Acidobacteriaceae > Telmatobacter. Next base: position 5,129 of record PLGM01000078.1, on the reverse strand, counting down.
TTCCGTATGTGTCAGAGCCGAAAGAAACGGCGTAATTGGGATGGTTGTAGAAGTACGTGAGAATATCTCTGTCGAAGAAGACGGGGGTCAAGAAGCCCGCTCCGCTATGACTGAGGCCAGGAATGTAAAGCCAGTCAAGCGCTTCATACGTCAACGGCACGCCTTTGCAAAAAGGAAACTTTTGTTCGGCTGCGGCTGCTGCAGGGACGTTGATCCGTACTTGGGATGTCCCTCGTCGAGCTGCTTCTTGAGCTAGTTCATGAAGGGCCATCTTCATTCGATGTGGAAGGCGGACAGTGTCGCAGCTAGTGCACTGAAGGGTCGGCATCGGACCGCAGATCGTTACCCCGTTCCGTATTACCTCCGTCGATTCCAAAGAAAGCGCGGCCCATGCACCACACGAGCAGCGAAGTTGTTCTAACGAGTGGTCTCCAATCGCGAGAGTGAGCTGAGGCAAGTTTGTGCTCCTGATATTAAGGAAGTTCATCTGATGAGGGCCGTTTTGCCGTGCATCATTTGTAGCTGAATTTCCATTGGTAGTAGGCTTACCCGGCCACTCGGACCCTTACGGGCCCGAGTAGGTCCTCGACCGTCAGCTCCCATATCAATGGGTGGTGGAAGCTCCGGGAGTTGCGTCGTGGGCATCGCCCTTCCACAAGTTTACAATGAAAGACAACCGAGGATTGAGAGGGCCAATTCCTTGACAACACTTGCCGCGTGGATCTCCGTCGATTCGCGCAGACCTTCTGCCTGTTATCTCGTCAGCGACAGCAAGATCACTTGGCCGACCGGAGCCCAATGGGATGCCGCGCAGAAGCTGTTCGTCGCAGAGAAATCACCAGACATCTTTGGATACTGCGGTGATGTGCAATTTCCCACACTTGCCCTTCGCCAAGTTGTGGAACAAGCCGACAGAGGGTTGCTTTTTGCTGAGGGAGCATCCTCTTCAATTCGCCAAATGGCTATCTCAGATGCGCTGTCGGCGGCATCCGCGGCATATCCAGCGCACGGAGATAAAGCCTCCACCATTGTGCACTTTTCTCGGGACGGCGAAGGCAGAGATGCTCGTTTCCGACTCTGGAGGATTGATTGGTCGAAGACGAATCCTCTTTCGAGTGTTGAATTGGCGCTTCCCACGGAATCCGTCCTGGTGGTGAGTCTCGGAACTGGATCTCGCGCACTAGTCGAACGCAATAACGATTGGAGAAGGGTTCAGGGACGTACGGCTCGAGGTATCTTTAGTTCATTCTGCGACGCCCTTTCTGGAGGAACTGATCCACACAGCGGCGGTGCGCCTCAGTTGGTCGGCCTATATCCGAGGTGGAACGGCTTGACCTTTGGGATTGTGTTCGATGGTCGTCGTTTTATGGCTGGGACGGAAGTGCAGGCAATCGCTAATGTGCATCCGTTTGAATGGCGCAACGAACTATTTGAACGTGTAGATCCACTCTCCTTGGCAAGACTGCAAGATGCGCAACCACAACCGAAACCGCAGTTTTCACGTCTGTCGATAACGGCAGCAGAACGAAGGAACGATTAAGACCCTAGGTCACTGAAAGTCGCCCAGCGTCAATCCATATTGCTTATCAGGCGATGTATTCTTCGATTGTTGCAGCCCAACTCACGATTCCAGGGCCACATCCGCCGCTCGACTACTTGATTTGTAAAGGGTAGTAGTACGACGCTTGATCCTGCTCATGGGTCGTCGAAAGAAAATAGGCCCCGGGTCTGGATTGCCGCAAATCAAGATCAACGAAGACCTCCTCTTGGTCTCCACCACCGTTTGCGGCAGCGTTGCCGTGAGCCAGCGGGTCATTGACCGTCTGATCGCGCGTGACAGCAACCGNNAGATTGCAACGGACTGGGTTCGGTTGAGTTGGATGGAAGCCCCCGAAGCGTCCCGGCATTCGATAAGTCTATGGTCTCCGGTATCGCAGCCATATTGTCGACTGGGTGCAGCGCATTCGTTCCGCGCCACGACACCGCGACGAATGCGGCGACAATTAGGAGACAACAACCAACTGCGACGGTGACCACCAGTCTTCGCCGACGCGACTGATGTTGGGGCCGCAGTTGGAGCAGCCTTCTCATGCAGACAGGACAATTGGCTGCATGATTCACTCTCGGGTCCGACAAGGCGATCTGCTTGGATTGTCGGGCAACGCCTTCCAGGAACTCTACGTCAGGACAGGGGCCGACAGGCGCAGTTCTCCCTTCAAGGACACGTTCCTGATGTTGCCTTGTGACCCAAGCATCAAGGCGATCTTCCGCACGTGAGAACCAACGCAATCTCATATCCATTGAAACAATTCTCCAGGCTGGGAGAGATCATGGAGCAGCGACTCCATCTCCCGGAAATAGGCTCGACGAACGGCGGTGTGGTCCATTTCAAGATATTCAGCGATCTGTCCGCCACGGATATCCCAGAGCGCGCCATTTTACAATCGACTGGGCAACGGGTGAAAGGCGCTCCAATAGCTCTCTTCCATAGACCCTCTGCTCTGCCTCTGGTTGACCAATATACAACTTTTCCAAATCGATCAACGACCCATACGGAATCTCCAGACCGCCGCTTTGCGGATTGCTGCTGCGCGTGGCGTTTAATGACGCTCTTGATGCGCGCCGTCAACTTCATCTCCGGGCACTCCGCATGCCGGAGGATGTAGCTCGCCGCATTTTCTACCGCGTAATCCATGAGGTCATAAGCTGCAGCGTGATCGTAGAGATACGTCCAGGCGCAGCGTATCGCATAAGGCCATGCTGCCTTTGCAGCGGCCTCCAGTTTTTCATTTGAAGCCGGGCTTCCAGTCGAATGATGCCCAACTCCATGTTGGCTCTTTCCAGTTGCTGCCTTGTGGCTGCATATGAGAGCGTCCGTCACACTGGGGGATAACCACCACACATCTTGAGATGTTTGGACCGCGGCCAGATTGTTTCGGTAGCAATAAAAGTTCACCGGCCTGCCCCAAACACCCAACGAAAGTGCCTTTAGTAGTTACAGGGAAAGATGCGACAGAACGCCCCGCAGCAATCAAGACATCGCTTCGCAGTTGAGCCACGGTGAAGCATGATCCAGATTCTGCCACAACAGGAGGCGCATTTCAAGTAGGAATCGATGAAGTTCGCCGCGTTATGTTCGCGAACACGAGACGATAGATGTCCGTTGGAGATAGAGACTTGCCAAGCTAACTGCGACCTGCAGTGGCGCGGCATAACTGTGTAAGTGTTGCCTGCAATCAACCTGACTCAAGGAGAAAGAAGATAAGGCGGAGCATGACTCCGCATCTCGCTGTTCGCTTCAGGATAGATCAATAGGGATAGGGGTTTCTCTGCATCTCCCCACTGCCGAGGTGTCCCCATGACTGCTGAACACAGACCGAGATCGTCTGATGTTTGGGGCCCAGATGCCACAGCTTTGGCAATCCAGGCCCGTGTGCTTTCAGGCCATAAACTCGATCAACTGGTTCGCCGCTTGCAACGGCAAACCGGCCGGTCGAGGGAGGCGTGCTGGCGTTTTGTACTCCAGGCTGGTTTGAATAGCCGGGACGAACACCGGCGCTGGACCGAAGAAGAAATCGAGTCCCTACGCGAGCAACTTGCCTCGCATTCAGTCGAGGAGGCCGCCAGCATCCTTGGCCGCAGCCCGAATGCCATCCGCTGCAAATTGCGCCGACATGACTTGAAAGTCAAAGAAATCCGCTGCGATTGCTTTTCGGTCGAAGCTTTGGCGCGGACTCTTCACGTGAGAAAGTCCGAAATCCACGCCTGGATCAAGGATGGTTGGCTGGAGGCAACTGCGAAACTCGCCGGCAAGCGGTTGACGCACATCATCACGCCAGAGGCATTCCGCGCCCTTTACACGCATCATCTCCGCGACCTCTTGGAGCAAAAGAGGGTACCGAACGTCGCGCTGTTCGAGGCGTTCTACAACTATTGCTTCGTACCGAAGCACACGATTGGTACGCAACTGCTGACCGTTCGCAGGGACAAGCGGGAGCGCGATGCATTCGCGGCGACGCAGGAGGGCGGCGAAGTCGATGACGAAGACGATGAGAACGACGATAACCGCTTCGATCTTAAAGTGGATTTTCCGTTTGCCGGCGATGAAGACGACATGGGGACTTGATGGGGTAGTTCCAAACTCGCATCAGTCAGCGGCGTTGGTCTCTTCTTCCGGGAAGAGAGGATGCTGAACTGCCCGGATTCGCTCGTACTTGAGGTTGGCGAGAATACTGGATCATTATGCGATGAGACCATGTTCTCAGGTCCAACGCGCTTCAATGCCGGAGCATGAACCATTATCTGCTCATCAGGTTGACTTGCTGATCGGCTGAAGAGAAGAAAATCCCTTCGGAAAACGCTGAAGCGGAATTCACCAAACTGAACAAGGAGTTCGATGATGCCGTCTGGCGGTCCAAGAGGGTACCGGCACCGAACCGGGTCGGATAGAATAGAAATGGAATCCATGGCAGGGTTCACAGGTCATAAGTCATTCATTTTCTTGCGTCTGGATGTTTTTTGATTCAGATGTCTTTCTCAGAATCCCCAAGGCAGGTCGCAAGTTCAACCAAGATGGCAACGACTCTCAATCCCGAGAAAGCTCTGATCTTCCGGATCATCCATCGTGACAATCTGCCATGGATTCTGGATCACGGACTGCACGCCAGCAATGGAGAGATCGCCGATCCTAATTATCGCAACATAGGAAATGTCGATCTCATCGGAAGGCGAAATCAGCGGAAAGTTCGGGTTGGTCCCGGAGGGTCGTTGAGCGACTACGTGCCGTTCTATTTCACGCCCTTCTCGATCATGATGTACAACATCCACACGGGATACAACGTGCGGCAGGTTCCGAATGAAGAGATTCTGATCGTTGTCTCCTCGCTGGCCAGGATAGCGGAGCTTCAAATTCCGTTCGTGTTTACGGATCAACACGCGTATCCGGCAATGGCAAACTACTACACCGATCTGGGCGATCTGAACAAAATCGATTGGACCTTATTGAATCAAAAGGATTTCCACCATGACCCAGACGACCCAGGGAAGAAAGAGCGGTATCAGGCGGAAGCGCTGATTTGGAAGCACGTTCCTATCTCAGCCCTTCTCGGAATCTGCAGTTGCAACGCGGA